>CAMBPV010000082.1 GCA_945869695.1 Prosthecobacter debontii
CTTATGAGATCTCGCTCGGCCTGTCGATCATTCCGATCCTGATGATCTTTGGTGAGCTGAATTTGGGTAAAATGTCGGTATTTCAGGATGCGAATGGCTGGCTGCTTCTCCCTCTCTGGGGTGACAGTTTGCCTTTCACTAATGGTGGGAACTGGAGCCGGTGGATTCTCTTCGTTCCGATTTGCATCTCCTTCATCATCTTCACGGTATCCATGTTCGCCGAGACCAATCGCACTCCCTTCGACCTTGCCGAGTGCGAAACGGAGCTCGTCGCGGGTTACCACACGGAGTACAGCTCGATGAAATTTGCCCTCTTCTTCCTCGGAGAATACGCTGCGATGATCATCGGTTCAGGCCTCGCAGTCACTCTTTTTCTCGGCGGCTGGAGCATTCCTTTTGCGGAGGCGCTTTCGGAGCTGACCGGAATTCAATTTCATTACGTTCCAGGAAAAACGCCCCTCTACACGGGCATTCTCCATATCCTCACTTTCTTGGGCAAGGTCTTCGGCTGCATTCTTTTCTTCATCTGGGTGCGCTGGACTCTTCCTCGCTTCCGTTTTGACCAGCTCATGAAACTGGGCTGGCTCGTGTTCTTTGAACTGGCTTTGGCCAATGTGATCCTAACCGCAGCTCTGCTGATCTGGTTCCCAATGCCATTGAAATAATCCAATACCATGGCGACCATTACCGTTAAACGCCCCAAGCTAGCCTGGCACGAAAAGTGGTTTCTCTCAACTTTTGTGAAGGGCATGGCGACCACATTGGGTCATGCGATCAAGAATTTAAAGCTCCTCGTCTCCCGAAGCGAGAAGACGACGATGGAGTATCCCGAACAGAAATGGGATTCTCACCTGCCCGAGTATTACCGGGGCGCGCCTGCCCTCGTGACGGATGAACATGGTCGCGAGCGCTGCGTGAGTTGCCAGCTCTGTGAGTTCATTTGTCCGCCGAAAGCCATTAAGATCATCCCGAGTGAGATTCCGAGTGATGATCCTTGGGCCAAGGTGGAGAAGCGTCCGGCAGTGTTCGATATCGACATGATCCGCTGCATCTACTGCGGAATGTGTGAGGAAGTCTGTCCTGAGCAGGCCATTTACCTGCGCAAAGATTACGCGATCACCGGCACCTCCCGTGCGGAAATGATGCACGACAAGACCAAGCTGTACGAAATCGGCGGCATGAGAGTCGGGCTCGTGAACAAATGGAATGAATTGAAATAGGGTCATGCCAGCCGTCTTCTTCTACCTGTTCGCCGCAGTCACGCTCCTCTTCGGAGTGATGGTGATCGTTTCGAAGAATCCTGTGACAAGCGCCCTTTCTTTGGCGGTCAGCTTTGTGGGTCTGGCGGCGCTTTTCCTCGGACTGGATGCCTATTTCATCGGCACGGTTCAGGTGCTCGTCTATGCGGGTGCAGTGATGGTTCTCTTCCTTTTCATCATCATGCTGCTCGACATCAAAGCAGAGACGGGAAAGACGCCGAATTACGCAGCTGTTTTTGCAGCCATCGTGGTCGGCGTGCTCTTGGTTCTTCAGGTGGCGACGATCGTAAGCACCTTTGAAAAAGGTAAACTCACCACCCTTGAGGTGCCCCTCCGGCCGAAAGAGGCGCTTGCCGCCATGGGGAAAAATGCTTTGCCTGGTATCCAGCGTGATTTGGAAGCGGGCATCTTGCCGGACACGAAGCTGATGGGCCTTCAGCTTTATCATCACTACGGATTTCATCTGCAAATCATCGGTCTCCTCCTTTTGGTGAGCACCGTGGGCGTCGTGGTGCTGAGCAAGCGCGAAAACAGGACCGAAGGAGGAGCGAAATGATCACCCTGAATCATTACCTCATCGTCAGCAGCGCGCTCTTTGCCCTCGGACTGGCCGGGATCATTGTCCGCCGGAACATTCTCGTCATTTACATGTGCCTGGAGATGATGCTGAGCGCAGCGAACTTGGCGTTGGTCGCTTTCTCTCGTTTCCGGGTCACCGACGGATTGCCTGACTATTCAGCGCAGGCACTTGTTTTCTTTACCATCACCGTAGCAGCGGCAGAGGTCGCTGTCGGTCTGGCCATCATCGTGGCTCTCTATCGTTCGAAGCAGAGTGTCGATGTGGAATCCGTTACCAAAATGCAAGGCTAACCAGGAGGGAAGAAGAAACGAATGAACAACCTCACGCCTTTTGCCGTCATCCTCCTCCTGCCATTGTTTTCGGCACTGGCCATTCTGTTGTTTCATAAGCAACTCAAGGGTGCAGCCGCGCTCATTTCCATCGGATCGGCCTCGATCTGCGCGCTTCTCAGCGTGACCCTACTAGGGGCAGGCGATGAAATTTACACATTGTTCCCCTTCATTCATATCAGCGATGCGATCAGCTTTGACATCAATGCTCTGATCGATGGACAAAGCCGGGGAATGCTCTTTGTGGTGACGTTTGTCGGTCTGCTCGTTCACATCTACTCCCACCAGTATATGAAGGACGATGATGCGAGACCCCGCTATTTCGGCTCGCTCTCGATGTTCATGTTCTCGATGACCGGCATCGTTTTGGCGGACAATTTGGTGATGATGTTCATCTTCTGGGAGTTGGTAGGCTTGAGCTCCTACCTCCTCATCGGCCATTGGTTCGCAAAACCATCCGCCTGTGAAGCTGCGAAGAAAGCCTTCCTGACAAATCGCATCGGCGACTTTGGGTTCATGATCGGCATTCTCCTTCTGTTTGGATTGAATCACGGAGATGTCTCTTTTGCGGATCTCAAAGACAGCTTCCAAAGTGGTCCGCTGAATCATCTGGCCAAATCGCAACCCGAGATCATTACCGCTGCCGCGCTCTGCATCTTCATGGGCGCGATGGGTAAATCGGCTCAGGTTCCACTTCATGTCTGGCTTCCAGACGCGATGGAAGGCCCCACTCCCGTATCTGCACTTATCCATGCCGCTACGATGGTGGCTGCGGGTGTTTACATGCTCGTGCGTTGCAGTTTCCTGTTTGTTGCCTCACCTCTCGCAGGAGATGTGGTGACAGGCATCGGAGCCGTCACCGCACTGCTGGCCGCTCTGATGGCCGTGCAGCAGAATGACATCAAACGCATTCTTGCTTACTCAACCCTCTCCCAACTCGGTTACATGGTCATGGCCGTGGGCCTCGGATCCAGTGAAGCGGGAATGTTCCACCTTTACACCCATGCGTTCTTCAAAGCCTTGCTGTTCCTCGGTGCAGGCGCGGTGATTTATGCCTGCCATCACGAGCAGGACATTTGGAAAATGGGCGGTCTGCGAACTCAAACGCCAGCCACCTTTGTGACCTTCTTGATCGGCACGGCAGCGCTCATCGGCGTGCCCTTCATCACCAGCGGCTTTTGGAGTAAAGAGGCGATCCTCACCGTCGCCTGGGAAGAGTGTAAGATCTGTTTCTTCGTTGGTGTCCTCACCGCGACTCTCACGGCCTTTTACATGACGCGACTTTTCATTGTCGCCTTCCTCGGGAAACCGCGCTCCAAGGACGCAAGCCACGCTTCGGATCCGCCGCTGACCATGGTCGCCCCCTTGTTGATCCTCTCGGTGATGTCACTGGTCTCCGCTATCCCATGGGTGAGTCACAAGCTGCAAGCGATGGCTCCGCACGGACACCACAGCGATGCCCATTGGCTGATCGTCGGCATCTCGATCACGGCTCTTTTGGTTGGCGTGGGCGGTGCGTTCAAGGTTTACTCCGGAAAAGATGCAGACCCGCTTAAGCTCACCCTTTTAGCCAATCGATTCTACTTCGACGAGGTGTATGCGGTGATCATCAAATACGCTCAGGACCGATTTGCTTGGATCATCACGGGTATTGAGCGCATTTTTGTGGACGGGCTTGTGGCGCGTCTGCCAGCGGCGATCGCCTGCCGGATCGGATCGGCTGCGAGATCTTTGCAATCGGGGCACCTGCAGGGTTACACCTTCCTGCTCGGTGCTGGAATCATCTTGGCGGTCTATCTGGCGGTGTTTGTGCTGCCGAGGCTTGGAACTTGATCGAGAATAGACATGAGCCCACTTGAGATCGTCATCTTCCTTCCCATCGCAGCCGCCTTGGCCATCTGGCTCGGCGCGCCTGCTCGACCCACTTCCCTTTTTGCGGCATTGGTCAATCTGGTCATCATCGCGGGCATTGCCTTCCGCTTCGATGGTTCGAGCCTTGGCGTTGGCGAGTTTGCCCACGTGAGTTCCCGCATCGTTTTGGATAATCCGGCAATCTCCTTTGCCGTTGGCATTGATGGCATGAGCCTCATTCTCGCTCTCCTGACGGCGATCGTGACATTGGCGGCTGTCTGGCAGATCGTGGCTGATAAATCAGCGCCATTTCACATCGCCTCCCTCCTGATCTCAGCGGGTGCGATGGGTGCCTTCCTCTCCACGGACTTATTCTTCATCTACGCCTTCCACGAGCTGGCCCTGATTCCGACCTTCCTGATGATCGCATTGCATGGCCACGGGGATCCGGCCAATCGACGCGCCGTCGCCTGGAAAACCACCATTTATCTCGGAGTCGGAAGCTTGGTTCTTCTGGCGGGACTGGCCGCCCTCGTGCTGAACTTTAGCGAAGGCCCCGTGATCAGTTTTGACCTGACCTCCTTGCTTCAACAAACCTCAAGTGTCCCCGCCGCCACTCAAGAGTGGATTTATTTCACGCTGCTCATTGGATTCGGGACTTTGGTCAGCCTCTTCCCCTTTCACAGCTGGGCAGCACCCGCTTATGCGACCGCACCCACCTCGGTGGCCATGCTGCACGCGGGTGTCTTGAAAAAATTTGGACTCTACGGACTGCTCCGGATCGCTCAGCCTTTGTTACCTCTGGGAGCGCAGGCAGAGTGGGTGCAAAATGCACTCCTCATCATGCTGCTCGGTAATATTTTGGTTATGGGTCTGGTGACTCTCCATCAAAGCCGACTCGATGATATGCTGGCAAACTCCAGTGTGATGCACATGGGCTACATCTTCCTCGGTCTGGCCGCGGGAACAGAACTGGCGCTGAAGGGCGCAGTGATGCTCATGTTCGCCCACGGCGCATCGATCGCACTTAGCTTCGCACTTTGCGGTCGAATGCGGAATCAAGTCGGCACGCTGGAGTTTAGCAAACTTGGGGGCCTCGCTACCAACGCACCTCTTTTGACTGTCCTCTTCGGTTTTGCCGCTTTTGCCTCCATCGGCCTTCCGGGGTTGGCCAATTTCGCGGGTGAGATCATGATCTTTGCGGGCACCTTTGATCCCAAGCTGCTCTCCCCTGAAAAACTTTCTTCCCTGCAATGGACGACGATTCTCGCTCTCTGGGGCGTCGTGATTTCTGCGGTTTACATGCTGCGAGCCTACAGAAAACTCTTTTTCGGCACGGCCAATTCCGGCCACTACCTGCGCGACCCTGGATTCTCTCAGCGTGTGCCTTTGGTGCTCCTGGCGGCGGTCCTGCTCGTGGTGGGTTGCTGCCCCAGCGTGTTGCTGGGGTTGATTCAATCGGCATGGGCCGCAGCCAAGGTGGCTAGCCTCTAGGCGGAAGAACTCCTGAATTTCACGCTCACCTCCTATGTCGATTTTCTCCTCTGAAGTCTTCCTCGCGGTCCTGGGCATCGCGCTCGTGCTCGTGTCAGTGTTTTTTCCAAAGATTCCCACCCGCACGTTGGCTTGGATCGGAATCGCTGGCGTGCTTGCATCCCTCGCTTGCCTCCTCGGCGCATCCGCAGCCGAGACATCGCTACCCGCTTTTGTCGCACCCTACTATTCACTCGACTCACACTCTCTCTTTTACAAAGGCTTTGCTCTTGTGATCACCGCCCTGGTTTTGTGGCTGATCACCGAATCTGAAAAGACTCTGGTCAACTACAGCCTGGATGGTCAGATCGGAGAACTGGTGGGCCTTCCGCTGATTGTCTGCACAGGGATGATGTGGATCGCCTCCGCAAGGGACCTCATAACGGTTTTCACCGCGTTGGAACTCGTGACGGTCTCATTTTATGTGCTGGTGGCTTACACCCGAAAGAGCGCTCTATCTCTGGAGGCTGGGGTCAAGTATTTGATTCTCGGAGCCGCTGCAACTGGCGTGCTCGTTTATGGCATCGCCTGGATTTATGGAGCCACGGGCTCTCTCACCTTTGAGGGTATCTCGGCTTCTCTTCGCGATCCTTCGACTGGCAAAGGAACGCTCCTTTTTGGAATCGTGCTACTCCTGGCAGGGTTAGGTTTCAAGGTGGCGGCGGCACCGTTCCACATGTGGGTTCCGGATGTTTATCAGGGCGCACCCGCGCCCGTGACGGCCTTTTTGTCTGTGGGCTCTAAAGCATCTGGTTTCATCATCTTAACCCGCTTGGTGGATTCACTGGTCATTTCATCCACACTCGTTTCGGTTGAGGTTATTAATTTGCTTCTGATTAGCGCGGCCATCACCATGATCCTGGGAAGTTTGCCCGCTATTTTCCAGACCAGCGTGAAACGCCTTCTCGCCTACTCCAGCATCTCCCATGCAGGATTTCTGCTACTCGCCCTAGCGTGCAGAGGATCCACTCGATTTGATCTCGCTGCGGGGGATGTGGTTGCGTTTTATCTCGGCACTTATTTGCCGATGACCGTTCTCGCCTTTTTTGTTTTGTGTGTCGCCCGGCGTCACGGTCGGGGGGATTCACTGGAGGATCTGCGCGGCCTTGCTCGTAGCTCACCCCTGCTCGCTCTCTTGATGACCGTGGCCATGGCATCGCTGGCGGGACTTCCTCTGACGGTGGGTTTCCTTGGGAAAATGATGGTTCTCATGGCCGGTGTTGATCGTGGATACTGGGGCGTGGTGGGATGTGCGGTTCTGAGTGCGGCGGCTGGATTCTACTACTACTTCCGCGTGATCCTGACGCTCTACTCTGGCGATAACAGCCAAACCAGTGAGCCGATCCAACTGAGCCTTCTCTCGCGGGTGATTGCCATCCTTTTGGCAGCGGCTGTCATCATCACTGGAATCTACCCGCGTCCTTTACAACGAGCGATCAGTGGTGCACCCGCCGCTGCTCTCACGACGCAGCGCTAATGCTGAGCCGCGCGCACGTCCTCGATGAGGATCTGCCACGATTCGTTTCCGCGGTAATGATTCCGTTGGATTCGGAGTGCCACATCCCAAGGTGGCGGAGGCAAACGATCAAAGGGTGCATTAAAATACATCGCCTCCATCGAGATTCCGTCCTGGAAGAGGCTGACGCGTAAATGTTTCTCCTTCAAAACGCGACCTGGTAAGCGCGGCGAGACATTTTTGCAGAGAAACAGAGGCTCGGGATTCTTCATTCCAAATGGCTCCATCTGACGATACTGGTCGAGAAACGAGCTCTTCATGTCGCGGAGACTAAACTCGGCATCCAACTCCAAAACCGGAAACCGCGCTTCGCCCTCGAGTGCCTTTTGAACGACTTCACCAAAGGCCAAACGGAACTCGTCGATTTTGCCCTCCTCAATCGACAATCCAGCTGCCATCGCGTGACCTCCTCCTTTGAGCAAAAGGCCACGACACTCATTCATCGCATCCACAAGAGAAAGTCCCCGGATGCTGCGTCCGCTGCCCTTGCCGATTCCGCCCTCATCGATGGCGATCAGAATTGTCGGACGATGACATTGCCGCGAGATTCTTGATGCCACGATCCCGATGACACCCGGGTGCCAAGCGCGGGAGCCCAATACAATGCCGTGCACTTCATCCAGGCTGCCCATCTGAGCCACCATTGCCAGTGCCTCATTCATCACTTTGAGTTCGACGCCTTGTCTCTCCCGATTGTGCTGATCCAAAAGTTCCGCGTATTCACGAGCCTCTCCGGGATCATCCGTTAAAAGAAGTTGGAGAGAGGTCAGTGCTGTGTCCAATCGACCCGCTGCATTCAAACGAGGGCCCAACCGGTAACCAAGGTGATGCGTCTGCACCAATCCATCAACGCCAGCGACCTCTTTCAGCGCCTTCATGCCAGGCCGCTTTGTGTTAGCGATCGACTCCAAGCCGCGACGCACGATGCTTCGGTTTTCACCGATTAGCGGCACCAAATCCGCCACCGTGCCTAAAGCCACAAGGTCGAGATAGTCTTTGAGATCAAACGAGGCCAAACGCCGCGTCTTCTGCATCGCATGGACTACTTTGAAGACGAGACCCACGGTGCAGAGATGATGAAACGTTTCGCCTAATTGAGGATTCACGAGCGCGATACATTCAGGCCTCCCTGCCTGCGCCAACTCATGATGATCGACGATGAGGCAATCAATGCCCTGCTCTTTCAGCCAGGCGGCTTCAGCGAGCGAGGTCGTACCGCAGTCGAGCGCGACGAGCAAAGCTGGTTTTCCGTGCTCCTCAATGCATCGGGCCAGCCCATCGCGACTCATGCCATAGCCTTCGTCCATGCGATGCGGCAGAAACAAAAAGGTGTTCAAACCATAAGCGCGCAAGGTTAAGTGG
The DNA here is from genome assembly GCA_945869695.1 of Prosthecobacter debontii. Classification (GTDB taxonomy): domain Bacteria; phylum Verrucomicrobiota; class Verrucomicrobiia; order Verrucomicrobiales; family Verrucomicrobiaceae; genus JAIBCL01. The sequence continues at coordinate 8,431 of CAMBPV010000082.1, forward strand.
AGCACGGCCATCGAGGTGACGCCGTCCACATCGTAATCACCAAATAGGATCACCCGCTCTTTTCCATCCACGGCAGCGAGGAGGCGCGCCACAGCGGCCTCCATTTCAGGAACTTCAAACGGATCACCGAGATCTGACAGACGCGGCTGCAAAAAAGCTCGCGCCGTCGATTCATCCAGCATACCCCGCTGCGCCACCAGGTCCGCGACGAGAGGATGGAGTCCCAGTTTTTTTCCGACATCCCAAGAACCTTCGGGCACTGACTTCAGCAGCCAGCGCATGAGATTCGTATGAGATGCAGAGGAGATTGACATGGTAAACGGGAGAGAAGAACGGCAACCTTGTATTGAGCACATGCCCAGCGATAGTCAAAAGCTCATGTCCGATGCTTCGCCATCAAATCACGCAAACTCGACGTCCCACGCAGGCAGAATCTGGCTCGCCACGATGGGAATCTTCCTCACGCTTGCTGGCTTGATTTTCACAGGTGTGCTCTGGCGCAGCTACAACCGGGCCATGGAGACACGCGCATGGACCGAGACGCCCTGCCGGATCACATCTTCCATCATCCTTTCGGAAAAACCCTCACCCCATTCCGCGACCGTACATCGTCTCAGTCTCCGCTACGATTACACGCACAATGGCATGGCACATGTGGGGACGAGAATCAAACGCGTGGAAGGGGCGACGGGACATCTGGACAAAGTCGAGGCCCTCGCAGATCAGTTTCCTCAAGGCAGTTCCACCACCTGCTTCGTCAATCCGAGTGCTCCCACCGAAGCTGTCCTGATCCACGCCACCAAAGCGGGTCTTTACTCCATTTGGTTTCCGCTTCTCTTTGTGATCGGTGGCACCATGATGGCCTTCCGGGCTTTGTTTCCTCGCAAAAACAAAAACGCCCGATAGCAGGAGTGCGAACTCCTCACGATCGGGCGTGAATGGAAGTCGGATCAGATCAAGTCGGATGCTCAGTCGCGGCCACGGCCCTTGAAGCCACCTGGCTTCCCACCGCCGAAACCGCCACCGCCGCCACCACCGAATTTTTTGAAAGGAGGCCGTCCGCCACCGCCGCCCCCACCACCTTGGTAGCCACCACCGCCGCCCTGATAACCACGGTTCCCACCTCCGAAGCCACCGCCTCCTCCGCCACCGAAACGTGGAGGACCCCCGAAGGACCGGCGGGGTTTCTGCATGGAGGATTCTTGATTGTCAGCGAGGTCCATGCGCACAGCGCGACCACGGACCATGGATCCGCCAACCGTGCTCATGACAGCCTCCACGTGATCCTCGGGGACCTCGATGTAGCTGCACTTCTCGTAGACGTCGATGGTCCCGATGCTTCCCGGCGGAATGTTTGCCGTGTTGTAAACAAGACCTGCGATGTCGCCCGGGCGCGTGTTGTCCATACTCCCTAGGTTGATGAAAAGACGAACCATGCCGGAGCGCGGGCCTTTTTGCACGAAGGAGCGTGAGCGCCGGGGTGCATCTTCGTAGTCGTCGCGCGGTGGTTGGGCTGGCCTGATGGGGGCAGATACTTTTTCGGGAGCAGGCTCGCTCGAACGCTCTGGATTTGCAGGTGGCATTTCGCCGCCATCGATGATCGGTTGTTCTGCAACCGGATGCTCGGATGTGTTTTCCTGATTCTGAACCTGAGCGGATTCTGCTGGAGGCGCTTCAGAAAAGGACGTTTGCCCATCCGATTGAACCGCAGGAGCAGTCGACGCTTGCACGGTCGCCTTCGGTTGTGCTGGAGGCTGATACGAAGGCTGCGGCTTTTGCTCACGCGGCACGAATTCGCGCACAGGCGGTCCTTGATTCTTGGATTTACCCTGACGGTCTTCGAGAATCTGCTCGCCTTCACGGCCAGACTCCTTCATCCAGAGATCGAGGATGGCGCTGGAAATGTCCGTGGCTGTGAACCCTGCGTCGAGAAGACGTTGGATGGTCGCCTCATGAGAGGCATAGGTCCCAGCTTCCATGGTGGCCTTGAGTTTCTCGAAGGTCTGGTCCACGCGATTGGCCTCCACCTCCTCCTGAGATGGCACTTTGTGACGGGTGATCTTGATATTGATGTAACGCTGGATGCGCTGCATCAGATAGATTTCACGTCCGCCGACGAAACTGATGGCCATGCCCTTTCGTCCGGCACGACCTGTGCGGCCAATACGGTGAACATAATCCTCCTCATCGTAGGGGAGTTCAAAATTAATGATGAGATCGATGTCATTCACATCGAGGCCGCGTGCTGCGACGTCAGTCGCTACCAGCACTTCAACGTTGCCGCTGCGGAAATTCCGCATCACGCGCTCACGCATCATTTGATTGAGATCGCCATGAAGACGATCCGCCGCATAGCCCCGTGCCACGAGGGCATCCACGGTGTCATCCACTGCACGCTTGGTGTTGGCAAAGACGATCGTGAGACGCGGTGTCTCCATGTCGAGAAGACGACAGAGCACTTCGACCTTGGATCGCCCCTGCACTTCGTAGTAGCGCTGCTCCACCGTCGGCACGGTCAGCGCTTTGTGCTCGATAGTAATCGTCGCTGGATCCTTCGTGTATCGGCGAATTAGGTCGCGAATGCGGGGATCAAAGGTGGCTGAGAAAAAGATCGTCTGCCTCTCGGTCGGCACGGCCTTCATGACCTGGTCGATCTCATCTCGGAAACCCATGTCGAGCATTTCATCCGCCTCGTCAAAAACGAGGGTTTTCAGTTTTTCGACCTTGATGAGCCCGCGGTCCATCATGTCCACGACACGGCCCGGTGTCCCAACGACGATCTGGGCTCCACCCTGAAGAGCTCGGATCTGGCGGTCATAGGAGGCCCCACCGTAAACGGGCGTGGCACGCACACCGATGTGCTCAGCAATTTTGTGAATCTCTGAGCACACCTGCATCGCCAACTCCCGAGTCGGGCACAAAATGAGACCCTGAATCGCTCGCACAGAGGGGTCAATCTTCTGAACAACAGGAATCCCAAACGCCATCGTTTTTCCAGAGCCCGTCTGGGACTGGCCGACGATATCTCTCCCGGTGAGGGCGACAGGAATAGCCTGCGCCTGAATGGGTGAAGGCTGCTCGAACCCGAGGGCCTCAATTGCTTTGACCAAAGCGGGGTCAATGCCCAGCTCTGCGAATGTGTGTTTGTCCATGTTTGTTACGACCCGGCGGGTTACGTGCTTCCATGATTGGGCAACCCGTCGCCGTAAAGCGTCCTGCGATTCGCGGGACGGAATGCCGCTCAACAGGAGCGGCTTACAAGATCGAACATCGGCCCCAGAGGGGAAGCGGCTGAAAAAGCCGGCGCACATCATGCCACAGGATGCGGGGATGACAAGGGGAGTTTCACTCGACCTCAATGCCATCAAATGCAGTCAATCTAATATCAATAATGAAAAGAATCTTCCAAATGCCTCTCACTTCTGTGAAAACAAGCTCGTCATTCGTCTATATTGCGGCTTTTTGTCTGGTTATTATATTATTTTCGATAATTTCCCTTGAAACGAGTCGCAATGGTGAGATAATTAGCGTTGTAATCCATAGTCACTATGAATCCAAGCCTCACTCTCTGCCTCCCCTTTGACCTCACCAGTCTGACGCTCTCCGCGCACTTCCTCGCTCAGAAGTCCGAGTCCGTCGCTCCGGTAACCGAGACTCCGATCCAAAGGCTTTATCGCTGGCGGATCAAAAACCAAGCCGCCTTTGAAGCCTCCCGGATCAATGGCATGAAGCGCTCCGAGCGTGTCCGCGCCAACCTGCGCCGCATCCACCTTGAGTGCAAAGCCGAGTGGCGCGCCTCCGCTCTCAAAAACCCCAAGCTCCAACCCACAGACGTCCACATTGCCGCCCGGGAGTGGACCTTCTCCGCCCCGGATGGCAGCATCCACCAGGTGCGGAACCTGAAAAAATTCGTTCGTGATAACCCCAGCCTTTTTGAAGAAGCCGACGTCATCTGGAAATGCCCTGAGGGAAAGCCCAACCAAGCCTGGTGCCGCGCCTTTCAGGGTCTTTCCCGCCTTCGTCCATCCGGTGCCAAAACCCTGCCGGAATGGCAGGGATGGACTTGGGTCGAGACCGCTACTTCCAATGTTCGGACTCCGACCCGCTTCGCACAAGTCGAAGGTGAATGGCCAAGAAAAATCGCCTAAAGATGAGCGGCTGCTTTAGTAACTCAGCCAAGGCCCGAGCCACTTCTCGGCTTCCTCAATCGTCTGGCCTTTGCGTTTCGCATAATCTTCGACCTGATCCTTCGCCAAGACGCTGATGCCGAAATAATGCGATTCGGGGTGGGCAAAATAGAGACCACTCACAGCGCTACCTGGGTGCATGGCCATGCTCTCGGTGAGATCGACTCCCGTTTTCGCAGTGGCGTCGAGTAGATCGAAAAGGATGGGCTTCTCGGTGTGGTCGGGCTGTGACGGATAACCAGGAGCCGGACGAATGCCGCGGTAGCGTTCTTTGACGAGTTCCTCATTCGTGAACGTATCAAGCTTCTCATAACCCCACGCAACGCGGGCTTCCTTGTGCAGGTATTCCGCGAAAGCCTCCGCCAAACGATCGGCCAGCGCTTTCACAACAATGGCGCTGAAGGGATCATGCGCCTCCTCGAACTCGTGCGCGAATTCATCCGCACCATGGATGCCAACGGCAAAACCACCGACATAATCCGCACGTCCGCTGTCCTTCGGCGCGATGTAGTCGCTCAGCGCATAGTTCGGCGTGTCCTTCTTGATGACCTGCTGGCGCAGGGTGTGGAAGACGCTCTTCACGCTGCCGCGCGTTTCGTCGGCATAGACTTCGATGTCATCGCCGATGCTATTTGCCGGGAAAAATCCACAGATGCCGCGCGGCGTGAAACGCTTCTCAGCGATGACGCGATCGAGCAGATCATTAGCATTTTTAAAAAGCTTCACAGCCTCATCTTCCGCCTTCACTTTCATCTCAGCGTCTTCGTGAGAGGATGAGAAACGTCCTTCCGCAGTGATCCAGCGGCCACGCAACTCCCACGAGTGGAAGAAGGGCGACCAGTCGATGAACTCGCGGAGTGTGGCGACCATGGCGGTGCCTTCATAGGTCTTCGTACCAAGAAAGCTCGGTTTCGCGATCTCCTGGGTGCTCCAGTCACACTTGAAGGCTTTCTCGCGCGATTCGGCGATGCTCAGAAGTTGGCGCTCCTTCTTCTTGCCGTATTCTTCGCGGAGCCGGATATGCCGCGCTTCGTTCTCAGCGATGTAAGCATCGCGGTTTTCGTCACTGATCAAAGACGTCGTCACCGGGACACTGCGGGACGCATCGAGAACATGCACGATCGGACCCGAGTAATGCGGCGCGATCTTGATGGCCGTGTGCGCAGGGCTCGTGGTGGCTCCGCCGATCAAAAGCGGAATCTTCATGCCTCGGCGTTCCATTTCAGCCGCGACGTGAGCCATTTCATCGAGCGATGGCGTGATCAGGCCACTGAGGCCGATGACGTCCGCGCCTTTCTCGATGGCGGCGGCCAAAATCTTGTCGCACGACACCATGACGCCGAGATCGGTGACCTCGAAGCCGTTACACGCGAGCACGACGCCCACGATGTTTTTGCCGATGTCATGCACGTCACCCTTCACCGTCGCCATGATGATCTTGCCCGCGCTGCGTTGTCCAGGATTCGCGAGTTTCTCCTCCTCCATGAAGGGCTGCAAATACGCGACGCTCTGCTTCATCACGCGTGCGCTTTTCACGACCTGAGGGAGGAACATTTTGCCAGCGCCAAAAAGATCGCCCACGACGCTCATGCCGTCCATGAGCGGACCTTCGATGACGAGCAGCGGCTTGCCAAGTTTGTCGAGCGCTTCCTGAGTGTCGACGGCGATGAAGTCGGTGATGCCTTTCAGCAAGGCGTGTTCGAGGCGCTTCTCGACGGGCGCGTCGCGCCATTGGAGGTCGGCTTCTATCTTCTTGCCGCCGCCCTGGCCTTTGAATTGCTCGGCGTAATCGACGAGGATCTCCGTCGCGTCAGGACGGCGATTCAGCAGCACGTCCTCGACTTTGACGAGCAACTCCTTTGGAATCTCCTCATACACTTCGAGCATCCCCGCGTTCACGATACCCATGTCCATGCCTGCTTTGATGGCGTGATACAGAAAGGCGCTGTGCATGGCCTCGCGCACCTTGTTGTTGCCGCGGAAGCTGAAGCTGATGTTTGAAACGCCGCCGCTGACCTTGGCACCGGGCAGGTGATGCTTGATCCAGCGCGTGGCATTGATGAAGTCGAGCGCGTAGTTGTTGTGCTCTTCCATGCCCGTCGCGACGGTGAGGATGTTCGGATCAAAGATGATGTCTTCAGGCGGGAAGCCCACTTCATCGACAAGGATGCGGTAGGCGCGCTCGCAGATGCGGATCTTCTCATCGTATGTCGCAGCCTGGCCGTTTTCATCAAAAGCCATGACGACCGTGGCCGCGCCGTAGCGTTTGATGGCACTTGCGCGTTCCTTGAAGGCTTCTTCACCTTCCTTCAGCGAGATGGAATTCGCGATGCCCTTGCCCTGCAGCATCTTTAGACCGGCTTCGATGATCTCCCACTTTGAGGAATCGACCATGAACGGCACCTTCGCCACTTCCGGCTCAGTTTGCAGCAGGTTGAGAAACTTCGTCATCGTCGGCACGCCGTCGATGAGGCCTTCGTCCATGCAGATGTCGATCACGTTCGCGCCGTTCTCCACCTGCTGACGCGCGATGGCCACGGCTTCCTCGAATTGGCCTTCCTTGATCAACGTCGCGAACTTCGGCGAACCAGCGACGTTCGTGCGCTCGCCGATCATGAGGTAGTTTGCCTCCTTCGTGTGATTGTAAGGCTGAGATCCGCTCAAACGCATGATGGGCTCCGGCGTCGGCACATGACGCGGCTCCAGACCCTCCACGGCTTTCGCGATGGCGGCGATGTGCTCCGGCGTATTGCCGCAACAGCCGCCCATGATGTTCACGAAGCCAGATTTGGCGAAGTCGGTGGCGTAACCGGCCATGTCTGGCGGCAGCAAATCGAAGCCCGTTGGCGCGAGCGGGTTCGGCATGCCCGCGTTCGGATAGGCCGACACAAAGCAATCCGCCTTGGCCGCCAGTTCTTCGAGGAATGGGCGCATTTTGTCCGGCCCGAGCGAGCAGTTCAGACCGATCGACAACGGCTTCACATGCCGCATCGCATTGAGATAAGCCTCCGTGATCTGACCCGAAATCATTGTCTCGCCACCCGGGCCGACCGCGGCGGAAATCTGGATCGGCAGCTCGACGCCATCCGCTTCAAACACCTCACGGATCGCCACAAGCGCGGCTTTGGCATTGAGCGAATCGAAAATCGTCTCCACCATCAGGGTATCGACACCGCCAGCGATCAGCGCGCGGATTTGATGCGCGTAAGCCGTCTTCACCTGATCAAAGGAGACGTAGCGGAAGCTCAAATCACTGAGATCCGGGAACTGCGACAGTGACACCGTCAGAGGACCCACCGCACCGGCGACATAGCGTTTGCGGCCGGTCTTGTCAGCGATCTGATCCGCCCACTTCCGGCACTGCTGCGCCGAGTTGAAATTGATCTCCCAGGCCAGGTCGTTGAGGAATTTGTCGTCGATGATCTTTTGGAAGAACTCAGGATCTTTGCGTCCGCCTTTCTCACGCGGATCTTCCACAAAGAACTCGCTCTGCGCGATGCTCGTGGCCGAAAACGTGTTCGTCTCGATGATGTCCGCGCCTGCTTCGAGAAAGCGGCGATGGATGTCCTCAATGATGTCCGGACGCGTGATCGAAAGGATGTCCCCGTTGTTCAGGATGTCCTTCTCATTGTCGCGGAAGCGCTCACCGCGAGCGGAGGCCTCATCGAGAACGCCCTTGTCTTTGTACCCGCGAATCGTCGTCCCCATGGCCCCGTCGATCACGAGGATACGCTGGCGCATGGCGGCTTCGAGTTCAGAACGGCAATTCGGGCGTGAAGGCATGTGAGAAACTAGCGCCTCCGCCTCGCGAGTCAACCTTCATATCGACATATCATGATTTGAAGATATGAATTTAAAGAACACCTTATGCCGAAGCCTACCAAGCGAACCTTAGATCCCGTCCTCGAAGCCGAGCTGAAGGATATTTATGCAGAAATCGAAAGGAGGCCCCTCCAGCGTGAATGTATGCTCCGCACCGGTTGCTGTCACTTTCGCCTCACCGGCGTGACTCCCCTCGTGACGATGGCAGAGGCGCTCTTTGCAGCCAAAGGCGTGCGAGCCTCTGGCCGGGTGAAACTGAAGCCCCACCCCGATGGCACCTGTCCACTCCTCGGTGTAGACGGTAAATGCACGATCTACCAACACCGTCCCTTTGGCTGCCGCACCCATTTCTGCCAACCCGCCGGAGGTCCCTATCCCCGAAAACAAGTGGCCGACTTGATTCAACGCCTTGAGGCCTTGGACGAAAAACTTCAACATCATGAGGGATCGCGCCCATTCGTCGCGGCCCTTGGCGATGTTCTCCACTAGAGGAGTCAGGCACCTGCCAAACAAGCGATTGCCATTTTTTCAAAGTCCTCCTAGGGTCCGCGCATGAATCGAAAACGTCTTGGCCGAAGTGGGCTAGTGGTTACGGATATTTGCATGGGGACGATGACCTTCGGACTCCAGGCCGATGAGAAAACTTCATTTGCGATCATGGACCGCGCAGTGGAGGCGGGGATCGACTTCTTCGATGCAGCTGAAATGTATCCAGTTCCGCCAAGTGCTGAATTGTTCGGGGTGACAGAACAAATCGTGGGTAAATGGATGAAGGGCCGAACGAGGGGCGAGTTGATCATCGCCACCAAAGTGACAGGACCTGGACACGGATGGTTTCGGCCTCCGATCCGAGGTGGTTTTACAGCGCTGGATCGACATCAGATCATCCGGGCCTGCGAGGATAGCCTGAAGCGATTGCAAACGGACTACATTGATCTTTATCAAACTCACTGGCCGGATCACGGCATGAGGCAGGAAGAGACGCTTGGGGCTCTGACGGAACTGATTCAGCAAGGCAAAGTGCGGGCAATCGGCTGTAGCAATGAAACAAGTTGGGGACTGATGAAGAACTTGTGGGCTTCTGAAAATCACAGCCTCGCCCGGTTCGACTCGGTGCAGAATAATTTCTCCCTTATTAATAGGCGCTGTGAGAGTGAACTGGCTCAAGTCTGTCGAATGGAGGGAGTGAGCCTCTTGCCCTACTCACCACTCGGAGGAGGAGTGCTAACGGGAAAGTACAATCAGGGCGCGCTGCCTGATGGAGCTCGATTCAGTCACTACATGAAGCATGGTGAACCCCGGCAAAAGAAAATGGCGGCCCGCTTTCTGAATGATCGGACGATAGAGACCACGGTGAGACTGCAAGAGATCGCGAAAGATATCGGCGTCACTGTCACGGCATTGGCGGTGGCTTGGAGCAAACAACACGACTTTGTGGCCTCGACGATCATTGGCGCGACGAACCTTGTTCAACTGGAAGAGAGCCTAGCCGCTGCTGACTTGGTGCTCAGCGCCGAGACGCTCCGCAAAATCAATGAAATCGACGAAGAAATACCCTGCCCCATGACTGAGGACGGACTCCGGAGGCTATAATCGACTAGGGAGCCGAAAAAAATCGCGAGCCGAGCGGCCAGTCGACTCCACGATCTCCTCATAGGAAACACCGCGAAGTGCCGCGACAGTTCTGGCTGTATCGGCAACGTAAGCAGGCTCGCAACGTTTGCCTCGGTGTGGCACTGGCGCGAGGTATGGACTGTCTGTTTCCAACATCAAGCTACCCTCCGGCAGATCACGGACTGTTTGCTGAATCAAACCCGCGTTTTTGAAGGAAACGATGCCAGTGAATGAAACGAGGTGCCCCGCATCGAGCAAGGGCTTCGCCTGCTCCATCGTGCCCGTGTAGCAATGAAACACGGCACGCAGTTTTCCTGCAAACGGTGCAACTGCCGCCACAAGATCATCCCAACTCTCTCGATTGTGCAGAATCACATTGAGCCCCAGATCCACAGCCATCTCCAACTGCGCATTGAGCACCCGTGCCTGGTGATTGCGCCATGAATCGAGATCAAAGCCGTCAGGCGGCGCGTGGTAATAATCGAGCCCAATCTCACCGATGGCCACCACCTTCGATTGAGAAGCAAAATTCCTGAGATCGGATAACCACCCCTCACCGCTCACGGAATGGGCATCACACGGATGAATACCCGCCGCCATGTAAAGGCGCGAGTGCTGCGCACAATAAGTCACCAAGTCCGCACAATCAGCCAGATCCGTTGCAGGTGAGACAATGTATTGAACTCCGGCTTCCCATGCTCTCGCTAAAACCTGTTCCCTATCCGCATCGAACTGCCGACTCGCGACGTGTGAATGTGTATCGATCAACATACTTACTTCTCTTCTTTCTTTTCGGGTGGCAGGTCCCAGGCCGTCAGCCAATCCGTCGACTTTAAAACAAACCCCCTCCCCCGCAGCTTGCGCGCCATATCAGGCATGTGGGCGGCACCGTAAAAAATGCCCAACTTCCTTTTCCCGTTGGCGATTTCTTTGTCCATTACCTGAAGAGCCAATCGATTGCGCTCTCCGATGATGACCGTTCCTCCATCGGACTCGATTCCCTCCATCAATTTTTCCACCTGATCAAACTCTCTCGCGACGATCCGCTTAAGCTCTGACGAACCGTCTTTACGACAAAGAATCTCGAGGATTCTTGCCAATCCAGGCTGGTCAAACTTTCGACCTTCACTTCCGATCTCCATCTGCGCGTTCCACGCTTTCATCCACAACCCCAGAAACGACTCTCCTTTTTGCTCCTGGTTACCAAAGAACTCTCCAATCCCCATGTCGGCGTGCACAAAGTTTGGCGCGTCATACCGGATGCCTTCCATCTGTCCAGTGAGTTCCAGCGCTTCCTTCATTCGCTCCTGGAGTAGTCCCAGCCATTTCATCTTTCCCGCCTCCGAAGACTGGCTTGTTTGAACTCGGTCGCGGTATTCACCTCCAACCAACTCATAGAGCACGCAGTCGTAAGTGCTGAATCTCAAATTAAGCGCGTCATAATACTCTTTATCCGCAACGTGAACTGCGCCGATCAAATCCACCGATACACCTCCGTCGTTCTCAAATCGGGTGACAGCAGTCTCGAGGCGGGCTCGATCCTGATCCTCCTGATATCGAATATAGTCAGTGGGCGCGGAAGGTCCATCCGCCCGAGCCATGGCATCAGGCAGAAGTGCCAAGCCTAATAAGAAACAGATAAATCCCTTCATGAAACCGCAGTGATCGGAGGCTAACACATGCCGAGTCGCTCTTCCATTCAATATCAGGTCCCTCTTGGCATAAGCCCCTTCACCTGCAAGAATGCGATCCATCCATGAACCTTAAA
>CAMBPV010000083.1 GCA_945869695.1 Prosthecobacter debontii
GAAGGCTTTTTGTTCGCCGAGAACATTCGATGGAACGTTAGCGGCGGCCGTGAAGTCCAGATCGCGGGCGATAGGAGCCGACAGGCTACCATTGGTCAGCAGGTAGCGGAAATTGCTCGTTTCATTGTTGACCGTCGTATTTGTCGGCGGATTGAGATACTTGATCGGATAACCGTCACCACCATTGGCGGTGAAGCTGACGGAGACGCACTGAATCGTGGCGGGTGCACCTGGCAAGACAAGGCCGTTTTCGACAATGCGTGCGGTGATGTGACCAGCTTCGTTCACAAGGGCTGCGGAACGGACTTTTTGACCAGCTGCGCGCGTGGAGTCATAGGAGAAGCGGATGTTGCCGACCTGCGGATAACCGCCATTTTGCACGGTGGGTCCACTGCTGAGGCCTGCGGCGTAGTTCAGGATGGCAAGCAGACCCGTTGGTGTGGTTTCAAAGACCATGAGCTTGTTATCGAAACGCAGAGCATTTTCGATGTCGAGCAACGAGATGCCTTTGGCAGGCTTACCGGTAATCGGATTGGCCAGAGGCGCGACTTTGCTGCCATCAGATAAGACGGATCCGAGCGAAGCGCGGATGCCACCGGCATTTTTCAGCGAGAAGACGGCATCTGCAGCACCGAGACCTAGCGCGGCGCGTGCTTTCCACGCATTGGCGTCAGCCGTGATATTGCCCTGATTGACTTCCTGCGTGCGGCCAAAGACGCGGTCTCCTTCGAGATAAACATCGGTGTAGCCGAAGACACTGCTGTCCTTTGCCACGACGATGCTGTTGAGCGCATTGGTGATGTTTTGCACGGCGGTGCCGATGGCACTTCCTGCGATGATGGTAGCAGCCGGACTAGCCGTGGCATAAGCGGTTTGGAGATTAGCTTCAGTGGATGCATAGGCTCCATTGATGACGGTGTTGAGGTTCGGCAGGATGAGCACACCATCAGCATCGAAATCGACCACGAGGCGGCCGAGATAGCTGAACTCGGTATCGGTGGTAACGATGAGGGTTGGCTTGCCGTCTGCGCCAGCAGTGACGATCGGATATGCGTCCGCAATGAAGTCGGCGTCATGGCCGTTGAAGCCGACGGCCACGTCATTGGCGTCTCCCATGCGCTCGTGACCACCACCGGCGACCATGATGTCGATGCCGGAGACAAGACCGGCGAGGTCTTTGTTCCGCTGAAGCGTATCGAGTTGATCAACGAGGATGACCTTGTTCACGCCGAGGCCTTGCAGCGCGGTGATGGCACCCTGAAGATAAGCAGCGACTTCTTGGAGATCGCTGGTGGCGGCATTGGCGTCATCTTTCGGCACGGTGCCGTTCGGCGAGGTCTTGGTGAGCAAGTCCCAGGTGGTGGCACCGACGATGCCGACCTTCTGACCGCTGACGGTCTGCACGGCATACGGGGCGATCTTGGCCTTGATGGCGGTGGTTTCAGAACCAGCGATGGCGCCGCCTGTGCCGCCGAGTGTGGTGTCAGCACGTCCTCTGAGCGAGGAATCATTCGCGAAGTCGAGATTCGTCGTGATGAAGGGGAACTGCGCACCGACCCAATCCCCAGAAGGGAAGAAGGAACCGGAGAGCACGGGCGAACCGAGGTCGAATTCATGATTGCCGAGCGCGGAGGCATCCGTGCCAAAGGCATTCATGATGGCGAAGTCAGGGCGACCAAGGGCTGTGGCGCCGATGCCTGCGACGGCATTCAGCGATGGATCCGCACCCGCGACTAGCCATGGACCGGGAATGAAGCTATCACCTTCCGAGAGCACGAGCGTGTTGGCATACTGATCGTCGAAGCGGTCAATCATCGCGCCCATAATCGGCGCGGTCTGGATGCCGAGCAGGCCGCTCTCACCGTAGTAGTGGAGGACTTGCAGCGTGAAGTCCACTTCGCTGATGGCGAGGTCTGTGGAGGCTCCGGTGCCGGTCTTGCTGACGGCGAAGCTCTGGATGCTGAACTTGGCATTCAGAGCCGACGGGGACAAGGCATACAGATTGTCGTCGATCTCGCTGACGTTGATCTTTTGATAGTCCGCGTTGAAGGCGGAAGGCCCTGCGGTGAACACCGTGTAGCCATGAGCTGCTGTGTCAGCCTGGAACATCTCAGGCGTGTTGTGCTTGATGATGGCATCCGTGGCATTGATGACCGCCTGCTTCTGAGCGGTGTCGAATGCGAAGGGACCAGTCTGGCCCGTGGCTTGCTGGACACCGGGAGTCATGAGACCTTCCACCGTGGTGAAGGCACCGCTGACCGCTTTGCGGAACTCGGAAGACGCCGCAGAAGGCACGGTGAAATCGACCACCTTCTGTCCGTTGGAAGCATTGTTCTTGCCGATAAGTTCGGCGTGAATGTCGCCGGAAACGATGATGGCATCATGCTGGGCAAAGAGGTCGATCATGCCCTGGCGGAACTGCGGGAATCCAGCGGGTTCATCCGCGTTGAGGAGGAACTCGACGAGGAACTGTGCGGGCAGGGAGGCTGGAATCGTGAGAGCGCCGATGGTGCCTTGGTTTGGCAGGGTGACCCCGGCAGGCAGGTCTCCCAATTCGAACTTGATCGGAGTGTAAGGGGTCGAGCTGGCTACGACGCGCCACTTATTACCAGCCGCTGTGCTGTTTGCGAGCGCGGTGGCCAGGAAGGTCTGCTGGGCGGTATTATAGAAAGCCTGATCACGACCGAGGGTGCCACCAGAGAGGACGAACGCCTGGTAAGTGTAACCTGCAAAGAGCTGGAAGGTCTGATTCACTACCTGGTAACGGCTGCCGAAGTCGCTGAACACGCTGGTCTTGCCAAGCAGGTAGTATGAAAGACCGCGAGGCATGGCGGCAAGCGCTGTCGCGTCAAACGGTGCGCTCTGCCCTGCTGCGACAAACGCCTGATTGATGAAACCAGCATCACGGAAACCGACGACATTGGCGTCGGCGTAAGCAGCACCTGTGATGATCGGCGTCTGCCCCGCTGGGAGTGCGGCCATGGCGCTGTTGACGGAAGCTGCAATGATGGTCTTGAACACACCCTTCACTGCCGCGTAGGCCGGATCATCGATATTGACATACGGAGCGAAGCTGCCGCGAATACCGGGCCAGACGGCTGCGGTAAAGGTGGGGACATCCAGACCATTGGCCGCAGCGAGTGTGGCAATGACATTTGCTTCCGTCATCGGAATGCCGGATGGGCAGGCGTCTTCGGGGATCAAATGGTCCGCGCGGTTGGTGCGGATGTCGGTAAGGATGAGGTCGAGGTTGGTTCCGAAGTTGAAGGCATCATAGATCACGGTGTTCGGGTAGAGATCCGCGCTGTCGATCTCGAGACCGTTGCCAGAGCCGGCCATTCCACGCTCCGTCGGGAGGAATTCCATCCAGGCCTGCTCCCCGTTCTTCTTCCGGTTCGTCTGTTGTTCGTTGACCTTGCCGTCGAAATAGGTGGCGTTGTCCTTCCAGTTGTCATCGCTGAACTCATGGTCGTCCCAGATGCTGATCATCGGGAAGAGTTCATGCACGCGCTGGAGCTGGGCGTCCTGGCGGATGGTCTTGTAAACGTCGCGGTAGTTGCCGACCGATTGCGCGGCGTAGTTGCCACTGCCGAGGTTGATGGCCTCTGCCGGGTTGGAGAAGACCATGGCGCGCTCTGGAAGCGAGGTCTGGAAGCTCGGGTCGCCCGTGGTTTCATAGACGTAGTCGCCAAGGTTGAGCACGAAATCGATCGTGTTCTGCTCACGCTCCGCAAGCTGGCGCAGCACGTTGAAGTAGCGGCCCACGAAGTCATTGCAGTTAATGGCGGCATATTTCACGGTGCGGGTAGAGCCTGCGGCTGGGGCGGTCTTGGTGCGGCCAATCGGCGAGCGCTGGCCGTTGTAGGTGAACTGGTAGTAGTAGGTCGTGTCAGCAGCGAGGCTGCCCACTTTGACCTTCACCACTCCGTCATGCACGGACTGCGCGGTCAATGCGCCACCGGTCCAGACGTTCGTGCCGCCGAGAGCAGCCGTCGTTCCCACATTCGCGAGCATGCCCGTCGTGCTGACGTGCAGCGTGACCGGACGGTTCACCGCCGTGTCGCCATCCGTCAACCGGGTCCAAAGAACCACGCTGCTGGAGCGCGGGTCCCCAGAAGCCACAGACTGCGGGAAGTAAGCGGAGCCGGAAGCGGGGGCCACAGCAATGGTGAAGAGCGCGCTCGAGGCCAGCCCAGGCGTGCCATTGTCCGTCGCAGTGACTTTCACCACGAGGTTCCCGAGGTCCACCGCAGTCGGCGTGCCGCTGAAGGCACCCGTCGCGGGGTTGAAGGTGAGCCAAGCTGGCAGCGGGCTGCCGTCACCACGGGTCGCGCTGAAGGTCAAAGTCTGGCCAGCGGCATCCGTGAAGAGGCCCGCAGGCAACGTGAAGGAGAACGCCGTGCCTTTCGTGGAGGACTGGCTGGCGATGCTGTTAACCAAGGCAGGTGCCAGGTTCGTGGTGCCGGGGGAGCCGATTTCGGTCGAACTGTTCGCCGCCACGAAAGCACCATTGACGCCGGTGGCGCTGAACTGGGGGATGGCCGCGACATTGACTGCCGCTGCATTGTCGAAGGTGGTGAACGGTGCGCTCGAAGGAGAGACGCCGAACGATACATTGACCCGGCGCACGTTGCCCGTGTCATAAAGGTTTACGGCATCGCCGCCCGTGGAGAGGCCGATTCCCGACCCCGCGTAAGCTCCGATTTGCAGCCCCGCAGGCGGGCTGGCACCGAACCAGTTGGACCGGAAGGCGGCGGCGTTGCCCGAAGCGGTTTGAGTGCCACCCGTTTCAATGAAGATCACGGATTCACCGGGAGCGATGCTGGTGATACCAGTCAAAGGCAGGGCTGCGGCAGGAGACTCCGAATTGTTGTCCACTTTCCAGCCAGTGACGTCCACGGGACGGGCACCAATGTTGGTCACCTCAAACCAGTCGGCCCCGACCGGGCTGTTGCCGCTGCTCCAGGGAGCCACTTCGGTGACCCGCAGCACGCCTGGGGCCGCGTAACCTGGCGACCCGATTTCCACCGCGCTGGTGGCGGCCACAAAGGCTCCGTTCACTCCCATTGTGCTCAGCAGGCTGATGGCCACATTGTTTGCCGCAGCGGTATTGTCGAAGCTCTGGAAAGGTGAGACGGAGTCCGCAGCGCCGAAGCTGACGCCGGAATGCCGGGTGCCGCCCGCTGTGAAGAGGTTCACTGCATCACCGCCTGTGCTGAGGCCGATGCCGCCACCTTGATAAGTACCGACTTGAAGACCCGCTGGCGTAGTTCCGCCGAACCAAACGGACTTAAAGGTGTCCACGATGGTGGCCTGATTGGCGACGGTGCTTTCGATGAAAATCACCGACTCACCCGGAGCGATGCTGGTGATGCCAGTCAGGGCAATGGCCGTGGCGAAGGCATTCGAGCTGTCGTCCACTTTCCAACCGGTGATGTCCACAGCGCTGGCGCTGACGTTGGTGACTTCAAACCAATCTCCTCCAACGGCTCCGTTGCTGCTGGCCCAAGGAGCCACTTCGGTGATGATGAGTGCTGGCGGAGCGGGTGTCTCCACGACCTGATCCGTGATGGTGAGCGTGAAGTTCATGGTCGCGTCTGGCGTGGTGCCGAGGGTGGTGTCGTCCGCGTTGATGGTGACGGCATAACTAGTCTTCGTTTCGAAATCGAGCACGACGCCGGATTTTACGAACAATGAAGAACCCGTGAGCTGGAAGGAGGCCGCATCAGCACCTGTGAGGCTCAGGGTGTTCGTGCCGAGACCGTCATCGATGACTACGATGTCGGCGACTTTGATCGGAGAAGCTGTGCTGGTGTTTTCTTCGAGGGAATTGACCGCATTGTTCAGCGTAATGGCTGTGGGTGCTTGGTTCGGCAAGTTGGACGGCGCATAGACCCAGAGCTGCGGGAACTCGATGCTGCCGCCGCCGTTTTCATTGACGACGTAAATGATGCCAGCTCGGTCCATCGTAATGCCCTCGTGCTGCTGATCTGCGGCGCTCAAAGGATTGCCGGGATCGGAGCTGATGTTCAGCGTGCTCAGGATGGTGCCAGTGCGATCCACATTCAGGATGCGGGCGTTCTCCTGGCCGATGATGAGCAGGTTGCCCGTCTGCGGTTGGCCGATCATCGAAGGAATATTTGAAAAGGCAAACACGTCTGCCACATCGGTCATACCGAGCAGCGTGGTATCAAAGAGGTTGGTCGAGTTCACCGTGGTGGAGGATCCATTCGTGGCGGTGCCTGCGTTGAAGTCCGCACCGGTCTGGAAGACACCAATCGGGGTCTTCTCCTTCAGGACGATGAAACCACTGGTCTGCGGATCATAGGAGAGACCTTCAGTGCCCGTGTTGTCATCAAAAGTGCCGATATCGACCGTCTGCGCCGCTGCGCGAGTGAGCGTGGTGCCTGCGGCATAAGTGAATTTCACGAGGCGGCGCTCGCGCTCTTCACTGAAGACGAACTGGCCGCCGCCGATGTAGGTGATGCCTTCTGGATCATAAAACTCGGTGCCCTGCGGATTACCTGCGTTCAAGGCGAGGGACATCGTATCGACGAGCTGACCTGTCTTGGTAACTTGGGTGACCGCACGGCCACCGTCGCCGCAGATGAAGAGCGTGTCGGTATCCCAATTGTAGGTGACTCCGGACGCTTCATCACAGAGCAGATTGCTCACTGGCGTGCCAGGAGGCAGCGCGGTGCGGCGATACTCAGGAAGGTTGTAGCGAGCTACGCGGACATAGGTGGAAAGGTCCACCGCAGTCACTCCGGCAGTCACCGTGACGGTGGCGGTAGCACTATCCGCGCTGCCGCCCGTGTTTGTAACTCGTGCCCAGAAGTCGGTGGTTGTCGTGAGAACTGGGGTGGTGAAGCTGCTGGAATTTGTGCCGACCGGCGTCGTTGTGGTTCCCACAGTGCCTTGATACCACTGGATGGTCGGCGCTGGCAAACCCGTGGCGGTGAGTGACAGGGTGGTCGCGTAGCCGCTCACAATGGTCGTGCTGCTCGGCTGTGCGGTGATCGCGGGAGCGACAATGTCATCATTGATGATGGTGCCAGTGCCGGTGGCATTGCTGAGGATCGTCGCGCCAGTCGTGTTGACCACGTTCGACAATGTGATCACGATGGTTTCGTTCGACTCCGTCACGGTATCACCATTAATTGTGATGTTGATCGGCTGGGTAGCAGCACCAGCAGCAGTGAAGGTCAGCGTGCCATTCGCGAGCGCAACGTAGTCTGTGCCACTGGTCGCATCGCCGCCTGTCACCGCGTAATCGACCGTGAAGGCCGTCGCGATATCGCTGCGCGTCACATTGAGGGCGAGAGTGGTCGTGCCGCTGTTGCCTTCATTTGTGGAAGCACTGGCGATACTTACGGTCGGAGGCCCCACGGACAGACCGGGCGATCCGATGTCGAGGGCGCTCGCAGCGGAGGCAAACGCGCCTTCGTAGTTCACTGCGGCAAAGGTGTAGCGCGGTGAGGTGGTGCCGGAGGAGGGCACCCAGATAGCGGACTGCGTTTCGGTGGAAGCACCCGCCGAAGGCCCTGCGTGAGTGCCCGTGGAAGGATTGCCATCCGCTTTCGTGAAGCCTGCGACGGCGTAGTTGAAGAAGAATAGCTCATTGCCACCACTGTCAAAGAACGACACGCCGTCATTCTGACCGAGACCCGGCGCACCGACCGTCTGGAAGACTTGCACGCTGTTTGTTGGGCTGCCCCACCAGGCGCGGAAGGCCGCCGGTGTAAGCGCGGTGAAAATTACCGACTCGCCCGGAGCGATGCTGGAGCCCGGAGGTAGCTTGTAGACAGCCGCAGCAGCACCAGAACGTCCGTTGTCATGCCAGGAGTAGCCGCTGATATCCTTCGTGACGGCGCTGATGTTCGTCAGCTCCCAGAAATCATTCACACCGACGGCTGCCTGCTGCGAGAGCACTTCTGTGAGCAGGAAGCTCGTGTCGAGCACATCGCCGTCATCCTGCACCGTGAGGCTCGCGGTGGGCGTGGTGGCATCGGCGGCACTGGCGGTGATCGTCACTGACTTGCTGCCATCCGGGAAGGTATCATTCACCGCGGTGACATCGAAGGTGGCGCTCGTTTGATTCGCCAGGATGGTCACCGTGGCAGGAACCGTCGCCTCCGTGGTGTCGCTGGAGCTCAGCGTGACCACGAGATCGCTCGTGCCGCTCGTTGCACGGGAGACCGTGCCCGTGGAGGCAGGATTCGTGGCGCTCTCCGAGAAAGTTGAAGGTGTGAAGTTCAGCGAAAGCGTGATCGAAGGGCCGCCGCCAAAGCTGAGACCGGAAGTGCCCGGTGTTCCATTCACCGCCATGAAGCGACGGCCTGCACCAAAACCAAACGCCGGATCAATCACCGCCGACTGCGTCGCCGTGCCACCCGCCGAAGCTCCCGCATGACCACCCAAGGAAGCAGAGCCGCTGCTCAAGGTGAAGCCCGCCGCCGCGTAAGAGAAGCTCGTCACCGTGGCACCGGAAGTATTGAAAAGATGCACCTGATCATTTTGACCAAAACCAGGTCCTGTGGGGCTGGCAATGATCTGCACTGTCGGAGCGATGCTCCAAAGCGTGCGGAAAGCTGCCGCGTCCGCCGCCGTGGTGAGCACGATGGATTCACCGGGAGCGATCATGGTGCCAGATGGGATCGTCACCGCAGCCGGGTCATTGGGATTCGCGCTATCATCATCCCATTTCCAGTTTCCGATATCCTGCGTGGTCACGCCCACATTCGTCAGCTCCCAAAAATCACCGCCTGAGGCATTCGAGTTCACTTCAGTGATGATGAGCTGCGGGATTTCCACCGGAGCCATGGACACGCCACGGAAGGCCGTATTGGCAGCAGCCGTTGCCAGCAGTGTCGGCGTAGCGGTGATCACCGCATTGTAACCTGTGGCATCGACGATGCTCACTAACTCTCCACCGCCAGCAGCTGCGGAACCGCCTTTGCGTGCCGCATAAAGTGTGACTGTGCCGCCACTGGTGGAACCTGTGAGGCCACGATACGCATCACCTTGAAGACCCGCGATGCCGTTTGCCGTCCAAGTGCCTCCGACTAGCGAGAACTTGCGAATACCGCCCGTGCCTAGCGTATTTGTGTCATCGGCGATATAGACCGTGTCCACACCGGCCACGCCTGCATCGAGATCCGCGAAGAAGAAAGCATAAGGAGACCCCGTCGTCGGAATGCCAGTGAGATTCGTGATCGTCTGGCCTGTCGTCTCAGGAAGCCCCGTGCCCACCGTGCCAAGACGCACAGCCGTGCCACTGGAAGTCGAAACATAGAGCTGACCACCCGCGATGCCGAGCTGACGGAGATTCGTCACCGTCGTGCTGACGTCTGATGAACTTGCAGCACCCAGCGTTGCAAAACGCACACCACCTGTGCCACCACTCATCCAGAATTTTGTGCCATTCGAAGAGACAGCGCTGCGAGGATTGTTACCACTCGCATAATCTGCCAAAGCCGTGCTCGTATTCACTGCGCCAGCCGCGTCCACCCGACCTATCACACGATTCACCGTCGCGCCCGTCGTGCCCGAGAGAGATGCCGCAGCCGGTGGCGTTGCATCATAACCTGTGAGAATGAGATACTGCCCATCAGCGCTGCGTGTGAGGAAACCTTCCGAAGTCGCTGTGCCGCTCGCCACGAGACGCTTATTCGCTCCGCTGACCGTCGTAGGCAGCGCGATCGACTGGACGAGAGTCCCCGCACTGTTGTATTCATCAAGGAACACTGGATTGCCAGTATTTAGAAGGCTTCCCGTGCCGGTGCCGACGCGGTAAACAACAAGATTGCCGGGGGTGAATGCCGCAGCTTTGCTCGCTAGCGGTAGCGCTAAAGGTATGACTGCAAGAATCGCAGCGACGATGTTTTTGAACGTGGATGGAATTCTCATTGGGAGTTGGGCGGGGATTTTGCGTCGCCACGTTTGGCACCCAATTCCCGTTTGTCCCTTTCGCCCTTGTGAAGATTTCGTTGAAAAACGATTTTGTGGAACAAGGTCGTCACACAGCGAGATCGCTTGCTCGAAAAAGCGTACGCAAGAAAATCGTCACACTTGTTTTTGGCGTGAGTCGAAAGAATATCTTCTGATCATTTCACAGTGCCTAACAGAGTTGTGATTTGGTTTGCTTCCATTGTCTCTGCCGTTTTCGAGTTGCCTTGTGACTGAGGAACATGGGGCATTAAGAGGCGTGATGCGTGATTTGTGTGCCTCATGCGCGGGTGCATTCGAAATCACTGCGGCTATCACCAGAAACACCGCGCGTGATTTTTTCGTCAATTGTTAAGCTCACGTCTTGGTATCTTTATCGGGGCCGTGAAAACAAAAATTCCGAAGCCCACACTTCTATCCTGCTTTCCAAAAAGGACTTGGTCTCAGAACCTGGCGCTTGCGATTACCTTTCTGGTCGCGTTCGCTTATGTAGCTGCGCTCAGCGCACAAACGTCATTGAGCGTTGGAGAAGTCTCTTTTCTCGCCGCCGAGTCTGATTCAAACGGAGCAATTGCGGACGGTGTTACCATCGTTCCTTGGGTTAATTTGGCTCCAGGAACGGTGCTCAAATTCACCGACAATGGCCTGGAGAATACGGGCGGCACCTCGATCAACAATACCGAGCACGCCTGGACATTCACCGTTGGTGCAGCGACCATCAATGCAGGAACTGTGCTGAAGTTCTCATACGCCTCGCCGACAGCAGGGAAATGGAACGGGCCCGCCAGTGGTACGGTTTCCGCCGACCTGGGAGGAACAGGTGCTACGATAAACGCTGGCATTAGCACGAGCGGCGACCAATTTTTTGTCTATCAGGGTTCAGGCGCGACGGCTAATATTGCCACAGGCGATCCGGCAACGTTTTCCGGAACGCTGGTGTCAGGAATCAACATTGGAAACATCCTCACAACCGGTAACGCAGATTCGAACGGCACCTATGTCCCCACGTCTCTCGTTAACGGCAACGCATGGGTGAATGGAGGCAATATTGACAACGCTTACTACTCGGGTACCCGAAGTGGTCTTACCAACACGCTCTATCGTGCTGCGATGAATGGAGTTACCAACTACACTCTGTCGAATACCGTTAATGCATCTTACGATCACACGACGAGCTATGCCATCGGCACCACGGCCACTATCCACTGGGATGCCAACGGCAACACGGCTGGTAACGGAGGAGCGGGCACCTGGGATGCGACGACGGCGGATCGCTTCAAAAATGGCGCTTCAGGCACGACTTTTTTACGGTGGGTCAATTCCACAGCCGGTAATGACCACACGGCCGTATTCGGAGGCACGGCAGGCACCGTGACCGTGGCAGGTGGTGGTGTGACAGCTTCGGGTATTCAGTTTTTGACGGATAGCTACACGCTCTCGGGTGGGGCCATCACTTTGACGGGTAGTGCGCCGTCTTTGGACGCAGCCAGCAATGTCTCAGCGACGGTGAGCTCAGTGATCCTCGGGAGTTCAGGTCTCACGAAAACGGGAGATGGCACGGTTCGACTCAGTGGTGCAAACAGTTATAGTGGAACCACCGCAGTGAGTGCTGGCTCGCTTTTGGTGAATGGTAATCAGACGGGAGCCACAGGAAATGTGACCGTGGCTGCAAATTCGACACTCGGAGGAAATGGCACGGTGGCGGGTGCGACGTCTGTTTCGGGCACGGTGTCTCCGGGTGACTCCGCGGTGAACGGAGGGATCGGAACTTTGACTTTCACCAGCACCATGGGATTTGGCGGAACGGGTAAGCTTGTCTTCACGCTGGTGAGTCCGACGTCTCATGACCAGATCAAGAACACGAGTGCAAACGCGCTCACGCTCGATCCAAATCTTGTTGTGGAAGTAAACATCGCCAGCTACGCAGCGGGAGCTCAGGCGGGTGACCTCTTTAGATTGATCGATTGGACGGGGGCCATCAATCCGAATGGATTCGATCCTGCGGAGGATATCGATGTCTTGGGCGGTGCGTTGGGCGGCGGTCTCGCGTTTGACTATTCGACCTTCCTTTCCCATGGGACCATCGCCGTGGTGGCAATCCCTGAACCTTCCCGTGTTTCGTTTATGGGATTCGCTATGATGGGCGCTGTTTTCGGGTTCGGGCGGTTCAGAAAAAGTCGTCGGCTTTGATTGGCGAATCGACTGGATGAGTCGAAGGATGGCGACATGCGATTGCCAGACTTGCCCTTATCGACGCCTTCCCTTTTGTTTCCAGCGATCTCGCTTTTGATGCTGGCTTACACGAATCGATTTCTCGGTCTGGCCAGTCTCGTGCGTGCGCTGCATGCGACGTGGCGCTCCTCGGGAGATCCGGTGCTCGTGGCTCAGATTACGAATCTTCGGACGCGCATCCGGATTATCAAGCGGATGCAGACGCTCGGGGTGCTGAGCATGATGCTGTGCACCGCGAGCATGGCGCTGCTCTTTTTTGGCTTGCAGATTCCAGGGCAGGTCGCCTTTGGTCTGAGTCTCGCCACCATGCTGGGCTCTCTCGGGCTATCGCTATGGGAGATTCAAATGTCAGGCACGGCGCTGGATCTTCAGTTAAGTGATTCGATGCAGGGCAAAGAGCCGGTTTAAACGGGCAGCTTGGAGTCAGCGAGGAATTTGGATTGCTGCTGATGCGGTGGCGTAGGAAAGAGGATCGCCACGCCGATGGTGACAAAGGTGCCGAGCGTGATGCGCCAAGGGAAGGAGAGGACAAAGGGCGTCTCGAATCCGAGCTTGGTTTGGATGCCGAGCACGTTGCTCATGAAGACGACTGCGATCATTCCGATCACCATGGCGCCGACGTTGCCCGCATCACTTCCGCGTGTCTTGGTGAGCACGGCGATCAGGAAGACACCGAGGAGTGATCCGAAGGTGAATCCAAGGATGCCAAGCACGAGCGGGAGGATCTCGACCTTGGGATTGTGCGCCATGAAATAGGCCGTCCAGATGCCGACGATGATGATGAGCACCGCAAAGAGTACCGTGCTCCACCGCAGGACTGAGATCCGTTTGGAATCCGGCGCATCCACGGGGAGACGCGGCAGGATGAAGTCACGGGAGAAACTCGTCGCCAGCGCATTCAGGGCCGTGCTCAGAGAACCCATCGCCGTGGCCAGAATGCCTGCGGTGAGAAGGCCGCGCATCCCTGCGGGCATCTCATGCATGATGAAGAAAGGGAAGACCTCGCGCGATTCCGCTGGGAGCAGGGGATTCGGATTGGCTTGGTAGTAGGCGTGAAGCAGAACGCCGATGAGGATGAAGGCCGAGACGATGGGGAGATCAATGATGCCGGAGAGAATGGTGGCGAAGGCGCTTTGGCGGCGATTCTTGGCGGTGAGCATGCGTTGCACCGTGTCCTGATCAATGCCGTGCGTGCTCATCGTCACAAAGGTGCTGCCGATGATCGCTGCCCAGATGGTGTAGTCTTGCGTGAAGACATTCTTGAGCCAAGCCAGTGCGCCGGGTGCCTCAGGTTTGGCAAAGTCAAAGAAAGCGGGATGCTTGATAATGCTCTCGACCGAAGACCAGCCGCCGGGTATTTTTCCCAAGAGATACGGAATGGTGAAGGCCAGGGAAGCGACGAGCACGCCCACTTGGATGAAGTCCGTCCAGATCACCGCGCGGATTCCGCCGATGGTGGTGTAGAGTGCGGTCAGCAGCGTCACAAAAACAACCGCTCCCGCGTAGAGCCAAAATTTGGTATTGGGCGTCACCGTGCCGCCTTGCCACATGGCGACGGCGAGAACCAAAATGATGGCGGAGACATAAAGCCTTGTCCCCATGGCCAGCACGCGCGTGACCATGAAGGTGATCGAGGCAAACTTTCGCGACAGCGGACCAAAGCGCGTGCCGAGAAATTCATAAAGCGAGATGACGCCTTGCTTGTAAAAAATGGGAATGAACAGAAAGCTCACAATGATGCGCGCCAGCACCGTTCCGATGGCAAACTGCGCGTAGCTCCAGTTCTGACGGCTGTAGCCCGACTCCGGCGCACCGAGGAAAGTGGCCGCGCTGATTTCCGCGGCTAAGATGGAAGCGAGCACGGCCCACCACGCGATCTGTCGATCCCCCAGCGTAAAGCCCTCCACGCTTCCGCTCTTGCTGCGCTGCGAGAGACCAATGCCCAGGATGACGGCAAAATAGGCAAGGAGGACGATGATATCGAGAAGGTAGGGCATGGAGTGAGATTCAGGCAGAGTGAATCAGGATGAGCCCGAGAGTAAAGCGGGAACTTGAGGTCAATTATGGATTGCAGCATTCCCGAGATCACGGAAGACAGCCCGAGGGCTCGGAGGCAAGTGAGCGTCGATCACGAACTTCATGCCGCCGCGAGATTGGGGCTGCGCAGTTTGAGCGAACGCGCTGCAAACTGGATGCACGCCTGCAAATCCTCACGTTCAAGATCAGGAAACTCAGCCAGCACCTCTTCGAAGCTATCGCCACACGCCAGATACTCGAGGATGGCTTCCACGGGATACCGCAGGTTGCGGATCGTCGGCTTGCCGTGACAAATGCTCGGGTCAATCGTGATCCGGTCGAGCAGAGTTGGGTAGTCGCTGACGGTGAGTGTCATCACGCAAGGGTAACTCTGCAATGCACTGCTTCAACCTCGGCATTGAAGTCTCTTGTAGAGGAATCAGGGCTTACGCACCAAAACTCCACCCTCAAGTTCGAGACATCAAAACAGCTGATTTCCCACGTATTTACGGAGGTAGCTCGGGTGCCTGACCGCGACCATCGACAAGCTTGCGTTTCAAAGAATGGCGTGGCAAACTTGGCTCATGAGCATTCAAACAGCCTTTCATCGTGGCCTAGCGCCCGTGCTTCAGCTCCTGCTTCCGGGCAGGGAGCAATTGGTCTTGGATGCGCGGCCAGATCAAGCATTGCGCGACCACATCGACACCCTCGCATCTAAGAGCACTGAGGGCGAGTTGACCGAAGATGAGCGTGCGGAGTATGAAGGCTATGTGCGAGCCAACAAGTTCCTGGCCGTTCTCCGTCGTGAGGCCAAACTCATGGTGGAGGCCGCTCAATGACGGAGGCGATGCGGCAGTTTGTCCGCGATCGGGCTTCACATTGCTGCGAGTATTGCCAGCTTCATCAAGACGACTCACCGCTGGCCGCGCTCCACATTGAACACATCCGCCCGCGAAAACATGGTGGCACGGATGATAAGGAAAATCTCGCGCTCGCCTGCATCGACTGCAATATTCGCAAGGGCCCGAACCTTACCGGGATTGATCCCGAGACAGGTGACGTGACCGTCTTATTCCATCCTCAGCAGGATTCATGGGCGGCTCATTTCGAATGGAGCGGCATTCATCTTCACGGTCGAACCGCCATTGGCCGCACGACCGTGAAGGTGCTAGAACTCAACAGCGATGATCGGCTGGATCTGCGTTTGGCGAGCGGAAAGTAGTAATGCGCTTTAGCGCGGGACAGCGTGTCGGGCCAACAGCCGAGTTTCCGACCTAGAGGCGGACGATTCAACCACCCAAAACGAATCTTGCCTCCTCAGTCGGCTGAAATACACTGGTCAGCGGTCGGTCATTCAATAACGCGCATGAAAAAATCTATAGTCGTTCTGTTTTCTGTGGGCATGGGGGTCCTCTGTTCTTGGACCTGGGTGTTGCACGCCAAAGTGGATCAACTTGAGAAGGACCTGGACCCGCTTTTTCCGATCCGTTCGTCGGCGTCTCATCTGACCGCAAGCAATGGGGACACCCTTTCCCCCTCCATGAACAAGGCGGAGGCAGTGACTCCCGGAGACCGCAAGCAACTTACAGCGCACGAAGAAATAGCTGCACTCAGACGTGAGGTCGCCTTACTTCGGATCGAACTGCATGAGTCGAAGAAACCAAGGGTAATTCCCCTCAGTGCGAATTAGCATGAGGGAGCTCAGTTCTCAGCGGACTCACTCTCACGGTATTTCACCAGCCGAGACTTAGATGCGAAAATCCACGATGAATCAGAGCAACACTCTCGGAGACGACGACACAAACCACACTCAAAATGAAGAAGGTGAACAATAAGGATACCTGCAGCTGCGCGAGTGGCATCAGTGGTGGTGCTCATGCTTGCTGCAATCCGATCTAAGACATTGTGAGAACTATTCTTCTGATCCTTTTGTTCCTAGTGGGTGCCCTAGAGATAAGCGTTGGTCTGCTTTGGGGACGGCTTGGAATCTACGCGCTTGAAGCTCCCTTTGCCCAAGCCATCGGCCTTTCCTCTTCGTCTCCCGATAAAACACGCGAGTTCGGATATTACATCACCGTCTTCAAAGACCAGTGGGGTATAGTCGGTTGGTTTGGTGTTGCCACCATTTTTCTTGCCCTGCTGCTTTCCTGGACTGAACGCCAACGACTCAAGCCACCCATTCCACCGTCAGATGCCGAGCCAAACAACTTTGACTAACCCTCAAGACAGTTTCGAAGTGGAGCGGGTGTAAGGTGTTTTGGTTCTCGGTGTGCTTAGCAATACATTCAGATGGGGCGGTTGTTGGACCCCTCGTTTTCCATTAGGGGCAGCATCCGATGGGCATGGCCATTCGGCGGGGCATGAGAGGGGTTGCTCTCTACCTTTTTGGAATCAGTCGTTTTTGGGATGGTAGAAAAATTTTGGCAGAAACACCCGAGGCTGGTGCAGGCTTCCTGCTGTGAAAAGGCTACTCAAACGCAGAAGTCACGGGCTTGCCGTCGAATTCGGCTGGTAGTGGCACATCGAGGAGCCAGAGGGCGGTGGCGGCGGTGTCGTAGGTGGTGACGGGGGCGGTGAGGGTGGTGGCTTTTTTGACGCCTTTTCCCCAGACGACCCAGGGGATGAGCATGTCGTCGGGGATGTTTAGGCCGTGGGTTTTGTCGTGGCCTCCGTGGTCGGCGGTGACGATGATGACGCTGGTGTCGGCGATGCCGGCTTCTTGGATGCTTTGCCAGACCTGCCAGAGGGCTTGGTCGGTGACTTTGAGGGCTTCTTTTTGCTCGGGGGAGCCCCAGCCGCTTTTGTGACCGGCGGTGTCGGGATCGGCAAAGTGGATGAAGGCGAGCTTGGGCTTGTTCTCTTTGATCCAAGCGGAGGCGTTCTTGGCTTCCATCTGGGCGGGTTTTTTATCGCTCTCGATCTCGGGTGATCCAGCGACGGGGGCTGAGGTCTGGGGGCCGCCGAAGTCGAAGATGTTGAGGGTGTCTTTGAGCCAGAGGTGGCGGAATTTTTGTTTGCAGACGAACATGCCGGTGATGGCCTGGGTGTCGGTGGCGCGGAGGAGGGAGAAGATGGTGGGCACTTTGACAAAGCCTCGGATGGGGGAGAAGTCGTTCCAAAGGATCTGATGTTTGTCTGGTCCAACTCCGGTGAGCATGGAGGTGTGGGAGGGCAGGGTCTTCGAGGGGAAGATGGTGCTGGCTTGCCAAGTGACTGCTCCTTCGGCTACCATTTTTTTCAGGGTGGGCATCTCGCTCTCGGCGACGACGGAGGGTTTGGCTCCATCGATGCTGACGATGAAGACATGCTCAGCGCGGGGTGCGGCGAACATCAGGGTCGGAACGAGGCAAAGGATGGCTGGAAACTTCATGGCTGAGGTGAACGTGGAGCGGGGGAGGGATCTGGCAACTGGGATGGTGGGCCGCGCATGAACGAATGCTTGAACATTGGGTGAATCAGATTCGTACTCATCACCATGATGACCGGTCGATTCACTGCTCTACTCCTGCTTCTTTCTCTGATTGCTGCCTGCAAACCCACGCCGCCAAGTGTAGGGGCTGCGTCATCAGGGACTTCGGGCAAGCCTTCGGTGTATGTGGTGAACTATCCGCTGAGGTACTATGCGGAGCGGATCGGTGGGGATTTGATCGATGTGCATTTCCCTGCGCCGGCGGATGAAGATCCTGCGTTTTGGACGCCCAGCGATGAGGTGGTCAGTGCTCTTCAGCAGGCAAGTGTGATCCTCATGAACGGTGCGACTTATTCAAAATGGGCGGACAAGGTGACGCTACCGACGGCGAAGGTGGTGGATACGTCAGCTTCTTTTGCGAGCTCCTACATCGTGACCAAAAGTGATGTGACTCACAGTCATGGGCCGGGAGGTGATCATTCTCACAGCGGCACGGCTTTTACGACGTGGATCGATTTCACTCAGGCCATCTCTCAGGCGAAGGCGGTGCACGGGGCGCTGGTCAAACTGCTGCCCGTGAGTGCGACGGGACTGGACGCGAATCTGGCGAAACTGAGCGAGGAACTGCGAGTGCTGGATGAGCGTCTGAAGACGTTGGGTCAACGGATGAAGGGTGAGCCCGTGGTGGCATCGCATCCGGTTTATCAATACTTTGCCCGGCGCTATGGGATCAATCTTCAGGCGGTGCTGTGGGAGCCGGAGACGGTGCCTGATGAGAAGGCGATGGCGGATCTGCAGGCGATCCTGGCCAAGCACGCGGCGAAGTGGATGATCTGGGAGGGTGATCCTGCGGCGGAGAGTGTCGCGAAGCTTCAAGCGATCGGAGTGCAGAGTCTTGTTTTTTCACCCTCGGGCAATGTGCCTGAGAAGGGCGATTTCATGAGTGTGATGCAGGCCAATGTCGCGGCGCTGGAAAAGGCCTTTCCGTGATGCCTAAAGGCGGTAGGGGATGAGGGCTTCAGATTTCTGGGGCCGATAAGAAAAAAGTGCAAATTGTGTTTGACGGATCGGAGGCGATCTGTCATGGTTGCAGACCTTCAAGAATCGTCATGAAAACCAACTGGACCATCCATCCCTCATCCCAAGCGCGTTTCGAGCGTTGTGGAGAGATTTTGGGCTTTGGGGTTGGCGGTTGCATGACCCTGACTCATCCCAGAAAGGATTGGAGTCTCCCGAAACGAAGAAATAGCGAGCAGGACGGTTTAACGTCTGCATAGGCCCCGAAAGGCCAGTTTTCCAAGGAAAGCCCTGCTCGCCCTCTCCAAGGCAGCAGGGCTTTTTGTTTTGGCCATGAATCAACTCAACCCCACTTTTCTGAATTCTAAAATGCATCCTCAACCTTGATGGTTGATCCCCTCACTCACTAAAAAACCCCGGCATCCGCGCTAACGGATGCCGGGGCTGGGCCGACCTGGCTGACTCCGGGATGGAGTCGAATGAATGACCGAAGCAGGACCTGAATGCAGGTTCGCACGCTCCATCCTGATGTCAAAAAAGGCAGTCATCAAATACAGAATACTCCTACGTCGAGGCGAGGAGGAGGGGGCTTGTTGTCTCGAACTTTACATCACGAAAAGGCTTCCCTGGGAGGTGTGCCATAAACACCGAAACATCCGCCGTGAAAAACCTGCGGGTGCGACATCAGTGACGGAGTGAAGAGCTCGGTCCCGTGTGTGGCAGCGGTGTTCGTTCTTTTGTGACAGATCAATAATCGATCTGCCATGAAAGGGCACAGAGCGCGCGCCGGAGGAGGCTGACCCCAAGGTGGGGTCCGAGGTATGAATGCCGCCTCTGTGCTCTTTCACGGTTGAACGAAGACTTTTGACGGCGGTGGCAGACAAGCAATGCGCAGGACTCCAAACCCTGGAAATGTGGGAGCATTACCCACCCGCCGTGCCATTTCTTAACGGCAGGGAGAGCCAGTGCTCTGACAGGTTTCATAAGCCCGTCTTGGTTGGTGCGACCCCAACCCCTGCAACTTATTTTAAACGGTCCGTTAGCTCATTCAGCAAGAGCACCCGCTTGTCGAGCGGGAGGCGGCGGGAGCAAAGCCCGCACGGACCG
>CAMBPV010000084.1 GCA_945869695.1 Prosthecobacter debontii
TTGTCTCCGGGCTGGCCTTTCAGGGGCTGCGCAAAATGGAAGGCGATCCAGTGGGACTCGTGGAAGCGGGGATTGATGGCCCAGGATTGATTGCCTGCACCGGTGACGAGGTTTGAGGCGTCGAATCCTTTCTGCGAGAAGCTGGCCACGGCGCGACTGAGGGGGAGGTTTTGGCGGTGGGTCCCGTCGAGGGAAGACTGGGAGCACTCGAAGCCTTGTAGAACAAAGTTAGGCCGATCAGCAGTTCCGCGTCCGGGGCCCTCACCGGGGAGCGTGGGGTGGGTGAGCGCCTCCAGTTTGATGCCGGTGAATGGACCGTCGGGCAGCTTTGCTTCAAAGGTGTAGGCGTCTTCTTCCGGCGCGCTGCCGGTGAGGAGGATGCTGCCGTCTTCAAGCTGATCAAAATCAGCGCCGCTCTCGGTGATGAAGGCGGTGGGAGTGAGGACGGTGTCTTTTTCTTTTTCCGGAGCGGGTGCTAGAGCCGTGGGCTTTGTCGATGCGGCGAGTTGACTCTCCGTCTCCCGGATTGCCTTCTTGAGCGCGGTGCGCTGGTCATCGAGGGTCGGGTCCTTCAATTTAAACGGGGAGCCGTTGAAGCGGATGGATCCGGGTACTTTGGGGTTGGTGCGCTCGGCTTCTTTTTCAGTGTTGTTGAAGTAGGCGAGGAGTCCGTAGTAGTCCCGCTGGCTGAACGCATCGTATTTGTGGTTGTGGCACTGGGCGCACTCGAGCGTGATGCCCATCCAGACGGCACCCGTGGTGTTCACGCGGTCGATGACCTGATTGATGCGGCTTTCCTCGGGCTCGGTGCCTGCCTCGACATTGGTGGGAGTGCAGCGGTGAAATCCCGTGGCGATGATCTGGTCCGGGGTGGCGTGAGGGAGCAGGTCGCCGCCGACCTGCTCGAGGGTGAACTGATCAAAGGGCATGCCTTTGTTGAGCGCGGCTACGACCCAGTCGCGGTAAGCCCAGACCTCGCGCAGGTCATCGCGCTGAAAACCGTGGGAGTCGGCGTAGCGGGCTAGATCCAGCCAATGACGCGCCCATTTGACGCCAAACTCCGGGCTGGAGAGCAGGTGATCCGCCCAGTGGTCGAGGGCGGATGTGGGATCTGCCTGATAGTCGCGGACAAATTTCTCTGAATCCTCGAGGGACGGTGGCAGGCCTGTGAGATCCAATGCGAGACGACGGAACAGAACCTGAGGGGAGGTCTCGGGGGATGGTGGGATGCCCTCCTTCTCAAGTCGCGAGAGAACGAAGGAGTCGATTTCATTGGCGATCCACGCCTGCCTTTTGACGGAGGGCAAAGTGGGCCTGAGGGGCGGGACGTAGGACCAGTGTTTTTTTTGAGTCCAATCGGCCGGCCAGACCGCGCCGGCGGCGATCCATTTCTGGAGGTTCTGGATCTCGGTGTCGAGCAGGAGTTTACCCCGCTTTGGCATGGCGTCTTTGTGCTCACGGGGCAGGGAGATGCGACGGATCAGCTCACTCTCGTCAGGCTTTCCGGGAGAGATGGTTTTGCGGTGGCTGGAGAGGACGTCTCGAGTATCCAGCCTGAGGTCACCCTTTGTATTCTCAGAGCCGTGACACTCAAAGCAAGCCTTCTGAAGGATGGGGTAAACGTCCCGGGAGAAGTCCACAGTTTCCCCCCGGGTGAAGAGAGGGAGGAGAACTCCAAAAGCACAGAGGTGTCTGAACATTGCGCCCGTAAAACGCAGGGCGGCGTCCCGGACTTTCGCCGCTCTACCGTTTCAATGGCAGGACGACTAACGGCTTTGAGGCATCGCGCCACCAAAGCGGGAAGAACCTTCCCACTTGGTCGGACGATTCCAGCCAAGGCCGCTGTACTCGCCCGTGCCTGGAGGTGGCTGCGGTTTCTTTTTCTTGGGCTCCGTGGACGTCTCACAGGAGACGATCGAGAGGAGGGTGAGAGAGAGAAGGATCAGACGAGTCATGGCAGAGGGGGGTTGAGGGTGAGTCACGATCAAGTCGGCGAGGGTCAAGGTGCAACTACTGCACCAAGTTTTCAAGGATCACGCGATCTCCCGGAGCAGGGAGGACGCCGTTTGCAAGGGTGTCAGTGAGGATATTGGCGACGGTGCGATTTCCCTCGACGGCCATGATGCTGAGCTTACCCACTGTCTGGGTGCCGCGTGTGACGAGCAGCTTGGTGTCCTCGGTGATGCCGGTGGATTTTCCTGCATCGATCACGACGAAACCCCAGTCATTGTTGACGGCTACGACGCGGGCGGTGAGGCCATTCCGATCAAAGGATTTTTTGCGCTCATCAATCTTGCGGGCAATCTCGCTGCGATCGCGCTCGGCTGCCTCAACTTTGACCCCTTCGGCTTCGACCAGCTTCTTCTTGGCCTCGGCTCCTGCTTGGGTCTCAGCGATGGATTGCTTCAGCTTGTTCAAGTCTTCTGCAAGTGTTTCAGGCTTCACGTCTGCGGGCAGTTTGGCCAGTTGAGCCTTCAATTCTTCCAGTTTCTTATTCTTTGAATCCGTATCTTCAGCTGTGCGCTTGGCTTCGCTGTCGAGCTGAGAAATCTTCACGGTGTGTGCCTTGAGGCGCTCTTCCTCTGTGTCAGCATCCTTTTGAACGGCTCCGATTTCAGCGTTTTTAGCGGAGATGTCCGCGACCACTTGATTCACCGCTACCAACTCGGACTTGATGGTGCGATGCGTGGTGGCCTTGGAGTCTCTGGCGATGGCGAAGGCGCGATTGTTTTGGTAGGCGAAAAAGCATGCAACGCCCATCACGACGAAGCTGAGATAAAAGAAAACTTTGATCATGAAAAGAGGGGAGGCAAAGGGTGGGTCAAAAGAGACGAAAAATTAAGGGGCAAACGGATCTTTAGCGGCACCGCCTGCGGGAGGGGTGGCGGGAGGCGTCATGGGGGCAGCGCCGAAGGGATCAGCCGTGCTGGGGGATTCTTTGGTGCCAGCACCGCCAGCGGCAGGTGGTGTAGCCGGAGCTCCGAAGGGGTCACTGCCCATCGCGGGTGCGGCAGGCGTCGCAGGCGCAGGAGCAGCGGGTGCTGCGCCAAAGGGATCTGTGCTCATGCCGCCCGCAGGAGGAGTCGCAGGAGCAGCGGGAGCCGGAGCTCCGAAAGGATCACTCATCCCAGCGGCGGGCGCGGGTGCGGCAGGGGCTGCTCCGTCCATCGCAGGGGCGGCGGGAGTCGCAGGTCCGCCCACAGCAGGGGCCGTTGGGGCAGGGGCGGTGGTGGCCTGAGTTACCGAGGCGACGACCATGTCTCCGGAACGTAAAAATTGGCCTTCGGCGACGCTGCCAGGGATGACATCCGCCACGGAGATTTGCTGTTCCACATTGCGGACCTTGAGCTTGGCGATCACGTCTTGACCGCGCTTGACCTCAAGATTCGCGTTAGCAAAGATGCCGCCAGCGTTTCCTTTGTTCAAAATGACAAAGCCCCAGTCACCAAAAACGGATGCGACGCGGGCGGTGAAGTCTGGCTCGACGATGCCCTTGGTGGCGCGGCTTTGGTAGTCCCGCAGTTTCGCTGTCTCAGCCTGGAGGCTGGTGACTCTTTCTTGTCTTGTAGCCAACTGCTGGGACTGGTTGGCCAATTCCCCTTCGGCTGCGAGTTGCTCTTTCTTCAGTGCTTCGACCTGAGCGAGGAGTTTTTCGACATCGCCGAGTTCATCGATCTTCTTTTGGATCGTGCTGACCTGCTGGGTCACTTGATCGAGGGTGTTTTTAGCGAGTTGGAGAGCTGCATCTTTTTCCTGGGAATCAGCGGCTGCTTTGACGACTTTGGCCTTGGTCTCCTCGAGCTCTTTGGTCTTCGTTTCGAGATGGGCGATCTTGTTCTTCTGGACCTCGTCACCTTGCCCCTTGCGGCTCCGTAGCGTGGCCAAATCTTTTTCAGCTCGCGCAGCCAATTCCAACTCGGTCTTCAGTTTCTTGCCGTTGTCGTACGAGAAATAGGCAGAGACGGCAAGACAGACAGCCGCGATTCCAGATAGTATTTTCCAAACCATAGTCGTTTTCCGAGAGATTAATTAGCATTTAAGTTCTACCGGATTCGCTCTCTTTCGACAACACAAAAAATTTTGAATTTTGGTGGAGGCGCATGGCGGGTAGCGTTTGGGTTGAAAATAGATGGGGTTGGGGAAATGGGCAGTGGAGGGATCGTTTTTCCGGCTTGTGCCAAGGTTTTTCACTGCTAGGATCGCCGCGCTGTCAGGGGCCGTGGATGGTTAGCTCATGAACCCCGCCAGGTCCTGACGGAAGCAACGGCAGTGTGCCTTTCTTTGCCGCGGTTCCCTGACAGTCTTTTTGAAAGTTGGTGAGATGGGTCTCGTTTGCGAGGTCCTATGATCAAACGCACCACTCTCTTTCTCTCCCTCGCCTCGGCCTTTGCCGTTTCTGCGGCGGACTCTCCCATGCTAGCCATCCCTGGCGATGTCATTTTTGAAGCGAAGCTGGACGCTGCACCCGCGGCTCCCTGGAAGGCGGCCAAAGGGAAATGGGAGGCCGTCGATGGCGTGATGCGGGGCTCCGAGTTGCCTGAGGATAAGCATGGTGCAGTCATCCGTCTCCCGAACAAGCTGACGGATTTTGTGATGGAGTATGAGTTCAAATTTGAGGGAGCGCGCACCACCAGTCTCTCGATCAATGCGGTGAAAGATCACATGGCGAGGATCGCGATCACGCCCAACTCGGTCGCCTTTCAAAAGGACGATAATGATCACGAGGGTCCGGACAAGGCGGTCGTGTTTGCTCGTCTGAAAGCTGATTTGAAGCCGGGAACCTGGCACAAGGTGAGGCTGGAAATGGTGGGGGATCAGATGCTCGGCCAGGTGGATGACCTGATTGCCTGCGGAAGTGCGGCTCTTTTTGCAACGCCGAAAATGGCTCCCGGATTCACCGTGGGTGGACAATCGGTGGATTTCAAAAATTTCTCGATCCGCTCAGCGACGCTGAATCCGGAATGGGAAAAAGTCCGCGCGACTCTTCCGAAGGGTGAGCCTGCTCCCTTGCCTGCCCGAAAAGCCGGGGCCGGCAAAAAAGCGGCCGCCAAGTAGGGTGCCTCTCGCTTAAGAGAGGGGCTGATTCAGTCCTCGGGTCAGAAGGCAGATGCGGAAGCGTGTGCCCATCTGACCGGGGTGGGTGAGGGTGTGAAATTGGCGGAGTTGCGCCGCGATCTGGGGAGTGGGAGGAATGCCTTCGAGGCTTTGGAGCCAGGGGGTGGCGAGTTTGGTCAGAAACCTGCCCTGATCCGTGTCAAGGGCGACGTCAAAGTCTCCTGCTGCTGCTGTTTTGACCCGGCTGAATCGCACGTGGGTGGTGAGGTCGCACTCACCCAATCCACTGAGCACCTGACCGTCCATCTGATGGTTCCAGTAGCGGCGGAGGGTGCCATCGGGTCGCTCGATGGAGTCGTATTCGTCATCATCGAGTCCGTAGTCTGCGATCAGAAGGGCCCCTCTGAACAGGGAACGCCCGACCCCTTTGATCCATCGGGCCGCGGCGGGTTGGACCTCCGTGGTGTGGCCAGCGGGGAGATCTCGTGGCAGCAGGTCCGTTTCGGCCTTCAGGTGATCGGCCGTGCCGGGCATGGGTCGCCAGATAAACTCTCCGGAGTCCGCATCCCATCCGACTCCGATCTCGATCCAATCCTCGCCGGTCCACTGCACGCGATGGACGGGAAAGGCGTCGAGGAGTTCGTTTGTGACAAAGAATGCGTTTTGAGGACCGCCCACGAGAGCCTCGATCCCGGACTCCCAGCTGAGGCGATCTCCGAGGCGAGGCCCGAGTCGCTCGGCTTGAGCGGCGCGGTAGCCTTCCTGAGGCTCCACGATCAAAAAATGGGCCGTATCAGCCAACGGACTGCCGGTCTCCAGCAGCCCCTGATGCATATCCTCCATCAGTTGGCCGTCGTGGGCACCTTGCTCGATCAGGGAGAAGTCGGCAGGTTTTCCGAGGGCTTCCCAGGTCTTCACAACGGAGGCTGCCAAGAGTTTGCCGTAGAGCGACCCGACGCTCACCGAGGTGTAGAAGTCCCCCTTCCGACCGATGCGTCTTGGCCTCCCCGCATAGTAACCTCCCGTGGGTAGGTAGAGGGCTAGGTCCATCACTTTGGCGAAGGAAATGACCCCGTGCCCGGAAGCTGAGATCAGGGCCGCGAGGGTTGATTGAACGGTGTTAGTGAGCATAAATTAACAAATCGACTGGCACAGGTGTCGGATTCCGGTATCATGCTCTCCCGAATCCTCCAAGCCACTTCCAATGTGGGGCGATAAATCAAACTCGAAATCAGTCAGCGGTTGGCGTGGGCCAACGGGAGACAAGCCGCCCTTTTACAAACGTATTTGGTTCAAGGCCTTGGGTGTTCTCACGTTCATTGGGGTGATTTCCGCAATTTGCGCCTTCCAATTTGTCGTGGAGCCTCTCCGCATCAAGTCCGAGACCTTTGACCTCTCGAAGATGCGGGAACTGGAAGCTGCCAGCATCGTCTATGACCGACACGGAGGCGAAATGGCGCGAATTTTCATCGAGAACCGAATGTTGGTCTCGATCAGCGAGGTGCCGCCCAGCTTAATCGATGCTCTAACCGCTCAGGAAGATTCTCGTTTCTTCCAGCACGATGGGGTGGACTACATCGGCGTTTTGCGCGCCGTCTATCTCAACCTCAAAGCGGGTGAGGAAACTCAGGGTGCGAGCACGATCACTCAGCAGCTGGCCAGGCAGAGTTTTAACCTCTTGGAGCGCACTTACCGCCGGAAGATCCTGGAAGCCTTTTTGTCGCATCGAATTGAGCAACAGTTTTCCAAGACAGAGATTTTGGAGCTCTACCTGAATAAGATTTATTTTGGTGCGGGTTTTCACGGGGTGAAAGCGGCTGCCAAAGGTTACTTTGGAAAAGAGGTGAAGAACCTCACGATCGAGGAAGCGGCAACCTTGTGCGGACTGATCAAAAGCCCCAACCGGCTCTCACCCATCCGGCACCCGGAGGCTTCAATCGAAGCAAGGAACATGGTTTTGACCCGAATGGCGACGGAGGGGCATCTCAGCAGTGAAGAGGCGGCGACTCTGATGCAAAAGCCATTGGTCACCATGGCTCGGCCGGCCGATCCCACCCTGACTTATGTGTTTGAGGATGTGCGTCAGGAGGTGGTGAAGCTGGTGGGTGCCGAGCGCGCGGCGATCGGGGGCTTTCAAATTTACACCACGATCGATCCGGCACTTCAGAAGCTGGCAGAGGAGAGCACTCGGAAGCGGCTGGCCGAGGTGGAGGCGGTGCCTGATTATCAGCACCAGACTTACGCCAAGTTCAAAGAATTGGTGAGTGATTTTGACAAGAAGCTCTCCGCAGGTGCCATCAACCCCGCTACGCCACGACCGAAGCCCGAATACCTTCAGGCCTCGGCGCTCGTGATCGATAACAAGGACGGCAGCATCCTGGCCCTGGTGGGCGGCCGTGATTTCGTCGATAGCCAATACAACCGGGCCACTCTCTCGGTGCGGCCCGTCGGCACGGCGTTTCTCCCTTTTGTGTATGGTGCGGCGTTCAGCAAGCCGGGGATTTTTCCAGGGACTCAGGTGGAGGATGCCCCTATCGACAACAAGCGAGTGATGATCGGCGGATTCACCGGCATTTTGGGTGAGTGGGGCACGGAGGCTCAGGAGTCACGCTGGTCGATGGCCAACATCAGTGCTCGTGAGTCGCTGGTGAACTCGCGCAATGCGGCCTCCGTCCGACTGGGAGAAAAAGTGGGTCTGGCCGCGATCAAGGAATTTTCAGAGCTCTCTGGCATCAAGAGCCCTCTGAAAGAGTACCCCTCGACCTACCTCGGTGCGAGTGAGGCGAAACTGGACGAGATGTGCATGGCATACTCCGTTTTTCCGAATGGTGGATTGCGTCCGAAGAAACTGTTCGTGATCCGGAGAATCGCAGATGCTGCCGATAAAATTGTCTTCCAAGCTGATGAAGACCACGCGCTTGTGGAGGCGGTGGACCCCATTGCTGCCTACCAAACGCACTCGTGTCTGGTGGAGGCGTTGCATCGTGGCACGGGAAGTCCGGCGGTGACACAATACGGACTGGGTCAGTTCACCGCAGGCGGGAAAACTGGCACCCATTATGAGTTTAAAGATCTCTGCTTCTTCGGTTACACCTCCACGGTCACCTGCGGAGTGAGGGTGGGTTTTGACAGTCAGAAGCAGGTTTACCTCGGTGCGTTTTCAAACAAGACGGCGCTGCCGATCTGGACGGACATCATCAATGCCTCAGCGCAGAGCTATCCGCCCACGGAGATCCTTCCCCCTGACAACGCCGAGAAGGTGGAGCTCTGCCGCAAAAGTGGGATGAGAGCCACCGACTTCTGCTACGAGAAAATCAAAGATGCCAATGGCGAAGTGAAATCCGTCCGACACACCTACGAGGAGTATCTGCGTCCCGGCACCGTGTTTGATAGTTATTGCATCATCCACACGAGTGACGGTGCCACGGCACCCGATGCGCGTGCGTTGCAGGGTCTTGCGTCCATCGATGCTGCGACGGGCACGATGGGTCCTGATTTGGCGAGATTTTCTCATATCGATCCGGTGCCAATGCAGGGCCTGACGATCTTGGGGGCGGACCCGTATCAGTCTTTGCAACCCGTTCTCCGGGCTACACCCGTGGTTCCCGACGGCACCGTGGTCAAGCGACCTGAGATCGTGGATCCTGATCCGTTGGACGGATTTGAGCCTGTGCTCAAACTGGCTCCTCCGCAGCCCTTGAAGATCGAGTAGCCTTCTAGGCGACTCGAATGTGAAGGAATAGATTCACTCCTTCGGCTTCCCAGTGGACCGAGCAGTTTTGAATCTCGGCTCCAGCGCGCTCTGCGAGGGCAATAAGTTGTTCCCGGCTGCGGTGGGCCAGGTGCCAGTCGCCGAAGATCTCCATGTAATCCCTGCTGGGGTTAAAGGTTGAGAAATTCCCGATCACCAATTCACCCCCTGGTTTTACCACGCCGAGCAGGGCCTTCAGCAAGCGCACGAAGACTTTGTCGTTCACGTAGTCGAAGAGACCCGCTGACCAGACGACATCGTAGCCCCGGGAGGGCACGTAACGCAGGGCGTTCTCGTGGTAAAATTCGACATGCTGAAGGTAGGGCCTGCAGAGGTTGCTGGCATATTGGATCGCCTTCGCATCCATTTCCACGCAGTCAAAGAATAGCTTCTGGGGGCGCTCGGAGGTGAACCACTCTCGCAAGTCGCGGGCGGGACCGCTGCCTACATTCAGCACTCGGTGGCGAGTCCCATCCACACTGACGGGCAGGGTGCTGAGGACTTGGTGGAAGTAGTTTTTCCGGTTCCTCACTGCGCAGGGTGCTGACTGGGAATGGAAAAACAAATCCCAAAGCCGCAGCTTGGGGTTCACGGCGGTGGACAGACAGTAGATCGAATCGATTATCTGGAAGTCGCCACTGTAGCCGTGTGGCTTTGACCTTGCCGCATGCTGGAGCGTGCCCTCGAAGTGCTTCTCCGTAACTTCGGCGAGCAACCTGCCGACGAGTTCCTCTGTCACCACGCCACCGCGGATGTCATCCCCCACTTTGCGGATGGAGCGGTTCAGTTCTGCATAGTCCTCGGGTCTGGGTCCGCCCGCTGAAATCAGGTCCCCGAGCAGATCCATCAGCGTCGGGAGATACCCGGTGTCTAACTTTCGGGATCGAGGAAGAGAGTCGAGGAGCATGATAAAAATCTCAGCATTAGGGTTGGCTGATATTTAATATTACCTAATTAACAACAAAAGAAAGCTCCTTTGTTTTCCGATTTCGGGGCTCACGGTGCTTTTGGCTTTTCTGGCTCCGCCTGGATCAGGCCCGCTCTGATAAGCTGTGCCTTTGCATCATCCGCCTTGATCCCCGCCGTTGGGAGCTCAAATCCTAGCGTGTCACCGTTGGGTTTCCATCCATTCCCGTCGACGTCCACGTAGATCGGATTGTTGAACGCCATCGGGTGCATTTTCCCCCAGTCGCTGGTGCCGTAGCCGGTCTTGAGTGTCGCGGTTTCATTCGTGGCGACGACAATGAGGTGGGCATCCTGCTGGAGAGGAACCCAGATTTTTTGGTCGAACTGAACCACTCCGGCTCCAAACAGTTTAGGGTGGGTGGCGCGGGTAAAATTCAGTTTCGGCTCCTGCCGACCGCTGACTAAAATCTGAACTCGATCAATGTTGGCCCAAGTGTTACACTGGACGCGGATCTTCAGCTCCACGCCGCCGCTGCCACGCACATCTTCTCCGGCGATGTGGCCGTCCGAGGTGGATACCTCAAGGAAAGGCTGGCTACTGACCACCATGTTCCCTTTTCTCATGTGCGGCGAGATCTCGGGCCACTGGATTTCCGCTGGATCATCGGTCGTCGAGGGGAGGTAGTTCCGCCAGCAGCCGACTCCGTTTCCATAAACGGAATGAGCATCTGCGACACCCACAGCTGCGAGGCGGTGTCCTTGATTGAGGAGCTGTAACCAAATAAACTCTCTCACGGTCGAGGCTTTGGCCGCCAGAGAGCCGGGAGAGCGAGAGACCCGAAAGGGCGCTGCGTAGAGAAGCTCCGTGCCGCCTCCGTTCTCCGTCTCATAGCCATCAATCATTTGCCCGATGCCCACAAAACCTCCGTCTGCGATCCCGTCCGAGTCCCGATCCACGAAGAGGTTGGGTAAATCAGGGTGATTGATCTGGATCCAACGCGTGGGGTCCTCTGACTGCCAGCGGCGGAGAGTGAGTGCATTGATGCGAGGGTCGTCATTCCACTCGGGCGCGCCGCCGTCCTGGAGCAGCGCATCCGGCACAAAAGGGAAGGAATTGAAGTGAGCACGCCGCCCGGTGAGTTCCACGCCGGGGAGCGTTTTGACAAAGGGTGAGAGCCCCAGTTTTTGAATCATCGGCTCCCAGTCATAAAGTCGATTGTGCTCCGTCGTGGGGGCAAATTCGATGTGCTCAGCCGCCAGATTGATCAGCCGCCCATCGGTGTCACACACATTGTCACCACTGGGGGTGGAATGATTGTGGGGGTCCATGCTGATCCATCCCTTTGTATCGATCACGCGCTTGAGTTTTCCCTTCAGTTCAAAGCTTTTTCCGGTGGCGAGGGTTAACTCTTTTTCGATGTGGTCGTACTCGGGGCCGCGCACCACGATGACCCGATACTTGCCGGCGGGAAGCTGAACCGTGAACTGGCCTTTTTCAGAATGATATTGATCCACGCAGCCGTGAGCGCGCCATTTCGGGCCGAGGTCCAGTTTAGGCGCGCCTGGGTCGAGGGGCTCGAAGTGGGCTTTGCAGGGGATGGATTTTCCATCCGTGTCCGTGATGTCAAAACGGATCTGAGATGCTGATGCATGGGTGAAAACAGGTTTGATCTTTTCCCCGGCTCTCACTTCGACGGCTGCTTCGACGGTGTTCCTGCCCATATCTGATGCCGAGAGGGTGTGCGTCCCCGGTGGAAGCTTGATCATGAAGCGACCGGCCTCATCCGGGTACGCCCGAACCTTGTTTTTTCCCAGCGCGACAGACACAAAGCCCGTGGATACGGGTTTGTTTTTCTCATCAGTGATCACGCCTTCCACCTCGCCCACTTTCTCGCCCTTCACGGCCCGGGCCTCACCCACGGCCTCTGCTGGCGATCGCCCGACGGCAAAGAATCGGGTGATCACGGCCTCGGCCTTTGGCGCCAGTTCGATCTCGCCCCCTTTTTCGGTCGCGCCTTTGATCTCAAGGGTCACCCGAGCATATCCGCACTTGTGAGCCGGATTGATGGCGTCCATCCAGCGAATGCCGCCCTCCACCTCTCCTTCGGACTCAAACCGCACCAAGTCATCCTTGAGGCTGATTTTTTGAATTTTGTCACTTTCGTTTCGGAGCAGTGTGGTGATGAAGATGCCTTGGATTCCATCCTTGACCCGGTATTCATGCCTCTTGAAAACACCGCCATTTTTAGCAGCGGTCACTACCGTCTCGACGGCGGCGCTCGTGCTATCCTCGTTGGGGACGACCTTTACGTAACTGACCGGCCCATGGCCCATGGGCCCGTAAC
This sequence comes from Prosthecobacter debontii, assembly GCA_945869695.1. Lineage (GTDB taxonomy): Bacteria > Verrucomicrobiota > Verrucomicrobiia > Verrucomicrobiales > Verrucomicrobiaceae > JAIBCL01. The sequence goes on from CAMBPV010000084.1 coordinate 12,058, forward strand.
ACACAAGCTGGTCATTGTTGGCACCGCGGAGGGTGAGATCATAGAGCAATCCCGGAGTCACCCCGTCGTCGCCATAAAAAGTGCTCATATTGGCCCGACGACGCGGCGAGTTCTGAGAGATGACCGCCTCAACCGCATTGCTGCGCAAAATGAAGTCGCCTCTGATTCCGTCTGCCTCTTTGCCGCCGGGGAGTTCCTTTTCTCTTCCCAGTGCTGCTTCAAAGACCTCTGCGCCATGAATGTCGGAGAGTGGAAAAAGCCCAGTCGCCAAAAGGGCCAGAGGCCACCTGACGCGCGACCGAGAGAAATGAGTGGAGGACGGGGAGACGGATAGGTTTTCCATCCGACAAGTACTGAGAACTCGTGACATAGCTTGCAACGCTTGAGGAAATCTTTTCGGATGTGGTTCATCCGATTCGGGGTGGGGCTTGTTTTCTCAGTTCTGACATGACACTATCACTGAGTCATGAATGCCCAGCCTCTCGCTCTTGCTCCTGTTCAAGGTCCCGTTTTTTATCTCGATGAAGCCACACTCCAGCAGGGAATCGCGGCCTCACGGGGCAGTTCCCGCGGCCGCATCATGCTTCCCCTTCATCGCTCGGCAGAGGAGGGAGTTCAGCGCTTGCTCAATTTTGTGCAGCCGGGCAGTTACATCCGCCCGCACCTGCATCCTCTGCCAGAATGCGTCGAGAACATTGCCGTGCTTTCGGGGGCTATCGGATTTCTAGCTTACGATGAGGACGGAAAGATCTTGAGCAAACGCCGTCTGGCAGCAGGTCAACCAGACTCATGCATGGTGGACATCGAGCAAGGTGTCTGGCACACCTTTGTGGCCCTGGCTGCCGACACAGTGGTTTTGGAGATTAAGCGTGGCCCCTACAATGCATCGACTGACAAAAAATTCGCCCCTTGGGCACCGGTCGAGGGCAGTCAGGATGCATCAGGCTGGCTCGCTGAAACGGTAGAAGGCTTTGAGCCGAAAAGCTGAAGTGACCCCCGGCGGCTCTGGATGGTTTCCATTTCCAGCAAAAAACCTAAGATCCGAGTTAATATTATCAACATAAACAATAAGCGCTATAATATTTACTGGCTTTCTGGCCTCCAGAAGACTACCGTTAACTTGAATAACGATGGAATCGACAGTTGCAGCCCCATTTCACATGCCCTCAGACAGGAAGGTCATCCGGGGGTGGAATGCTGTCATTCAACGGTTTCCACGGTTGCGGTTCAGCGCCCTTCCGCTCGGTAGCGCAGCATTGGAAGAGCGATTTGAGGACGAAAACTGCGCTCAGACTCTCCGCAATGCCAAAATAGGTGCGTGGATCGTGCTCATCCTCGTGCCGCTGTGCAGCCTGATGGATTACCTCATCTACCCAGATGAGTTCTGGCGTTTCGCCATCCTGCGTCTCGCTTGCAGCCTCTGCTGCTTGCCGCTCCTCTTTGGAATCAACCGCGGCATCGCCAAAAGGCACTACCGCATCTTCCCCATCCTGCTTCCCGTCATTCCGGCGGCGTTCATCAGTGCGATGATCTATCTCACCCGAGATCCCGCCTCGGAGTATTACGCGGGGCTCATCCTTTGTGTGGTTGGCACGTCATTCGTGTTCAATCGGGCCTCACGTGAGATCGCTCTGACCCTCACGATCATCCTCGGCGTTTACCTGTTAGCGACACTGCCGAATCTGTCCTTCTCAGATTCCTCCACCAAGTGGGGGCTCTTCATGAACAACACGGCGTTCATCCTGCTCACCTGTGTGATCCTTCTCACCAGCAGTTTTCACCACCACGCCTTCCGGACCCGTGAATTTTTAACCCGATGCACCGCTGAGGATCAGCGGGAAGAACTCCGGTCTAGAAATGATGAGCTCACCCTTGCGCTTCTACGTCTCAGGGAAACCGAGGCTCAATTGATTCAGAGTGAAAAAATCGCATCGCTCGATCGACTCAGTGCTGGAATCATCCATGAGATCAACAACCCGCTGAATTTCGCCAAGTCTGCGCTTTTTGTGCTGAGTAAAAAATCGCGAAAACTTCCTGAAACTGATCGCGAAGTGCTCTCCCGAATCATCAATGACGTCGGTGAAGGAATCGACCGGGTGGCCTCAATTGTGTCCGATCTCCGATCCTTCTCCCATCCTGATCACACCCTCTCCGAGGTCGATCTCGGGAAATGCGTCGCTAAGGGCGTGCGAATGGTGAGGCAAGAACTAGAGGACCAACGAATCGGGCTCGATGCGACCATCCCTGGGGGGTTGAGCGCCGTGGGACACGAAAACCACCTGATTCAAATCCTCATCAACCTTGTTCAGAACAGCGTCGCGGCTCTCAAGAATCGGGAGGATCCCATGATCGACATCACCGCGCGGGAGGTGGGCAATCGAGTGGAAGTCTCGATCCGAGATAACGGCACCGGAATCGAACGCGACATTCTCCCTCGCATCTTTGACCCCTTCTTCACCACCAAGGAAGTCGGCGAAGGAATGGGCATGGGTTTGAACATCTGCTACCGCATGATGAAGCAAATGGGGGGCGGAATTGAAGTGGAAAGTGAACTCGGCGCCTTCACCCTTTTCACCCTTTGGCTCCCGGTTGAATTCACAGCGTCGCAGAAAACTGCTGCATGAAACTGGCCGAGCCCACCACCCATTACGCAGTGCTCTACGTCGATGACGAACCCAAGGCGCGTCTCTATTTCCTGCAATCCTTTGAGGATGATTTTCCCGTCTACACAGCCGCAAATGCGAACGAGGCGATGGCCATCCTGGAAGCGCGGCCCAATGAAATAGGCGTCCTCATCAGCGACCAGAGAATGCCGGGTGAAAATGGCGTCGGGCTTTTGGAGCGGGCTCGCAAGCTCAACCCCAATCTCGTCCGAATCCTCATCACCGCCTACTCCGACTACCAGACTGTCGTGGACGCCGTGAACAGTGGGCGCGTCTTCCGGTTCATGCACAAACCTTGGAATCCAGAGGAACTTCTCGGAGTCCTTCATCATGCGATCGATTACTATTCAGCCTTGATTGAGCGCGAGAACCTCCTCAATCTCAAATCAGAAACGATCCGTCAAATGCACATGGCGGACAAGGTCGGGAGCATGGGTATCCTGGCGGAGGGGCTGAACCATCATCTCAGGAATTCACTCACCGCCATCCGCGCCTTTATTGATCTTTCACCCAGCAGCGAGGAGGGTTTGGGAAATGCCCATCTGACCGGTGAGTCGGGGTTATGGCTGGAGTTTCGGAAGCATGCGCAATGTCAGCTTGATCGGATTTACTCACTGCTGAACCATGTCAGTGAAGCCTCGCCCAACCGAACGGCTGTCCCCGAACAACCCGTCAACGTCGCAGAAATCATTACCAAAGTATACTCGGTCTTTGACCACGCTTATTCGGCCAAACACGTTGCCGTTTACCTCGATCTGGATCCGACGACGCCGGAGATTCCCGTGCATGCAGAGCGTTTTCAGCAGTTGTGGCGCCTCCTGTTTACGGAGGAACTCACGCACCTCTCGGCCGGGGATGAATTGATCATCGCCGTCTCCCCTGCCCAGGATCACAGCGGACGCAATGTCGTGCGCATCTCCATCCGCGATACCGGCGACTGGCCCGCTGAGGAACACTACGAAAATTTGTTTGATCCTTTCTTTGTGCGAACCAACAAGCCCGAAGATTTCGGTGTGAACATGATGGCCTGCTACTCCATCGTTCACCTCCATGGTGGCACCATTCACGCACGGAGTGGCAGCCTGAATGGGGTGGAGATCACCATGGACTTTCCCTGTGATCGAACCGAGCCCCCCTCGGTGTCCGACTTCTTTCAGAGCCTCGTCGCCCACGAACGCCGCTGGAAAGAGCGCGAGTTGGAGATTCAATCAGCCTAGTTACCCGTTTCATCGAGAAATGGACGTAACATTCGGTTCCTGACACACGTCAGTACCCTTCCATTAGAAATGAAGCTGCTTCCCCTCCTCTTTTGCCTCTTCGCGCCTCTCCTGCATGCCGAAAAACCCAATGTGATCTTTATCCTTGCGGATGATTTGGGGTATTCCGACTTGGGTTGCTACGGCGGCGAAATCCAAACACCCAATCTTGATTCACTCGCGAAGAATGGGCTGCGTTTCACCCAGTTCTACAACACCGCCCGGTGCTGGCCAACTCGCGGGGCGCTTCTCTCTGGCTACTATGCACAGCAGATCCATCGAGACGCACTTCCCACCCTGGGCGGCGGTGGACAAGGTGTTCGCCAACCTTGGGCGCGACTTCTGCCTGATTTCCTCAAGCCCGCAGGCTACCGCTGCTACCACAGTGGCAAGTGGCACATCGATGGGAAGGTCATCGATGCGGGTTTTGACCGCTCCCTCGACATGAAGAATCAGGGGAATTTCTTCACCTCAAAAGGCAACTCGATCGATGATCGGCCCGTGCCGCCTGCGGCTGATGAGACTGGCTACTATGCCACCATCGCCACGGTAGATCACGCCATTGATTGCCTCAAAGACCACGCCTCCAACCACTCCACAAAACCCTTCTTCCACTACATTCCCTTCATCGCTCCTCACTTTCCTCTTCATGCATTGCCCGAGGACATCGCTAAGTACCGTGGCCAATACTTGGATGGCTGGGATAAGATGAGGGAACGCCGCTTTGCTAACCTCAAATCCGCTGGTATCACCCAGACGACTCTTTCTGTTCTTGAGGGAGAAGTGGGGCCGCCTTATTCCTTTCCGGACGATATCAAAAAACTCGGCTCCGGTGAAGTGAATCGCCCCCTTCCATGGGATGACCTCACGGATGAGCAGCGTCGCTTTCAAGCCACCAAAATGGCCATTCATGCGGCCATGGTGGATCGCATGGATCAAGAGATCGGTCGCATCATCGCCCAACTAAAAGCCATGGGCGCTTTTGAGAATACACTGATCTTTTTTGCTTCCGACAATGGAGCGAGTGCCGAGATCATGGTGCGCAACGGTGGGCACGATCCCCAGGCGCCTCCCGGCAGCGCAGCCAGCTATCTTTGTCTCGGGCCAGGTTTCTCCAGTGCTTCGAACACGCCCCATCGTCGGCATAAAACGTGGGTTCATGAGGGTGGCATCAGCACGCCACTCATAGCTCATTGGCCAGCGGGGATCTCCGCCAAAGACGAACTCCGCACGACGCCCGCGCATGTCATCGATTTTGTTCCGACGGTGCTCGAGGTCACAGGAATCAAAAAACCCAACCTATGGAACGGAGAACCCATTCCTCCCGCGCCAGGAAAAAGTCTCGCGGCTGCCTTTGCCAAAGAGGTTATCATTGAGCGTGATAGTCTCTGGTGGTTGCACGAGGGGAACCGCGCGGTGCGTGTGGGTGACTGGAAACTCGTCGCGGCTGAGGGAACCCCTTGGGAACTCTACGACCTGAAGACAGATCGAGCAGAGCAGAATAACCTGGCCTCTCAACGTCCCGACAAAGTGAAGGAACTCGAGCAAGTCTGGCAAGCCCAGACGGAAAGCTTCACGGAGCTTGCTAAAAAGACCTTGGCAAATCAACCCAAGGGGAAAGGGAAGAAGAAGGGCTGATCGAACCTCCCGGTTGTCGATCTAAAGTCGAGTTCTGCCGGCTGCGATGACCTCATCCAGCTTGGCGATCATCTCCTTCAATCGTTCAGGTCGCTCGGCACTGAGGTCTTTCCTTTCTCCTGCATCATTGGGCAGGTGGTACAGGCGGTGCAGTCCACCTTCATCGATCCGGTTTTTCGAGCTCACTTTGGCCTGAGACTTACCTTTGTTCTTCATCCGCACCAGTTTCCAGTCTCCCATTCGCAGGCCAAAGTTTGTTCCACTGTTGTCTTGTTGCAGCAAATGATCGCGGCCCTTCGCGCCCGATTCACCCAGCAGAGCGGGGAGAATGTTGAGACTATCAAGGCACGCCTCTTGTGACAAAGCCGTGCCTGTGAGCGCGGCGACACTGGCGGCCAAATCGATCGTGCAAACAACCTCATTAGAGACGCCGGGTTTGATGCGGCCTTTCCATCGCGTGATGAACGGCGTGCGTGTCCCTCCCTCGAGCACGCTGTATTTTCCGCCGCTCAAGGGGCCCGCTGGTTCGTGGTTCCCCAGCTTTTCCACTGCTCCATCTTGATAGCCATCATCCAGCACCGGGCCATTGTCGGAACAAAGAACGATCAGTGTTTTTTCAGCCAACTTGTAGCGATCCAGTGTCTTCATGAGTTCGCCCACGCACCAGTCAAACTCGACGATGCTGTCACCGCGAAAGCCCAGTTTGGTGCTGCCTTGGAATCGCTCATGCGGCATGCGTGGCACATGAATGTCGTGGCTCGCAAAGTAGAGGAAAAACGGGCCATCCTTGTGAGCCGCGATCCATTCATTGGAGCGTCGGACCCACTCATCACCGAGGTCTTCATCGCGAAATCTCGCCGCCAGGCCCCCCGTGTAAAAACCGATGCGGCTGATGCCATTATGGATCGTGTTGTTGTGCCCGTGACTCCAGTCCATCTTCAGTGTGCTGCGGTGAGTGATGCCGGTCGGTTGGTGGGTTGGCGGCGCTTCATTGCCGACCCAGAGAGGATCCTTGGGGTCGAGATTCAGCACGCGATGATCCCGCACATAAACCTGAGGCACCCGATCATTCGTCGTCGGTAGCAAATGGCAGTGATCAAATCCGATTTCGAGTGGCCCTGGTTTCAGTTCGCCATTCCACTCGGGAGCCTTGTCGCCGAGTCCGAGGTGCCATTTGCCGATCACGGCCGTGGCATAGCCCGCTTTCTTCAAAATCGATGCAAGGGTCTCCGTGCCGGGACGAATGATCGCCGGACCATTCGGCGGTGCGATGCCGGTGTTCTTTTGGCGGAACGCATACGTCCCGGTGAGGAGTGAAAATCGAGTCGGAGTGCAGGTCGAGGCTGAGCAGTAGCCGTTCGTGAAACGCACTCCCTCGGCGGCAAGCTTGTCGATATGAGGTGTCTTCAAGGCCGTGGCACCGTTGCAGCCGATGTCCCCGTAGCCCAGGTCATCCGCCATGATGACGATGATGTTGGGTTTATCGTTCGAGTAGAGGGGGCTGAGAAAACAGAAGAATGAAAAGGTGAAGGAAAATCGAAGCATGAGGTGGTAACGGCGGTTGAGCCCGAGCATTACGAGAATGTTGGTGCTCTTTTCCGGGAACACGAAGGCAACGCTGCCGTTCGTGTGGCCGACCTGAAACTCGCCCGACAAGGTCGCTCCGGCCCTTCGGAACTCTACAACCTCAAAACCGACCGAGCCCACGTGAAGCCCTATCCCGGCGAAGACAAAGCAAAGGAAAAAGGCGGAATGACCCAGAAAGCAGCCTTGGCTAAAGCCACAGGTGCTTTGTCTTCACCTCGACCGAAACACTTCGCTCATCAGGCACTCCATCATTAGCGTTTTCAGGC
>CAMBPV010000085.1 GCA_945869695.1 Prosthecobacter debontii
CTCGAGACCAAGAAAATCGCTGGCCTCTACTTCGCCGGACAGATCAACGGAACCTCCGGATACGAGGAGGCTGCCGGCCAGGGCCTTATCGCTGGAGCCAATGCCGCACTCAAAATTCAGGGAAAACCGGCCTTTGTCGTGGGTCGCGCAGAGGGCTATCTCGGCGTGATGGTCGATGACCTCATCACCAAAGGCACCACCGAGCCCTACCGACTCTTCACTTCCCGGGCCGAGTATCGTCTCCTCCTCCGGCAAGACAATTGCGATCTCCGGCTCACACCTCGGGCCATTGAAGTCGGCCTCGTGGCTGGGGTTCGCGCGACCCTGCTCGACCAAAAAGCCGCTGCACTCGCCGCCGCGAAGGACTTTGTGGCCACCACCATTCATGAGGGGATCCAACTGGATCGCTGGATTCGCAGACCCGAAAACACTCCTGCCCTTCTCCCAGAAGAGATACGGAATCGATTCACCCCGGAGGTCTGGAGCCTGCTGGAAAACGACGTCAAATACGCGGGTTACATCACCCGGCAGGAGGACATGCTCCAGCGCACCATCGGTATGGAGGCCAGGAGCATCCCCGATTCTTTGGATTACAGCACCATTCAGGGGCTCAAAAAAGAAGCCCAAATGCGCCTCCAACAGATCCGGCCAGCCACCCTCGGGCAAGCTGGCCGCATCCAGGGAGTCACGCCCTCCGATATCGGGGTCCTCGCGGTGATGCTTCGGAAACACCAAGCCCCTGCTGAGGCGGAGATATTTTCAGCAGGAGCGGAGTAAAATCGCGACTCCTCCATCGTCAGCCACTTCAGCGAGTCGGCTGCAAATTTGACGATCTTGGTGGCCTCCTCGGCACTGACGGAGGAGTTTCATCATCTTGAGATTCTCCCATTCTGGCGGTCGCATCAGCGCGCTCGGCCTCCATGAGTTCCCCCATTTCTTTGTTCGATTGATCATCCCCCAAGTCAGCACCCTTCAATTTTTTGATCTGAGCGATTGCTGCATCGATCTGCTTGTTTGCCTTCGGATCTTCCTCGCCTTCCTTCAAAGGCAGTCTTTTGGCAAACGAGGAAAGGAAATCTTCGACGATGCTTCCATCGCGATTGGAGGCATGAGAATACATTGTGCCACCGCCATTGATGAACGACGCGAGGCTGAGGGAGCCCTTCCGACAGTTGGAAAGCGTTTCCCGCCAATAGCCGGATCGCCATTCATGATGTTGCTCAGGGCAAAGCCGCTCTCGTAAAAGGAGTGCCCGGGAAAAACGAATTCATGCCTCTCTGGTCACCCGATGGCACGCGCTTGTTTTTCAGTCACTTCGGCGAGTCAGATTGGTTGTTTGCGGGTGTGGATGCAGCGGGTGGCAATTTTCGAACCGTCAATAAGGAATCGGAGCGGAAAGTCGGCGGCGCAGGACCCATCCTCAAAGGTGAAGAATGGCTTTGCCACGATTTGGAATCCTTTTTTGTTCTGACGGTAGCCAGAGAAAAGAGCGGCACCGCTCGCGAACGGCCAAAATCAGAGGCCGTCACCGGTCTGTCCATGCCCCCGTGGGTGGCGGTCTCCCCGATGGTCAGACAGCTTTGTTTGACATGGGAGTGGATGCAGAAGCTGATGCCAAGGATGGCTACGTTCCCAAGGCCATTTTCCAAATCGAATTGGCAACAGGCAAAATGACGCGAGTTACCCCGAAAGGTATCGAGGCCGACCACCCAAGCTAGCTGCCCGGAGGCACCGATTTCCTGTTCGGCGGCTTTGAGCGAGGTGCCGGTGAGTTTTCAGACCGCCACCTATGTGAAATGCAACTGTCACACCGGATCGGCTCATTGGGTATTCAAAGACGAAAAGGGGGCCGAGTTCCAAGTCGGAGTCATGACCAAAGTCCAACGCACCGGCATGGCTCCTGGTGAGCCCAATGTGATGTTTCCGGAAGCACTGATCGACACCAACGCTAAAGATGGATCCGACACCCATGCAAAAAGGGTGGGCAAAAAATTCGTACTCAAAAAAGACGCAGCCGGCGGAAGTGATCGAGATCAAATTAGGAAAATAGATCCAAACACAAGTCGAAACCGATCTAATCGGTTCCAAATGAATAGATTAGAGGATTCTTGGGCGATGTGATTTTCTTTTGCCGCAAAAGCTTGCGGCCTCACCCCTACCCTTTCATAATCGATGCAATGGTAGCACGAACCTATTCATCGACACTCGTTGGAGTGAACGCCATCGAGGTGGAGATCGAATCTCATGAAGCGGGAGGTAATCCGCGAATGGTGATCGTTGGCCTGCCGGACACGGCGGTCAAAGAAAGTCGAGAGCGAGTGCTCGCCGCCATCAGCAGCAGTGCACTCGATCATCATGATGGTGTGATTACCGTGAACCTCGCTCCGGCCGACATGAAAAAAGAAGGCCCGGGCTTCGATCTCCCCATCGCCATTTCCCTCGTCGCTCGACGGACCAAGATCCCCATTCCGATTTTATCCGAAACGGCCATGATCGGTGAGCTCGCACTCAACGGAGAACTCCGTCCGGTTCGGGGACTGCTCGCGGTCGCCCTCGAAGCACGCGCCCGGGGTCGAAAAAGACTGCTCGTTCCCAAGCGCGTCGCCATCGAAGCCAGTGTCGTCGCCGGCATCGACATCATCGGCGTCAACAATCTCCGTGAGGCCGTCGACTTTCTCAAAGGCGACCTCGAGATCCCACCCGAACCCTGTCGAGCCACCCAGTTTTTTGCCGCAGCCAGCAGCTACGACATCGACTTCTGCGATGTGAAGGGCCAGACCGATGCCAAGCGCGCCATCGAGGTCGCCGTCGCTGGCGGGCATAACATTCTCATGATCGGCCCCCCGGGCACCGGGAAAAGCATGATCGCAAAACGCATCGCCACCATCATGCCCGGCATGAGTGAGGAAGAGGCGATCGAGACCACCAAGATCCACAGCGCCGGAGGATTGCTCGATGAATCACTCGCTTTCGTCGCCACGCGCCCCTTTCGCGCACCCCACCACACCATCAGCGATGTCGGACTCCTCGGCGGCGGAGCGAATCCCGGACCCGGCGAGGTCAGCCTCGCGCACAACGGCGTTCTCTTTCTCGATGAACTCCCCGAGTTCCGTCGCTCCACCCTCGAAGTCCTCCGCCAGCCGCTCGAAGACGGACGCGTCACCATCTCTCGCGCCGCCGGAACCGTCACCTTCCCCGCGCAGTTCATGCTCATCGCCGCCATGAACCCCTGCCCCTGCGGCTACTACGGCGACTCGAAGCGCGAGTGCCGTTGTGCCCCGCCCGTGATTCACCGCTACCGCCAGCGTATCAGCGGGCCTCTTTTGGACCGCATCGATCTTCATGTTGAAGTTCCGCTCGTCGATTACAAAGCCCTCACTTCAGGTGACAGCGGAGACACATCCGCCGTGGTTCAGACAAGGGTCAAGAATGCACGAGCCGCCCAACAAGAACGCTTTGCCAAAAGCTCAGGCATTCACACGAACAGCGCCATGACGCCGCGCCTGATCAAAAAACACTGCGAGCTCGACGCCGAAGCCAGTGGCTTTCTGGAGCACGCCATGAGCGAGATGAATTTCTCAGCCCGAGCGCACGATCGCATCCTCAAAGTCGCCCGCACCCTAGCCGATCTTCAAGGGGTTGAAAAAATCACCTCCAACAACGTGCTCGAAGCCATCGGCTACCGCACGCTGGACCGAAATCTCTGGGCTTAGCGTCCTCAAGGCAGGCAACTCGAATCGCGGAAAGACCGTCATTCGACCTGCCGTAATTGGTCTGACCAATTATTTCCATGTCGATTTCTCTCGTTGAAACAGTCTCCCGCCGGATCATCACCCTCGCGCGGGGTCACGCTACGGATCGCCTCCCGACCGAGCGCGACATGTCGGTGCAGTTTGGTGTCAGTCGCAGTGTCGTGCGTGAGGCAGCCAAACGTCTCGAGCTTCAAGGCCTGCTGGAGATCCGTCAGGGCAGCGGCATGAAGATCGTGGACAAACTGCACAAGCCACTCAGCGGCGCCGTCCACATGCTCGTGCCGGATGAAGAGCAGCGGATGCTTCAACTCAGCGAAGTGCGCTTGGCCCTCGAGCCCCAGAATGCCCGATTCGCCGCAGAGCGCGCCACGGCTTCAAGCCTGAAAAAGCTCAAAGCCACCCACGAGCGTCTGAAAAACTGCCAGGACTTCGAGACTCAGGTGCTCGCCGACATGGAGTTCCACTGCCTCATCGCCGAAGCCTCCGGCAATAAGATCGCGGCCCTGCTCATTCAATCACTCTCCGACCTCCTTCAAAACAGCCTCAGCCACGGTTACCGTTTCGTCACCAAAGACAATACCAATGTGGATCACGGCAAGATTCTCGATGCCATCACGGCGCGAAATGGCGCTGCCGCAGCCACCGCGATGAAGAAGCATCTTCTCAATGCCCGCAATGATCTGAGCCTCAAAAATCGCAGACCCGCCGAATCATGAACCTTCTCCAACGCCGTCAATTCCTCAGCCAAATGTCCACCGGCCTGACCGGCGTCGCCCTCTCCCGACTCATGGCTGATGCACCCAAACAGCAGCCGCATTTTGCGCCGGAGGCAAAACAAGTGCTGCAAATCTTTTGTCCGGGAGCCGCTTCTCACATCGATCTTTGGGATCACAAGCCGATGCTGGAAAAGTATCATGGAACACCGCTTCCAGGAGCGGCTGAGGTCACTTTTCAGGGCAAAAATGGAAATCTGATGCGCCCACCTTGGGATTTTCAGCCAGCCGGAAAGAGTGGGAAGATGATCTCCACGATGCTGCCAAACATGGCGCGCCATGCCGATGATATGGCCTTCATCCACAGCATGACCAGCCGGACGAACACGCATGGTCCGGGCTGCGTGAACATGAACTCCTGCTTCACGCGGGATGGCTTCCCCAGTGCCGGATCGTGGGTCAGTTATGGCCTCGGCAGTCTCAATGACAATTTACCCACCTACATTTCGATTCAAGATGTGCGTGGCGAACCACCGAACGGCAAAGCCAATTGGAACAACGGCTTCCTCTCCGCCGAATATCAAGGCGTCTCCATGGCCGCCCAGCAAGCGCTGCGCAATCTCGCGCGGCCCTCCTCCATCCCTCCCGGCACCGAAAAAGCCACCCGTGATTTTCTGAATGTCATCAATGCTGAGCATGCGGCCTCCCGAGCTGATAACGATGACCTCCGCGCCCGCATGGCCGCCTACGAGCTTGCCGCCAAAATGCAGCTCACCGCGCCCGAGGTCAGTGATCTTTCCCACGAACCAAAGCACATCCAAGACCTCTACGGCACCAATGACAGCAACAAACTCAAGGCCGCCTACGCGAAGAACTGTCTGCTTGCCCGCCGCTTCCTCGAACAAGGCGTCCGTTACGTCTCGCTCTACTGCGCCTCACGCGCCAGCGCTGTGGATGGCCTCTTAAACTGGGACGCACACAAGACATTGAAGGCTGACTATGAGCGCCATTGTCCCATCTTTGATCAGCCCACAGCGGCCCTGCTCACCGACATGAAGCAGCGCGGCATGTTGAATGACGTGCTCATCATCTGGTGCACCGAGTTTGGACGCATGCCCACGCATCAGGACGGCACCAGCGGACGTGATCACAATCCCGACGCGTTCACGACATGGATGATGGGTGCCGGCGTCAAAGGCGGCGTCAGTTATGGTGAGACCGATGAGTTCGGCCGCCGTGCTGCCGTCGATGTCGCCACCGTTTACGACTTTTACGCCACCGTCCTTCATCTCCTCGGCCTTGATCACGAAAAGCTCACCTACTACCACAATGGCGCCAATCGCCGCCTCACCGACGTGCATGGGCATGTCATCAACTCCATCCTCGCCTGAGCCATGAAGTTACACGCGATTCATCTTCTCATCTCTTCCTCCGCACTCGCCGCCGATCCGGCGGGCACCGCCTTCTTCGAACAAAAGATCCGTCCAGCGCTCGTGGAGCATTGTTACTCCTGCCACAGCACCGAGGCCAAAAAACTCAAAGGTAACCTCTACCTCGACTCGAAAGCAGGCTGGGAAAAAGGTGGCGACAGCGGACAGGCCGTCATCATTCCCGGCAAACCGCAAGAGAGTCTGCTCATCCGAACGGTGCAGCATCTCGAAGAAGACATGGAGATGCCGCCAAAGAAACCGAAGCTTCCTGACGCGCTCATCGCAGACCTCGTCACCTGGATTAAAATCGGTGCCCCGGATCCACGCGATGGCGTGAAGATTGAAGCCAAACGCGGCGACAAGTCATGGTGGTCTCTGCAACCCAACAAAGTGGCTTCGGCTATGGCCGAAGAGTCAAACCTCCAACTCAAGCCACTTTCAATTGATGGCTTCATCACCGCAAAGCTCGCGGAGAAGCAGCTCACGTTCAATCCGCCTGCCGAGTCACGCGCACTCATCCGCCGCATGAGTTACGACCTTCACGGTTTACCGCCAACGCTGGAGGAGGTGGAGACATTTGCCGAGGCGCATCAGGCGAATCCGCGCCAGGCCATCGAAGTCTTAGTGGACAGACTTCTCGCCTCTCCCCGCTACGGAGAGCGCTGGGGTCGACACTGGCTCGACGTCATCCGCTTCGGTGAGAGCAATGGCTTCGAGCGCAATTTTATCATCGACGATCTTTATCCCTTCCGCGACTACGTCATCGACTCCATCAACGATGACAAACCCTTTAACCAATTCATCGCCGAGCACCTCGCGGGAGATGTCATTGGTAAAGGAAATCCCGAAGTCGAAGTCGGCAGCGCCTTTCTCGTTGCTGGGCCTTACGATGATGTCGGCAATCAAGACAAAGTCGCGCAGGCAAACATTCGCGCGGCCACCTTGGATGACATGATCACCGCCACCAGCGGCGCTTTTCTCGGCCTTACCATTAACTGCGCCCGCTGTCACAACCACAAATTCGATCCCATTCCCACCGAGGATTACTACCGGCTCCGCGCAGCGTTTGAAGGCGTCACGCACGGACGGCGGGTCGTCGCCACTCGGGAACAAAAGGAGGCTTTCACCGCTGCCACCAAACCGCTCAACACCGAGTTGGCTCGGCTCACCGCAGAACGTGATAAACTTGAAGCCGACATCGCCCAACGCGCCAAGGCAGCCCTAGCCCAAATGAAATTCCCGCGGCCCCGGATCGAACTGTTCGGAACGGATGAAACTTTTTCACCCACCGAAGCCAAATACGTGAAGTTCGTGATCCATAGCTTCACCAACGACTATCAGAGCAAGCCCTCCAAATCTGGTGGTGGCAAGCTCACGGAGTTCCAAGTCTGGAGCACCGATAACCGCAATGTCGCACTCGCCAGCAATGGCACCCTGGCCGAAGGAGCGAAGTCCGCCACTGCGGAAGACTTTCCTGAAGCCTACGGGCCGCAATACTGCATTGATGGTCAGCGGGGGGAAGCTTGGTTCATCGGCGATCCGCCAGAGCTCAAGCTCACGCTCGCTCACCCGGAAACCATTCAGCGAGTCACCTTCATCAATGCGCGCGGTGACCGCGACACGGATGACAGCAAAGTCCGCGGCGCCACACCCACCGAGTATGAGGTCCAAGTCAGCCTTGACGGAAAGACCTGGAAGACCGTCGCCAGCGATGAAGGACGTGAGCCTTGGTCGCCCGCACATGGCATTGAGCGCGCCCGACGCCAGGTCATCACAGACGCTGAGCAGAAGAAGATGGGCACTTTAAACCAGCAGATCTCTGCTCTGCAAAAGAAGCTCAATGCCGTGCTCCCCCTGCCACAAATGTGGGTGGGTAATCACGCCCAGCCCAAAGAGCCCACCACCGTCCACAAAGGTGGCGACCCGATGAAACCGGGTGAAGCCATCGTGCCAGCGAGTCTCAGTGTGCTGGACCAAGTCACCAAACCCTATCAACTCAAATCCGACGCCGATGAAGGCGAACGCCGCCTGGCCTTGGCCCAGTGGATCACCAGCAACAAAAACCCACTCACTCCCCGAGTGCTCGCCAACCGTGTCTGGCAGTCTCACTTCGGCACCGGTCTTGTTGATACACCCAGCGACTTTGGCTTCCTCGGCAGCCAGCCAACGCACCCCGAACTCCTCGACTATCTCGCTGCCAGACTCGTCACCAACGGATGGAAACTCAAAGCCCTCCACCGCGAGATCCTCCTCTCACGCACCTATCAGCAAAGCTCCGCCGGCAATCCAGATGGCCTTAAGCTCGACAAATCCGCGCGCCTCCTCTGGCGCTTCCCCCCGCGCCGACTCAGCGCTGAGGAGCTTCGCGACACCATGCTCACGGTTGCGGGCCGCATGAAACTCGAGCCCATGGGCGGCCCCGGATTCCGACTCTATCGCTACCTTGCTAACAACGTCTCAACCTATGTCCCGCTCGATACGCACAGCCCCGAGACCTACCGCCGTGCCATCTATCATCAAAACGCCCGCGCCAGTGTCGTCGATCTCCTCAATGATTTCGACCTGCCCGACATCGCCTTCGCTGCACCGAAGCGAGCCGCCACCACCACACCCCTCCAAGCCCTCACGCTGTTGAATCACAGCTTCACCCTTGATATGGCCAAGTCCCTCTCCACCCGCATTCAAACAAGCGATCCCGTGACGCGGGCCTATCAAATCTCCTTTCAGCGAGATCCCACCGCCAGAGAACACCAAGCCGCGACCCAACTCATCGCCACCCATGGCACCGAGGCTTTTTGTCGTGCTCTCCTGAATGCCAATGAACTCCTTTATCTCGAATAGATCGTGATGAAAACCACTCTCTTTCTCCTTCTCACGACCTCCGCTTTCGCGGTGGACTTTGACGCCAAAATACGCCCTTTGCTTCAGGAGCATTGCATCGAGTGCCATGGTGAAAAAAAGAACAAGGCCGATCTCCGCCTCGATGCCAAGATTCACGCCTTCAAGGGTGGCGAATCCGGACCCGCCATCGTGCCTGGAGACAGTGCAAAAAGTGGCCTTTTCTCACGCATCACCTCCGCGGATGAAGATGAGAGAATGCCTCCCAAAAATGATCCACTCACACCGGCACAAATAGCCCTCATCAAGCAATGGATCGACTCGGGTGCAGAGTGGCCTGAAACTGCTTTTGATAAAGCAGCAGAAACCGACAAACGCCTTCAGCATGGGTCCTTCCTGCCTTTGGCAAAACCGAACCCGGGCGATACCCTTGACTCCCTCATCCAGAAAAAGCTCGCCGAAAACAAACTTGCACTCAACCCACCCGCCGATCCTCGCACACGGATCCGCCGCCTTTACTTCGACGTCATCGGTCTGCCGCCCTCACCCGAAGAGGTTGAGCGCTTCGTCTCCACCCCGCAGTCCCATTCCTCCTATGAGTCGCAAGTTGACGCACTCTTAGCCAGCCCCCGCTTCGGAGAAAAGTGGGCTCGCCATTGGCTGGATGTCGTGCGTTTTGCTGAGTCCGACGGCTTCGAAACGAACCGTGCACGTGACAATGCCTGGCCGTATCGCGATTACGTCATCGAGTCATTCAATAGCGACAAACCCTATGACCAGTTCATCCGCGAGCAGTTAGCAGGCGACGCACTCAATGCTGATGCCGCTACCGCCTTCCTAGTCGGCGGAGGCAAAGATCGCGTTGGGTCCAAAGACCCGGTGCTCACCGCCAATCAACGCGCCGACGAATTGCACGACATGGTCAGCACAACGGCGGCCACCTTTCTCGGTCTCACCGTGAACTGCGCACGCTGCCACAACCACAAGTTCGACCCCATCGCCCAGGAGGACTATTATGCGATGATCGCGATGCTTCAGGGCGTGCAGCACGGCGAGCGCCCGATGCGCTCTAAAAACTCCGTGGAGGATGAAAAGCATCTCGCGGAGCTCCGCAGAGCGCTTGCACCCCTCGAAGCCAAACTCGCCGTCTTCCAGCCTCGCGCACATCTCGGGCGCGTCATTTTGATCGATGACACCAGCGCGCAAACCACCGCCATCGAGCAGCCTACGAACGGCAAACCCATCGCCTACTCGCCCGGTCGTGAGAAAGGCGCTGCCGAGGATCCCGGCGACGCCACACGCCTGCCAAACCTCGGCGAAAGCTATCGCTACTGGTCTGCTGAAGTCAGCAAGCACGAGGACTTCTTCACCTGGGACCCGAACGCGAGCGGACGCTTTCGCATCTGGCTCTCTTGGGGCGCCTGGACCACACACGCCCAAGACTCGCGTTACATCCTCGATCAAGACGGCGACCTCAAAACGACGAACGACCAAACCGAAATCGCCAACATCAATCAACGCCTTTTTGCCGACGGAAAGTCTGCCATCCCGGAGCAACGACGCTGGAGTGGGCTCAAGGAAGCAGGTATCCATCTGCTCACCGACAAAAGCATCGTCATCCTCCGCAGCGGCGACAAAGGCGGCCCGACCGTCGCTGATGTGGTCGCCTTTGAAGAAGTGGCCGATGATTCAGGCAAAAAGATTGAGGCAAAAAAAGTGGATTCCAATCTCCTTGCCCCCATTTTTTTGCCGAAAGAAAGGAACCTCATATCTCCCACCGTCCCGCATCTTCGCGCCCCGGTCTCTCACCTCGCCACCGAGGACCACTTCGACACCTCCGAGGCCAAATTCCTCCGCTTCACCATCACCTCTTCCAATGGGGGTGAACCCTGCATCGATGAACTCGAAGTCTTCACGCCCACGTCGAGAAACATTGCCCGCACCGCCAAAGTCACCGTCTCCAGCACTTTTGCCGACGGGACAAACACCAGCCACAAACGCGAGCATCTCAATGATGGCCAATACGGCAACGCACGCAGTTGGATCTCGAAGGAAAAAACGGGCTGGGTGCAGTTGGAATTTGAGAAGCCAGAGAATATCCATCGCATGGTCTGGAGCCGCGACCGCAGCACGGGCAAAGGCAAGCATTTCGAGGATCGCCTCGCGCTCGGCTACCGTGTTGAAGTCTCGCTTGATGGAAAGTCTTGGAAGCCCGTCGCCTCCAGCTCTGATCGCTTAGCGGAGGCGTATCGAAAACGCATCCCCACCATTCCCACCCTCAGTGACGTGCCCGCAGACAAAGCCGCAGAAGTTGCAAAGCTCACCCAGCAGCGCACGCGCCTCGCCGACGAAATCCAAAAGCTCACCAAGCTGCCGATGGTCTATGCGGGCAATTTCTCGCAGCCTGGGCCCACAAATCGAATGCATCGTGGCGACCCCACCCAACCGAGAGAAATCGTCGCACCCGCCGCATTGAAACAGATCGGCCAACCCCTCACCCTCCCCGCCGATACACCCGAACAAGAGCGGCGTCTGGCCCTCGCTAACTGGATCGCCGATCCCGCAAATCCGCTGACCGCGCGTGTCATCGTCAATCGCCTCTGGCATTATCACTTCGGCACCGGCCTTATTGAGACGCCCAGCGACTTCGGAATCAATGGAGCACGTCCCACGCATCCCGAGTTGCTCGACTTCCTCGCCAGCGAACTCATCGCGCACAAATGGAGCCTCAAACACATCCACAAGCTCATCTTGATGTCGAAGACCTTCCAGCAAAGCAGCACCATGAATGAAGTTGCCTACAAAGCGGATTCCAACGCGCGACTTCTCTGGCGCTTCCCGCCGCGTCGTCTCGAAGCCGAAGCCGTGCGCGATGCCATGCTCGTCACCAGCGGCCAGCTCGATCTCAAAATGGGCGGCCCCGGCTTCGATCTCTTCGAGCCCAACGACAACTACGTCAAAGTTTACCAGACCAAGACCGACTACGGCCCTGCCGAGTTTCGTCGCATGGTGTATCAAAGCAAACCGCGCACCATGCTCGATGACTTCTTCGGAGCTTTCGACTGCCCTGATGCCGGTCAGCCCGCACCCAAGCGCACCAGCAGCACCACGCCGCTACAAGCTCTGAATCTCCTCAACAGTCACTTCGCCATGCAGCAGGCCGAAGCCTTTGCGAACCGCGCCATCAAAGAATCCGGTCCTGATGTCGCCAAACAGATTCACCGCACCTTTGAACTCATCTTCCAGCGTCTACCGACCGTCGATGAGCAACGTGATGCCGCTGCGCTCACGAGAACCCACGGCCTTCCAACGCTTTGCCGCGCCCTTTTCAACTCCAACGAGTTCATCCGACTCAACTAACGCCCGCCTCTTGCTCCTGCTCTCGCTCTTCATCTTATTTCTCTTCACCGTCCTCCGCTCATGCCCTTAATCTTTGATCACGAAAAGCTGACCGTCTATCAACGAGCCCTCGAGTTCATCGAGTGGGTAACTCCGTTTATTGAAGAGTTGCCCAAGTCGATCGCTGTCCAAAACCAACTGGATCGAGCCAGCACGTCGATTGTCCTCAACATCGCTGAAGGAAACGGCAAATTTGGGCCAGCCGACCGGTTTAAGTATTTCGATATTGCCCGAGGTTCGACAGTTGAGTGTGCGGCTTGCCTTGATGTCCTTGTGAAAAAGAAGAAGTGCTCATCGGATCAAGTTTCATCCGGTAAAGCACTTCTACACGAAGTGGTTGCGATGTTGATGGGGCTTATGAAACGAAATGGGCAGGGTAGGCTGAGAAAAGCAGGAGATCAGCATTCAGATGAGATTTGAGATGAAGAGCACGAGCACGAGTAAGAACACCACCATGAATCACCTCCTCAACCGCCGTCACTTTCTCAATCGCACCGTCACCGGCTTGAGCAGCATCGCGCTTGCGTCGATTCTAAAGGACAACGGCCTGCTCGCCAACGAGTCGCCGATCCGTCCAGGCGTTGATCCTTCACATCCTTATGCACCGCGACCGCCGCACTTTGAACCAAAAGCGAAACAGGTGCTCATGATTTTCTGCTCAGGTGCGATGAGCCACGTGGACACCTGGGACTACAAGCCCGAGCTCTTCAAGCGTCACGACACACCGATGCCGGGGTCTGGAAACCTCATCACTTTCCAAGGTGAGCAAGGCAACCTCATCAAACCCATCCGCGATTTCAAACCGCGCGGCCAGTCGGGCAAAATGATCTCCGACTTGCTGCCAAACCTTGCCGAGATGGCCGATGACATGTGCTTCATCCATTCGATGACCGCAAAGTCGAACACGCACGGTCCTGCGGAAAACCAAATGGGCACCGGTTACATCCTCGATGGCTTCCCCAGCGCCGGCTCTTGGGTGACGTATGCGCTTGGCTCCGAGAATCAAAACTTCCCGGCCTTCGTCGCCATTCCTGATCCACGCGGCGTGCCGCAGATCGGTCCGCGCCATTGGGGCAGCGCGTTTTTGCCCGCCTCGTTCCAAGGCACCGCTTTCAACGCCAACAAGCCCATTCCCAATCTCGCACGGCCTGATTCCATCTCCGATAAAGCGGAGCGCGATACGCGCGACTTCCTCAAGCGCCTCAACGATCGCCACCTCGAGCAGAACCCCGGCGATAGCGATCTCGCCGCCCGCATTTCATCCTATGAACTCGCTGCCCGCATGCAGCTCGCCGCCGTTGAGATCAATGACCTCGGCAGCGAAAGCCCCGCCACGCGTGCTCTCTACGGCACGGATGATTCCAACACGAACAAGGCTGGCTTTGCCAAGAACTGCATCCTCGCACGGCGCCTCATCGAGCGCGGCGTCCGCTTCGTGCAGCTGTTCAACGGCTCTTACGCCATGGGCGAAGGCGTGGGAAACTGGGACGGTCACAAGAAAATCCACGATCAATATGCCGTTCACGCACCCATCCTCGATCAGCCCTGCGCCGCGCTGCTGAAGGACATGAAAGCACGCGGACTCTTGAAAGACACAGTGGTCGTCTTTGTCACCGAGTTCGGTCGCATGCCCACTTTCCAAAAAGGAGCCAACGGCCGCGATCACAATCCCAAAGGATTCACCGTCTGGCTCTCGGGCGCTGGAGTGAAGCGTGCCCACAGCCACGGTGCCACCGATGACTTTGGCTATCAGGCCGTCGAGAACGTCACGACCATCTACGATCTCCACGCCACGATGCTGCACCTCTTGGGTCTCAACCACGAGCGCCTCAGCTTCTACAACAACGGCATCGAACGTCGCCTTACCGACGTGCATGGCCATGTCGTGAAGGACATTCTCTCCTGAGGTGAAAGCCTTCCCTCTTCGCAAAAAGATTTAGGCTAATCTTTTTGTCTCAATCTTTTTGCCTTTTCTTCACCGCATCCGCCATTGGAAGCCACTCGATCTCGAGGGACTCTCGCCGGATTGGCAGTCGATCACGGCTCGAGTTCTTGACAAAAATTGATAGCTCAAAAGCCCGGCCTCCGTAACTGGTATGACCTCCTACCTCTAACTTTTTCGACTCGTTCACCCTTCATGAAACTCATCCGCTTCGGCTCCCCTGATTACGAAAAACCCGGTGTCCTCCTCGACGATGGACGCCGCATCGATGTCTCGGCGTTTGGTTCGGATTACGATGAGGGATTCTTTGGCGGTGATGGGCTGGAGCGGTTGGCCGCTTGGGTGAAGGTGAATGCGCCCATGGCTCCGACGGTGGATGCAAGCGTGCGTCTGGGGCCGTGTATCGCGCGACCGAGCAAGATCGTGTGTGTGGGCTTGAACTACACGGATCATGCGAAGGAATCGGGAATGCCGATCCCCGCGGAGCCCATTCTCTTTTTCAAGAGCACCACTTCCATCGTTGGACCGAATGATGATCTGGTAATCCCTCGGGACTCCAGGAAAACGGACTGGGAAGTGGAGCTGGCGATTATCGTTGGCAAAAAGGCACAGTATGTCAGCGAGGCAAATGCAATGCAGCATGTGGCCGGATACGCGCTGCACAATGATTACAGTGAGCGCGAGTGGCAGCTCGAGCGCGGCGGTCAGTGGGTGAAGGGAAAGAGCTGTGACACCTTTGCGCCTCTGGGGCCGTTCCTGGCGACCGCGGACGAGATGCCAGACCCGCATAATCTGCCGCTGTGGCTGAAGGTGAACGGTGTGACACG
The DNA here is from genome assembly GCA_945869695.1 of Prosthecobacter debontii. Classification (GTDB taxonomy): domain Bacteria; phylum Verrucomicrobiota; class Verrucomicrobiia; order Verrucomicrobiales; family Verrucomicrobiaceae; genus JAIBCL01. Next base: position 14,902 of record CAMBPV010000085.1, read on the forward strand.
GCAGAACAGCAACACAGCGCAGATGATTTTCGGAGTGCCGAAGCTGGTGAGTTACATCAGCCAGTTCATGACGCTGCTGCCCGGGGATGTGATCAGCACGGGCACCCCACCAGGTGTGGGCCTTGGTCTTAAACCTGAACCTGTCTTCCTAAAACCAGGTGATGTGGTGGAGTTGGGTATTGCAGGCCTCGGTGAATCACGTCAGGTGGCACGAGCGTTCACGGCGTTGGCTTGATGATTCAATGACCTCACCTGTGAAATCCTCTCTCGAACACCAACTCAAAGCGTTGCTGCCTCGCGGGCGTGTGCTGACCTCGGCGGCTCAGCTTGCGGGCTATGGCGCGGATGGGTTGGGCTATAAGAACCACCTTCCTGACGCCGTGGTGATTCCGGCGGATGCGGAAGAACTCGCGGGCTTCATGCGCGGGGCAAAAGCTCTGGGGGTGCCGGTGGTGATGCGGGGGGCGGGCACGTCGCTTTCGGGTGGGCCTGTGGCAGTCCAGGGCGGTGTGGTTGTTCATACCTCGGCGTTGAAGAAGATTCGGGAGATCAACACGGAAGGGTTCTGGTGTGAGGTGGAATGCGGCGTGGGGCTCAATGACCTCGATGCCGCGTTGAAGCCCTATGGCGTGTTTTATCCACCTGATCCATCGAGTGGTCCGGTTTGCACGCTCGGTGGCAATGTGGCTTCGAACGCGGGTGGCGCGCACTGCTTTCGCTACGGTGTGACGAGCAATTACGTGCTCGGAGTCGAGGCGATCATGCTGGATGGCAGTCTGCATCGCTTTGGTGGCCCTGCGGGTGGTCGCGGGCCTTGGCGCGAGGATTGGAAACGATTCATGATCGGCTCCGAAGGCACGCTGGCGGCTTTCACTCGCTTTTGGCTGAGACTGCTGCCGCTGCCGGAGAAAGTGTGGACCTTCCGTGCGACCTATCCCGACATGAAAACCACGGAAGCGGCGATTCATGCTTTGGTGGCGCACTCGTCGTATCCAGCGGCGATCGAGATGCTTGACCCGCGTGGCGTGGCGATGGTGGAGAGCAGTCAAATGGCTTGCGGATTACCCGAGGGTTCGTTCATGCTGCTGGTGGAGATTGATGGCCCTGAGGCGCTCGTGAATGCTCGTGTGCAATCCGTGGCCGAGCTTTTGCGTCAGGCAGGCTCGAATGATGTGATGTTCAGCGATGAAGAGGCTCTTCGCCAAAAGCTCTGGAAGGCCCGTAAAGCTTCCGGTGGTCTGCTCGGCCAGTTGAGCCCCAGTTACGTCGTGCAGGACGCGGTGATACCGAAGCGTGCCTTGGCCGAGGTGCTTCAGCTTGTCTATGATGAAGCCGATGCCGCGAACATCCGCGCAGTGAATATCTTCCACGCAGGCGACGGCAATCTGCATCCGAACTTCCTCTTCGACTCGCGTGTGCCAGGTGAACTGGAGAAGGTGGAACTCATCAGCAAGCGACTCATGCAGCGCGTCATCGAAGTCGGTGGCACGCTCAGTGGCGAGCACGGTATCGGCAATGACAAGTCCGCCTACATGCCACTGGTCTTCGGTCCGGACTCCATGCGTCTCCAACTCTCCGTGCCCGCCGCCTTCAACCCCGCGCATCAAATGAATCCGCTCAAGGTTTTTGATAATCGCCACTTCGTCGCATGAATGTCTTCCCTCCCATGCAGAACGAGAGGCTCTTTGTTCCTTTCATGGATGAAGTGGACGGCACGCTGTGCCTGCCCGCGAATGCGACAGCGTCTGACATTCATTCGCAAGGCCGCGCGCACCGCCTGCGCTTTCCGCTGGTTTTGGACGAGGCGAGTTCACTGCGCTCACAAATCGCCGCCACCACTCATGCGCCTGCGTCTTGCCGGTTTGGCCCCTATTGCGATAACGTCCTTGGCATGAACTGGCGGCTGCCTAGCGGACGCATCGCGCGCATCGGCGAGCGTGTGGTCAAAACCACGACGGGTTATGATTGGCTGCGCTTCCTGCTGCACAGCGGCTCACGCTACGGCGAGCCTGTGGACTACGTCTTGCGGTTGCGGCCTGATTGCGGATTCACGGCCATCGCCCGCTTTGATGGCGACACGAAGGCCCTGCATTCATGTGTTTCTAAACTTCTTCACAGCGGCTGGATGCACTGGTGGGATGCGGTGGATTACATCACGGAAGGTGGGGCATCGTTCGTGCGGGTGATGATCCATTGTGTGCCAGAGGAAGCGTCCATCTTTGCTCAGCAACTCGAACACGTCGCTGCAGCGACGAGCACGCAACTCACGCTGCAAAACAACACGCCTCCGCCTCTGGATAGCCTTCCCGATCTCGTGATCAAGACGACGCCAGATCGAGCCATCGGTCTCGCTGCGGAACTCGCGCACGGTGCGCGGCGTTGTGTGGCGCTGTGCTACAGCGGTGTTGTTCACGTCTATATGAACGAGAGTGAAGACCTCACCGAACGCACGCAAGCTCTCGTCCAACCTTACACCGCAGAACTCCACACCCTTGGTGGCGATTGGCACTCACGCTGGTTGCCTGCCACGCCGCCAACGATCACCGAGTCTGCTTGGCTCAACACGCTGGAGGAAGCCATTCATGAGCACTGAAGCAATGACTCCAGACTACTTCTCCAATTGCACGCACTGCGGTTTCTGCCTCGCTGTTTGCCCCACTTACAAGCTCACCGGTGATGAAAACAATTCACCGCGCGGACGATTGCGTTTGTGGAGTGAAGAAGCGGCTGGCCGACTGCCGCAAGACAAGTGGACGGACTTTTACACCGCCGAGTGTGTGGGTTGTCTCGCCTGCGAGACAGCATGCCCCGCGACGGTGCCTTATGGTGAGATCTTCGAGCATATTCGTCATGAGCACGTCGCTTCGCATCGCTTCAAGCCAAAGCTTGCGCTTCGATTGGCAGCCGCAGCGGTCACGCGCCCGATGTTGTTCAATCTCGCCCTGCTTCCCGCACGGCTGCTCCGAAAAGCAGGTTTCAAGCTGCATCGCTTTCTTTTCCCTGGCCGTCCGGCGGCTCTGAAAAGCACCGCCGCGTATGCAGAGGAACTCATGCAGCGACATCGCCCCACGGGTCCGCGTGTGGCTTTCCTCACCGGTTGCTTGATGGAAGCCATGTTCCGCGAAATCAACTTCGCCACGGTGCGTGTGCTCATTGAGAACAACGTCCAAGTTATCATCCCTGAGAGCCAAGGCTGCTGCGGCGCGTTTCAGGAACACACCGGACTTGATGGTGTCGAAGCCCTTCGCGAGCAGAACCGGCGGGCTTTTGGATCTCTCGATGTCGATGCCATCGTCTGCAACTCGTCCGGCTGCGGTTACGCTTTGGGCAAGACCTTGCAGCCCGGCAAACAAGTGCGTGATGTGCTCGGCTACCTCGGCGACCTCAGCCCCGTGCGCCGCCAGCGTGGCCGCGATGATGGCACGCGCGTCTATGTCGATCTGCCCTGCCATCTCGTGCATGGACAGAAGGCGGCAGGCATCCCCGCGAATGTGCTCGATGCCACCGGCTACCGCTGGGAACTCGCTCCCAAGGCCAAGGACTGCTGCGGCTCCGGTGGCGTTTACAACATCCAGAAGCCTGAGAACGCACACACGATCCTCGCCGACAAATCCGCCTTCCTCAACGAGGCCAAAGGTGCCCCCGTCATCCTTGGCACTTCCAATCACGTCTGCATGATGCAATGGCACAGCGCCGGAGCCACCGGACTCGTCACCCGCCCCTTTGAGGTGAGGCACATCATCCAACTCCTCGATCCAGGAGAGAACTTCAGCATCCCTTCAACCTCACCACAGCCATGAACCACAACACTGATCTCACACTGAGTCACAGCAAAAAGATTGGAGACAAAAAGATGAAGAACAGAAGTCCATTTTTCTGTCTCCCATTTTTTTGTCTTTTCATCGTCACGCTCCATGCCGCCGAGCCGGTTGATCCAGCTCGCTATGAAAAGGAAATCCTCGTGCCAGCGGCGCGTGATGCGATCCAGATGGAAGTGCTGCCTGGTGGCGATGTCATCTTTGCCGAGTTTTGGGGCACCTTTAAACGTTGGGACGCAAAGTCAGGCGGCGTGAGCATTCTCGGCTCGGTGCCGACGTATGCGAAAGGCGAGATCGGACTGCTCGGCATGGCGGTGGCGCGGGATTTTGAGCAGAGCGGGCATGTTTATGCCTTGTTCGCGCCGACAGCGAAACTCGGCACCGTGCGGGTGAGTCGCTTCACGGTGAAGGACGGCAGGATGCCGGCGGAATCGGAGTTGGAACTGCTTTCATGGCCTTATGATACCGAGCATGTCTTCCACATGGGCGGTGCGATGTGGATGGATGGAAAAGGCGATCTCTACATCGGCAATGGCGACAACTGTCACTATGATCCGGGCTTGCCTCAGGACACGCGGCCGGATCGCAAGAACTGGGATGCCTTCCGCTCCGCCGCCAACTCGCGCGA
>CAMBPV010000086.1 GCA_945869695.1 Prosthecobacter debontii
ACATGCTGCCGGCGATGTATCTGGTGGGAGGTACGTGCTGCCTTTTGAATCGGCGCTGCCAGAGGCTGGGAGACATCGCCGCTGGGACCGTGGTTGTTCGGATTGCCCGGATCAAACAGCCCGATGTGGAGAATGTATTGGGGGGTAAATACAACTCGTTCCGGCAGTTGCCCCATTTGGAAGCGCGACTGAGGCAAAAAGTTTCGGCTGAAGAGGCGCAGCTCGCGCTGGCCACCCTGGTGAGACGTCCCGACCTGGAGCAGGAAGCCGCCAATCAGCTCTTCAGTCAGCTCGCGGAGATTTTCCGAGAGAAGGTGAAGTTTCCCGAGGAAACGGTGTTTGGACTGACAGACGAGCAATACGTCCGCAACGTGGTTGACAGCCTTTACCGGAAAAAGTGAACCGACGGATCAGGCTAAGGGACAGCTGAGCCAAAGGGTGGTGGTGTTGTTCTCGGAACCGACACCGATCTGGATGCCCATTTGATGGCAGAGCATGGCGGCGATGGTGAGTCCGAGGCCGAGGTGATTGCTGTTTTTGCTACCGGTAAAGGGGCGGAAGTTTTCCTGGAGCTTGTCGGCAGGGATCTCGGATCCGGTGTTGCTGACAAGGATGTCCACGCGCTGCTGCTCGGCGGGGGTGATGTAGCCGGGGCCGTAAGCACGCAATAGCGCTTGGCCGTTGCCTTTCTGGGCGGCTTCGGCTGCGTTTTTCAGGAGTTCCATCAGCACATCTTTGAACTTGGTGGGGTCCACCAAGATGGGGGGTAGGCCGGGCTGAACTTCGATGGCAAAAGGGACACCCGCCTTGATGAAGGGCTCGTTGATGGAGTTCTCAATGGCCGGAAGGTAGTCGCCCACGTTGAGCGGCTGGAGGCTGATCTTGGCGCAGCCACCTGCCGAGCGGATTCGCTCGCTCAGGCTGGTCACATTGACGGAGGCTTCCCTGATGTGCTGCACGTTTTCGGCCACTCCAGCATCAAGGTCGTCATTCATCAGCACGAGGCTGCTGAAACCCTGGATGACGGCGAGAAGGTTGTTTAATTTGTGGGTCAGGCCTCTCAAGAGTTCGGGGTGATACCCCTCGCTGCTCTCGACTCCGAGATTAAGATTGGTGGGAAAAGCAAACTGCATGGTTCAGGGGGAGATGGGGCGCGTTTTGAGACTGAATTGCCATCATAGTACGAGCGCTTTGAATTCAAAGCCATTTTTTGATGGGGACCGAGCGGACGTGTTCGAGATAGATTTCAGGCCAGCGAGGCGTAGGTTCAGCAATTCCCATGCCAGCGCCCTATCCGCCTCAGATCCAACAGTGCTCAGGTCCGCTCTCACGGCGGAGTTTCCTGGAAGTGGGTGCTTTGAGCCTGCTCGGGATGGGGATGACGGATCTGGTGAGGGCTGAGGCCATCGCTAAGGCTGCCGGGAAATCAAAGCGCGAAAAAGCGGTGATTTTCATTTGGCTTCCGGGCGGGATGTCGCAGCTGGAAAGCTACGATATGAAGCCCGACGCGCCGCCTGAGTTCCGGGGGATTCTTCGGCCGATCAGGACGAATGTCTCGGGCATCGAGGTGTGCGAGTTGTTCCCTGGCCATGCGAAGATTGCGGATAAATTTGCCCTCATTCGATCCATCCACCATGACTTCTCGGATCACGGTGGCGGCCACAAGCGTTTTTTGACGGGTCGGATTCCAGCCACACCTGTGAATACGGTGAATGATGCGCCTGCGGTGAGCTCGATTCTTGCTCGGAAATTGCCTCGTCCGTCGAGCGGGATGCCTGCATGTGTCGCGGGGGTGGACCAGGGTCGTCATGGCATCGACACGTTTGCCTTTGGCCCGGCTTATTTGGGTCCTTCGGCTACCCCGTTCATGGTGGCGGGAGATCCCAGCTCAGCGGATTTTAAGGTGCAAAACATCGGACTCACACCCGATATGGAGGCGCGCTTGGATGACCGGATGCATCTGCTCCAAGGCATGGATAAACTCCGTCGCGACATGGACAAGAGCGGCCTGATGGGGACGATGGACGAGTTCAGCCAGCGGGCCTTTCAGATGCTGACGAGTGCGGGTGTGAGGCAGGCATTTGACCTCTCCAAGGAGCCGCAAAGGGTGCGTGAGCGCTACGGGATGCACGCTTACGGGCAGCGGGGCCTGATGGCGAGGCGTCTTGTCGAGGGTGGGGCTCGATTTGTGACGATGGTCTGGGAGCATCCGTATCCGGGGAAGACCATGCCGAAAAACTGCACTTACAACTGGGACAGCCACGCGGTGAATTGCGACATGTATGCTGATGCGCGCTGGCGTATGCCCTGCTACGATCAGGCGCTGAGTGCTTTGATCGAGGATATCTATGCGCGCGGGATGGATAAAGATGTGATGATCGTGGCCACGGGTGAATTCGGTCGCACGCCGAAGATCAGCACTCAGATCGGCACGGCCACGGGGGTGAATCAACCGGGGCGTGATCACTGGCCAAACTCGATGTCTCTGCTGGTCTCGGGTGGCGGGATGAGGACGGGTCAAGTCATCGGTGCGACCAATGGACGCGCCGAATACCCCGTCGAGCGGCCGATGAGTCCGAATGATCTCTGGGCCACGGTTTACAGCCACCTCGGGGTCAATTACCACGACAGTTTTGACGATCTCCAAGGTCGCCCGATGCCGATCCTTCCGTTTGGCGATCCCATCCGGGAGCTCTTGCCCACGTCTGCGAGTTGAGCCCTTGAATCGGCTTTCGGTTTGTAAAAACCATAAATAGCGAGACATTGTGCCTGTTCGGCATGACCAGAATCGCTTTCATCGCGGCCTCATTCGCTGCCGTTTATCTGATGCTTCAGGTGTTTGGTGATATTCACCACCCACCCGGTGTTTTGATTTCGAAAGAGCCGGAGCAGCTTACTTACAAGTTTAAGAGCCCCCCCTTTAAAATGGGAGAGTGGACATTGGAGCCCCTGGCGCATTTCAAGACAGAGGCTCGGGTGTTGGTGGTCAAGGAATATGATAGCTACCCAGTTGATGAACTGGCTCCCTTTGATTTTCTCCTCGGTTGGGGGCTGATGTCTGACTCGGGTATCATTGAGGAAATGGATTTGAAGATTTCGAATCGTTACGGGACCTGGAGATGGTGGGGCGATGCACCCGCGAGCCAGGATGAAATCTCATCACACGCCGCCAACACGCATTTGATTCCCGCCAATGAATCGATCCGCGAGGAATTGGGAGAAATTCGTGTGGGTAATCTCATCACCCTGTGGGGTGAGCTGGTCGCTGTGCGTGATTCGTCGGGGAGAGAGTCTTTTCGCTCTTCGTTGAGCCGCACTGATGGTGGGCCGGGAGCCTGTGAGGTCGTTCACGTGACGGCGATTCAAGTTCATTGAGGCTATTCTTTCGCCGCGACGGGAACTGGCAACATGGAATGATGGTTGACAATGGCTTGCCCGAGGGTTAAACACTCTGCCCCTCAGACCCAAGCTTATGGCCAATATCCGTTCCGCAGAGAAGAACATCCGCAAAACCAAGACCCGCACTGCTCGTAATCAAGCCGTGATCAGCCGCCTGCGCACCCTGCGTAAGAAGGTAGTGGCAGCTGTGGAAAAAGGAGATGCCAAACTGGCTGAAACCTCACTGAGCGAATTCGCCTCCGCTGCCGACAAGGCCGCCAAGACCAAGGTGATCCACAAGAACGCCGCTTCCCGCTTGAAAAGCCGTGCGGCCTCCAAGTTGGCAAAGAAATAGAAGCTCCTCGGGAGGCTTCTTTTTTGGCTTCACACTTTTCCTCGGTTGCGAGGCAAAAGGTTCTTTCATGTTCTGATCGCCGGAATCCCTGCGTGACAATGTTGACGCTCGCAACTTCTGGAAGGTGGCTACAGTAGACATCTTGACCCCCGGCTCATGGAACCTTATCTCGTCATCGGTCTGCTACTCGTCGCCGTCGTGGTTTTTGCCTCGGAGAAGGTGTCTGTGGACATCGTCACCCTCGGTCTGCTGTGCGTCCTTGTACTTTCAGGGATTCTGAATGTGAACGAGGCTTTTTCTGGATTCAGCAACGACGTGATCGTGATGCTGGGGTCCATTTTTGTGATTGGAGCGGCCATGCGCGAGACGGGTATTTTGGACGCGCTGGGGAGTTGGCTTTCCAGTAGGTTGGGAGGGCAACCGACTCGACTTAATTTGGTCCTGATGTCGGCAGTGGGTGGTGTCTCTGCTTTCATGAACAACACGACGGTGACGGCCATGTTTTTGGGCCCCGTGATGGCGGTCGCACGCCAGATTAAGGTCTCGCCATCCCGATTACTGATGCCCCTCGCCTTTTCCTCCATCTTGGGTGGGACGTGCACCTTGATCGGCACTTCGACCAATGTGGCTGTGAGCGGGTATCTTAAAGGAATTGGACTGCCTGAGGTGGGGATGTTTGAGCTAACACCCATTGGACTGATCTTGCTGGGTTCAGGCATCCTTTACATGCTGATCGTGGGGGTGCGCTTATTGCCAGACCGGGATGTGAGCGAGACGGGGGATACGATTTCGGTGCGGGAGTATCTCGCAGAGGTCGTCGTGCTCGAAAACTCGCCACTCATTGGCCAGGAGATTCATCGGTCTGATTTCTCCGTGCTCCAGTTTCAAGTGCTGAAGATCGTCCGGCAGGGGAGGGAACTCATGGCCACGCCCCATGAGCAGTTCGAGAGAGGCGATATCGTCCTAGTGGCCGGGAAAGTGGAAAACCTGATCAAGATCAAGAAGATCGAAGGCATCGACATCTTGGAAGATCTGAACATGAGAAGTTCAGGCGTGGAAATGCGGGAGGCTCACGTTGCGGAGGTGGTGCTCACCCCGCGCTCCGGACTGGTGGGGCGCTCGCTGAAGGAGGCTAATTTCAGGCAGCGGTCCGGTCTTTCTGTTCTGGCAATCCTGCGTGGTGATCTCTCTCTGGCGGATCATCTAGGTGACATTCGGCTAAAAGCGGGTGACTTGCTCCTGCTGCAGGGGCCGTATGAGCGGTTTCAGTCCTTTGAGGAGCAGTCCGAGATGGTGGTGATCACAGAGCACCGATACAGCCCTTCAGACCGGAGGAAGGGTGCCATTGTCCTCGGTGTATTCGTTTTAGCCGTGATGAGCAGCGCGTTTGGCCTGATGCCCGCAGCCATCGCCATGCTGATGGCTGCGCTGCTCGCCGTGTTGATGCGGTGCATCACTCTGGAGACGGCTTATGAGAATATCGATTGGCGGTTACTGATTCTCATTGGCGGCATGACAGCCTTTGGTCTGGCAATGAACAAGACCGGTGCTGACAACATGCTGGCGGAGTTGGTCACGGGCCTCCTTCTGCCATGGGGACCGCATTGCGTGTTGGCGGGCTTTTGCGTACTCACGGTGTTGCTGACGCAGCCCATGTCCAATGCAGCGGCCGCTCTGGTCATCCTGCCGGTGGCGATTCAGGCTGCGCAGAATCTGGGGTTGGATGAGCGCTCCTTTGGCATCGCCATCATGCTGAGCGCATCGATCTCAGTGCTCACGCCTTTTGAACCCTCATGCATCCTCGTTTATGGCCCAGGGAAATATCGATTTTCGGATTTCTTAAAGGTCGGGGGTGGCCTCACGATCATCTGCCTCGTGATCGTGATTGGACTGGTGCCGCACTTCTGGCCATTGCAAAAAGTTTGATCCGCTGCCAGCATACCGGAGAAAAGTATGCCCATTTACGAGTTCTATTCGCCCGATAACAACCGACTGTATCAGTTCTTGGCTCGGACACTTTCTTGCCGGGATAAAACTCCCCTTTGTCCTGATGATCCCAGTTTTCGCATGGAGCGCAAAATGTCCAGTTTTGCCGTGATCGGGAAGGCTAAGGAGGACACGGGAGATGATCCTTTTGCAGGCGTCGATGAAAGTAAAATGGAAGGCTTCATGGCAGACATGGAGCGTGACATGGCGGGCATGGATGAAAACAATCCTGACCCGCGGCAACTCGGACATTTCATGCGGAAGATGACGGACATGATGGGCGACAAGACGCCCCCGGAATTGCGCGAGATGGTGCGGAGGCTGGAGGCAGGAGAAGACCCCGAAAAACTGGAAGAGCAGTTTGGTGACATGGACGGAGCAGAAGAGGGGGCCGGAGATGCCATGTTCTCTCAAATGATGAAGACCCTCAAAAAAGGCCAACACCGACAGCCTCACCGGGACCCGAAGCTCTACGAGATGACGGATTACCTCCCTCAGTAGCGGACGCTGACGAGGTAGAGCCCGCAGGCTGGGGCCTGTTGATTGCTCTGGAGCCCCTCTGCTGATGAGAGCAACTCTGCAAACCACGCCTTCGAGGATCGACCCCGTCCGACTTGGACGAGACTGCCCACCATGAAGCGGACCATCTTGTAAAGGAAACCTTCGCCTTCGAATTCGATCTCCAGGAGCTCGGCCGTTTCGCGCACATCGACTCGGTGCAAGGTTCGCGTTGTCTTTCCCACCAACCGTCGGCGCTCGGTCTCGGGCATGTCGCCGCGATTGGCAGAAAGGCGGACAAAGTTATGAGTGCCCACGAGCATCCTTGCGCATTCGCGAATTGCATCGGTATCCAGCGGGCCGTAAACATGCCAAGCGCGGTCCGACTCAAAGGGAGATATCAACGCGGGGCGCCAGATGCGGTAGCGATACGTTTTGCCAATGGCCTCAAATCTGGAATGGAACTCCGGCCCCACGGCCTCCGCCCTGGTGACGCGGATGGTTAGGGGTAGGCAGGCATTCATGGCGCTGACCCAGGCATCAGGAGTCATGCGCACGGTCTCTGGCACATCCACGTGCGCCACTTGGGCGAGGGCATGCACACCGGCATCGGTGCGGCCACTGCCGTGGACGTGCGTGATGATGCCTGTCGATTTTCGGATCGAGGCATTGAGCTCATCCTGCACGGTGCGCCCGCCGCTGAGGCTCTGCCAGCCGCGCCAGGGAGTGCCACAGTAGGCCACCGTCAAGCGCAGGCGTTTCATGCCGGGAGCCAATTTGTGATTTACACCTGCGAGGGTCTCGACTTCACTGCGCGGTCGCTTGCCCGATGGCTGCGTATTTACATCCGACATGTCCACTAAAGCTTGGTGGGGTGAAGCGCCTCGCACAACTGGCGGTAAGTGGCCTGGATCTGCCGGAGAGGGTGCTTGGATTGCTTTTGCGCTGCCACGATCTCACGAGCTTTCTCGATCCGGTCTGCCGGAATTCGGGAGGTGGCACCGCGGGTGATCTCCCAGTCCGCGAAACATTTATCCAGGAGGTCCTTGGGCTTGATGCCGCGCTTTAAAATGCTCACCAAGCCTGATGCGGCCCCTTGTCCGGCGACGGAGTCTTCCCGCCAGTGTCCGAGATCCGCAGACTCATCCGTCGGCACCAAGCTGACGGCATTTCGCCACACGAAGAGCGCGAAGAGTACAATGCCGCCAATGAAGAGGCCATGCATCCCGTAACGACGTGCCAGCGTCATGATGCCATCATCTTCACCCACGCCGTGCGAGCGCTCCTCGAACACGACTCGCTTGGTATTGCCGATGAGATGAGCCAGAAATGCGGGGTTGGACTCCAGCCAAAGGGATTCATTGCTGAGGAAAAAGGAATCGGTGCAGACAATGAGGCTGCCCTTGCCGATCTTTCGTTCCATGATCACTGGGCGTGTGCCTTTGGAGGCGAGGGTGATCCATTGATCTTCCACATCCGGTGCTGGTTCGAGAAATGAATTACTGAACCAGTGAGGGAGGTCTTCGCGCTTCAGTGGCAAGTCGGCTGTCGGGGTCGGCTTGGGCGGAAGTGAGTCACTCGTGGTCCGAAAACTCAGTTCATTGACAAACAAACCGAAGGCGCAACCCAAGTAGTGGCTCCGATCACTGAGCGGCTTCTTTTTTGAGGACTCGTTTGGAGTCTCGGCATCGGGCTTGGCCTCTTGTTTCTCAGTGTCCTCCTTTTTCTCGGGTTTGAGTTTCCGGATGCGCTTTGGCTTTTCGGATTGAAAACCACCTTTGATCGCCCCGTTTTTTAACGCCAGGATGACTCTGCCGCCAGCTGAAGCCCAGGATGAGATCGTCTTGCCATCCTCGACGCAACCGCAGTGTTCCTGGACCTTGCCTGCGCGCAGATCGGCCATGATGAGAACATCCCCCTCGGAGGCTGTCAGCCTTTTGATGGGTTGGTAGTTCCGCTCACACTCCACGCTAGGCAGGCGATCCAGCGCTTCAAACAGAACGCGTGTGCCATCTGGCTCGGCGCGGTGAGAGGAGTAAGCGGGGTAAGTTTGACCCGTGGAAAAACGCACGCCCATCATCCGCACGATGGCTGAGACCGTCAGGACACCGACGACCACAAGAATGATCCAGCTCAAGATGCTAATGGGACGTGCCATGCGCGGAGATGCGGTTGTGATTGCCCCGGAAGTGTTCAAGAACTTCACGAGTGACCTCATGCCAGCCATACCAGGCTCGGTCAAAAGAGCGGACATTGTCGTTAAAGCACTCTCTGAGTTCGTTCTGCTCGCGAGCGCGGAAGCCGAGCTCCCGCACGTAATCGCCATTCGATTTGGTGCGGGAAATGGCGATCATTCGCCGTTCACCGAGGTAAGCCAGCGAGGCAAGAAAAAGAGCGCGGAGGGCTAGGCGGAGTTCACCGGCCTCGATCTTTTCTTCCGCCAGCTTCAGCCACTCATTCTCTGGCAATTGACTGGCCATCACAGCTTCATCTTTCAGGTCAATGGGCGGAGGAGCGGAGGTGGAGACGGAGGGCTTGGGTCCTGCTTGGCGCCATTGCCTCCAAGCCACGATGACCAACATCACCACCAAGACGATCAAGAGCACGTAAACAATCGTCTCGACGTTGTCCGCCCAAGGAGTGCCTTCACTGCTCGAGGTGTGTCCCTCCGGTTCTCGATCAGGAAACAACTTTTTCCAAAAATCACGAATCGATCTGAAGGTCGATTCGGCACCTTCGGTCAGCATCTTCATCACTTCTTTCACGAAGCTGGCGATGGGCCCCATCTCAGCATCGGGAACCGTCTCCTTGGGCATCCTCCAACGGAACATGTCCTCTTTCAGGACATCCTGGATCCGCTGATCAATTTCTTCCGCCCGCGCGGACTCGTGCGCAGGCAGCGCGTTTTGAGCTGTCGCACTGTTTGAGAACAGGCAGAGCACTGCAGCGATAGCACCCGCTTTGATCGGCCCGCGGATCGCTCGGAGTTGAGCCATTAAGTCTTCTCCATTTTTCAGGGACAAACCTTGGAAGCAGCGGAGGGCATAAATGGCGCGCACCACCGGAGCCGTCATCAGGTAGGCCATCATGAGGGTGGCTGCGATGAAGCCTGTGTCGAATGCCATCATGGGATTTCTCGTGAGTTCATTTTCAATGCCGGTGAACGAGCGCATCAGCTGAGCCGCAGTGACGATGCCTGCAAAAAAGTTCAACCACATCAGCGCTCCAAAAACGAGGATGATGATCATGCAACCGTGATTAGCCCCTGGCATGTAATGAGCCTGGGTGAGAGCCGATTTCATGAGGCTGCGAGTGTTCCCGCCCGCGCGGAAATGGGCGGCGGCGAGGGTGGTGGCATTGTGATAAAAAGCGTAAGTCCACGCCACGGGTACTAAGGCCATGCCTGCCACCGGCATTACCAACGGCATGGTGGAGTGGATCAAAGCCTGAGACGAAACGAGGCGCAGCTTGCCACGGAAAGGAAGCGGCGCTGCCTTGCCTTCTCCGCGCAGCATTTGCATGAGTTTATCCGCGAAGACGGCCTGTGCTGTTTTCATCCAGATGTAACTGAGGGATAGCATGAGGGCCGCACGGGGCAATTGGGCCAGCGCATCTCCCGAGTGGGTCATGTCATTCCAAAAATGCAGGACGGTGCAGATGAACGGGCAGGTGCCGAGGAAATACCAGAGCCAAGTCCCCGCCGTGCAGCCACGGAGAAGCGCTGTGGCTTCTTCGACCGTCTGCATGACAGGTTTTCGATCGCTGTTCCTCGTATTCTTCATGGTCTGAATTTCTCCCACACGGCGCCAGAATGCATGTCGTCAGGGATAGAAATGAGAAAGCGCCCGGTGATGTAAACGGTGAACCAAAGGATGAAGAGTCCCACCACCAACTGAGCAGCGGTGTTGAGGATGAACCAGTCTCTTTTTTTCTTCGTCGGGGTCGATGGGGTGCCCTTTTGGCAGGAGGCGCAGATCATTCGGTGATCCACAAGCGTCACACACTCGCTGCAATACATGCTGCCACAGGAAACGCATCTGGCGGCGGCCTCGCGGGTCGGGTGATTGTGGCAGCGTGCCCGAGAAATGACGGCGGGGGTGCTCATGACAATTCGACCGGGGGCGGTGGGGGTGGTGGTTGAGCCGGGGGAGCTTGCTCAAGGGTTCGAGTGCGTCCTCCCGCAGCCGGCAGCCCGATCAAGGCCAACAGAAAGGCTAAGACGCTCATGCAGACGAGCACCCAGCCGAATGAGCCATAGGTCTGCATGTCCGCATCCGCCATCTGAGACCAGACGCTCAGTTCAGTGGAGATCCCTTTTTTCACCCGAGAGGCCACATTGATACTGCCATCGATGATGTGAAAAAACATGGTTCCATAAGCAAACACAATGCCGATCACGGTCAGCACCACATTTCCCCAGACGGCCCACCGAAGTGCACCCGGCGCGCGGAAGCGTGCGATCCGCGCAGCGGAGGTCACGATGAGGCAAACAGCAGCCACGCTGAGGAGAGCATCGAGAAAGTAGTAGGGCATGCCTTTGACAAACAACTCACCCGCTGACACTGCGCTGCTGACCATCACCAGAACAAGTGACCCGACCACCAAGGGTGAGCCTGGCCAGAGTTCCTTGATCTTGAAGCCAAGTGTCTCCCCCATGGCGGCTGGAGGGGAGCCAGGAATCGGAGGTGTGCTGGATTTAAGTGCAGACTGATGTTCGTCACAAAAGGGTGCGAGGTCCGCCATGAAACGCTGTGCTGTCTTCAGGCGGTTGAGCGGCTTGAGCTTCAGGATTTGAACGGCTGTTTGGAGTCGGCAGATCGTGGTGGGTCCCTTGGCCCAATTGAAGAGGAGGGCAATCAGAATCGGGGAAGCCAGCACACCCCAAAAAATAGAGAGGCCTCGATCTTCGGAGTAGTTGTCGATGATTCCCCAGCCGAACAGCGCTAGCAGTGCGATGAGCAGCACGGATGTTAGGAGTCCCTTGCGTGTCGTCGCAACCGATACGGTCTGGATGTTCTTGAAATCGATTCGCCGGTAGGATTCCGAAAAAGGAAAAATGAATCCTGAGTTCTCGATCACCAAAAGATGATCACCCCCTAGCCAGAGGCTCCCCTCATATCGGCCCTTACCCGCCAGCCATCGATACTCTCCGAATGATTTTTTCACAACATGAAGGGTGAGGTTTAGAGGTTTTTCAACCAAGCGATATCAAACAACAGCGCTAGAAAACCGGTGATGATGACGGCGAGTTGAAGAAAGGAAATCAGCAGAGCCAACGCCATGCGGAAACGGGTGCGGGGAACCATGCTGAAAGGCCCCTTCCAAAAGCGTAGCGCGATAAACAACGCAGCCGGGGCGGTGAGAAACACGGCCCACCAGAAAAAGAGCGTGAAGGGGACCAAGGCAAAAGCCAGCGCGATATTATCCCAGAGCATGCGCTTTTTTTCAAAACGTTGATCTCTGCCTTTATCCCGAAGGTGGTCTAGGCACTTCAGGCAAACCACCTCCTGCCCCCAATGCGCAGCCCAGATATCCGAGATCAGCACGCCGCAATGGCTACAGGACTGAGTGGCCCTCCGCTGTGGACTGTAAAAGCAGGCCGCCTCACCCGGTGCGGGTGGTTCGGCAGGAAGGACCGGCGGTGCAGACAAGACATTGGTGTGCAGGGCAGGAAAGATGGATACCCAGTTGGGGCGCTTGCATTGAACGCAGAGGATCGGGCCGCCGTCAGCAGCCAGTGAAAGCGGCAGGTGACTTTGGCAGTTTGCACAACGTGCGGGCATGAGTTGCTGAAGTCGGATATTCCCTGCGCGAGGAGAATCACCGGGTCTTGATCACCCGAGTGTTGCAGATGTGATCGTGCAGTGCCCGCTTCTGCTCATCGAAGGCGGCAATCACGTAGCCGATGGTGCAGGTAAAATTATTGATCAGATCGGCAAAGGCCCGCCCCCAGGATTTTCCTTTCGAGAGCGGATTTCCCTCAGCGTCCGTGACTTTGAGGCCGAGTGCCATTTTTCCGAGCGTTGCACCCCATTTGGAGACCATCACGCCGTTGTAAATCGCGGCGGCCAAGTATTGAAAAAGCGTGGCGCCGATTTGAAAAGCGAAGAAGGCACCCATTTCCTCGGGGGTTTGATCACCGCCGGCGCCTGCCTTCGCGCTGAACTCGATCATCTTGGTGAACTCGTCTGCAAAGATCAAAAAAGTAAGCGCCATGAAGATCACGCCGAGGATGAGGCCATCGATGAGCTTGGCGACCAATCGAATCCAAAATCCGGCGTAGTTCAGCTCCCCGGGGCCGCTGGTAAGCACCCCCTCTCTCATTTGTTGAACAAAAACGTCTTTCTGTGCGGGAAGCACCGGCATGCCTGCCACCTGCGGAGCGGCGACTGCGGTCAAGAGGTCTGGCCTGACTGCGGAAAGGGACTGCCAATCTCCCATGCCGTCTCTCCAGACCAAGGTGGAGGCGGTGATGGTGCCTTCGGCGACGAGTTGAGCGAGTTGCTCATCGCTCGCGGGGCCGAGTTGAGTGCCGTGGAGTGCATAGTACCAGTTCATGAGATGGGAGGTGGGGGATGATGAGAGAGGCTCAAATCACTCAAGCCCGCGAACGGTGCCTCAATTTCAGAATCCTGCGAAACAAAAAATGCTCCTCACTTGCCTCTTTCGAGGCCAACTACCGAGTCTTGATCACCCGGGTGTTGCAGATGTGGTCATGCAGGGCCCGCTTCTGATCGTCGAAGCCCGCGATGATGTAGCCGATCCCACAGGTGAATCCATTGATCAAATCTGCGAAGGCTCTCCCCCAGCTCTTGCCTTTGGAAATGGGATTTCCTTCGGCATCCACCACCTTGAGGCCGAGGATAGATTTGCCCAAGGTTGCGCCATTTTTGGCCACCAATACAGCAGAGTAAACGATGGGTAAGCCGAAGGCTAAAACGTAATAGAGGGTAACAAGAACCAAGAGTCCGACCGGAGGATCGTCCCGATCGGCTTTTTCTTCTAAGAGTCCGGCCGCATAGAGGGCACCGCCAACGATTCCTAAGATGACAGCGATTCCGAACAACAAGATGAAGTTGTCCAAAATCTTGGCACCTGCTCGGATCCAAAATCCCGCGTAGTTCAACTGCCCCACTTGCCCGGTCAGGACACCTTCACGCATTTGTTGAACCACGATGTCCTTTTGAGCAGGAGGTACGGAAACACCGCCCATCTGGGGCGCTGAAGTGATACCCATCTCAACGAGATCGGGCCTCATGTTCGCAAGGGGTTGCCAGTCAGCCATGCCTTCCTTCCAAACCAAGGTGGCGGAGGAGAGGGTTCCGTTCGCAGTTAGAGATGCCAGTTGTTCATCACTAGCGGGACCTTGTTGGGAGCCATTGAGGGAGTAATACCAGTTCATGTTTTCGGGAGTGGCTGAGAGGAGGGAGTGAAGACCAGAGAAGCAAAAAGTGGGCCTACATGTGCCTGTGGAGTCGGTCGCGGACATCATTCGCCAAACGGTTCACGTAGCCCAGGGTGTAATCCTCAATCGAGAGGCTCTCATCCATGACGAGAGGAGTGAGGTCCATGGCGAAGGTGAGGAGGCTGGTTTTGTCGGTGGTGTGGGAGTCGAAGTACGTGGCGTTGGCGTGGCGTAGGCCCTCCTCGGCGAGGTCGTAGCGCTTGCCGCCGCTGATCTGAGAATCGAAGACGCCGAGCAACGGCCTCAACATGTGGGGATGCTTGTCCACCTTGAGCATTTCTTTGTCCTGGCTGAGGAGCCAGTCGAGCTTTCGCCAGACCTCACAGCCGTATACTTTTTTCGGCCTTGTCTCGCGGGGCATGGCACGCAGCGCATTGAGGCAGCGCAGAAACGTAGCGACGTGGGTGTCATGCCGGTCGCAGGGATTGTGCAGGTAAACAAACTCCGGCTGCGAGGCATCCAGGATGTCTTTGAGGTCAGACTCGACATCGGTGGTGCGCTCTCTTTTGACGCAATCGCTCGGATAGCTGAGCTGAACCATGTAACTGTACTCGCCCACGTAAGCGGCCTTCCGCTGTTCGATCAGACGCACCTGCTGCATCTCTTCATCCGTGTAATCGGCATACGGACCTTTGCGCGGACTGCCGGCTCCGTTGGTGACGACGACACCGCCAAACCATTTGTCCCCGCTCTTGAAGCACTCGGTGATGCCGTGGTAAGCGGCGATCTCGAGGTCGTCCTGATGGGAAACGATGCCGAGATGGGTGACGCGTTTGAGCGCGACGGTGGGGTCAGTTTGATCAGGAATGAAAACGTCGTGCTTCGCGTGGCGGAAATTCATGCCGGGAAGTAAAGCGTTCTCAGGGAGTTGGAAACTAGAAGTTAGGGTCTCGATTAACGGCGACTCTTTTTCTTCTTGGAGCGTCCGCGCATGATGTCGAGGGCGCGTTTTTCATCATCCAGCACCGTGGTGAAGGTGTAGTTGAAGTTATCCAGTTTCCGGCGCTCGATTTTTTGATCAATGAGGCGCTCGATGGATTGTACGTAACCGATCTCCTCAGCCGAGAAGAGGGTATAAGCATCCCCCTCTTTTTGTGCGCGACCCGTTCGGCCGATCCGGTGCACGTAGTCCTCGGAGTGCTCGGGCACCATGAAATTAATGACGTGAGTGACCCCACTGATGTCGAGACCGCGTGCAGCCACGTCCGTGGCGACAATGACCTCGACGGTGCCTGCCCGGAAGTCCTGAAGGGCACGCTCGCGGTCCTTCTGAGAGATGTCTCCGTGCATGACCGCCACCTTGTGCCCCTCGGCATCGTTTTGAATCGAGGAGTAAAGCCGGTCAGCGTCCATCTTCGTGCGGGTAAAGATCATCACGCTATGGAAGTCCGTGCGGCGGAGGAGCTCGAGCAGCAGCTCTTCGCGCTGATTGCTAGCCACCGGGTAAAGGTAATGGCTGACCGTCTCGGAAGGTGAGAACCGGATGCCGACCTCGACGCTCTCAGGCTCTTTCAGCGCCCATTGAGCCAGACCTTGGATCTGGGCAGGCATGGTGGCTGAGAAAAACAGAGTCTGACGGCTGCGTGGGGTTTTTTCCACAATGCGGCGGACGTCAGGCAGAAATCCCATGTCCAACATGCGGTCCACTTCATCGAGAATGAGGATCTCGATGGAGTCGAGACTCACCGTGCCGTCTTGCATGAAATCAAGAAGGCGACCCGGAGTGGCCACCACGATGTCAACACCCTGCTGGAGTCCTTTGCGCTGCTTGTCGTATCCGACGCCGCCGTGCACGAGAAGGGTGCGGAGACCGGTGTGTTTACCGAGTTTCTCAAAATTTTCCACGACCTGAGCAGCAAGCTCGCGGGTGGGCTCGAGAATCAGGCAACGGAGTTTACCCGGGGCTCCTAGTTTGGAGAGCGCAGGCATCCCGAAGGCGGCCGTTTTGCCGGTTCCAGTTTGCGAGGCACCGACGATGTCTTTTCCCGCGAGAACGATGGGTGCAGCCTTCGATTGGATCTCCGTCGGCTGGGTGTAGCCAAAGTCACGAATGGCCGCAAGCACCGCGGGTGAAAAACCGAGCACTTCAAAAGCTTCGGGATAAGGACCCTCAGGAACGGGAGGGGGTGGAGGTGCAGGGACGGGCTCGTAATTGACCTTTGCGGCGCGTGGCTCGTCATCGTCACGGCGGGCTGGGCCGCTGCGGCCGGGTCTGCCTCCGCGCTCGGGGCGGCCTCCCTCACGACGCGGACGGTCATCGCCCTCGCGGCGTGGGCGGTCATCACGGCGAGGCCGATCCGATGAACGGCGGGGTGGGGCTTCCCCTTCAGGGCGGGGTGAGCGCTCGATGCGGATGCCGTGGCCTTTGGCGCGGGGGGCGTGGGATTTCTCGGCCGGTTTTCCGTCTCGACGCGCCGGAGCTGACTTTTCGGCTGAAGGCTTCTTTTTGTCGAGGCCGACAAGGCGTTTGATTCCTGCTTTGAGTTTCCCCAGGAGCGAGGTTTTGGCGGGTTTGGAGTGGCTGTTTTCGGACACGTGGGTCGGTGATCTGGTTTAAAGACCATTCATGGGCAATGAAGCTCATTCATGGCGAGGCCGCCGCATGTTCTGGAGGTTCACTTTTGTCCGCTCGGGACGAGAGTGGCCTAAGCCGACGGTCTGTGTGGAGGACATCGCGGTTAACGGGCGGCTCGTCAAGCGGGGGATTGCGCTGCGATGGCTGCCTCAGCCCGAGCTTTTGCTGCCTCGGCCTTGCGCAGGATGTCCTCGGGAGAGGGTAGGGAGGCCAGGACGTCGGCGGGGATGAAGCCGTCCGATACCATTTTGGTGAGGCACTTTTTTCTTTCGTCCAGCGCCTTGTCCGGGCTGCGCTCCTTGGAAAAGCGGCTTTTGGCCGCGATGCTGCGATCCTTCAGCGCGGCGTAGATATCGCCACCGAGCAGGGACGAAATGTCCACTTTCATTTTCTCGCGGCCTACGTCGGACTCATTGACCTGATCTCCATTGATGGGTCCGGCCTGATATTTGGGAAACATGATGGCCACCTCGGGGCAGACGCGGCTGCAGGCGGGGCAGTTGGTCTTGCAGTTGTCATTGTTCTGCACCTGGATCTTGTTGTCATCGCTGACGCCATAGACATCGAACAGGCAGAAGCTCAGGCACTGCATGCAGTTGGTGCAGCGGGAGTAATCGATCACGGGGAACCAGGGCTTCCATTTGCCGGGCTCGTTCATGGGTGTCTCGCCGCGAGCTTTGTCCACGAGAGAGACGATGCCGCCGACATCGAGGTCTGTGATGTCACGAGTTTGTACTTCCACTTTACCGGTCGCATCCTCGATCACTGGCGCCTTCCGATCTGGGAAAAGGCCGAGCACCAAGAGGCTGCGGTCATCATGCGGCATGGCGCTGGTGCCAGCGGTGGCACGGGTGATGGCGTAGCCTTTGTCCAGCAGGGCCATCATGACCTGCGCACGCGCCTCGGCGGGCAGGGGAATGGAGCCAGAGCCCTCATAAAGGACAACTCGGAGTGGGCGATGGGTGTGGGTGATCATGGGGTGATAAAGTGCAACAGGAAGACGGTCGATCAGTCTGAAGTATTGCCAGAGGAGTTTCGATTAACCGAACCAACAAGTAATACAAGAAGGCTGTATTGAAACCATCCGATCAGGATTATGACGGCAAAATCAAAACCATTGTTCAACTCTCGGCCCGAGGCCGACAGAAGCCACAACCCGGGCAGGTGAGAGCCCATCGTGAACATCGAGATCAATGGCTTGCTTGCCGTGTTACCAGACAAACGGTCCAGCCATGGGAGTCCTAGGATGCAAAGCTCAATCACCAGGCCGATGCCAAGGGATTTTCGAAGTAGGTGAGATCGAACAGCCATCTCAGTCACTTCTTGCGCAAATTTGGCTTGGCCGCCCGTGGTTTCACAACGAAGAGCGGATCAGGCTTTGTGGAGGGCTCGAACTCGACATCCTCGTAGAGTGCGGCGAGCGGTAGTTTGAGTCCGATGGATTGCAGGGCTGCCGTGGCCTTGAGGTCTGTGAATACCGAGTGAATCCACTCTTGGTTATCGGTGAGGCGGAAGACTTCCACCACGGGTTCGTCCTGGGAGACGAGGACGTACTCACGCAGACTCGAGAGCTCTTTGTAGAGACGAAATTTTGCGCCTCGGTCGTAGTGCTCGGTGCTGGGCGAGACGACTTCGAAAATTGAGGTGGGGTTATTGATCGCGTTGGGGTCCAGTTTATCGGCTTCCGGGCTTCCGCACACGACACTCGCATCCGGGTAGGTGATGAGGCCGTTTTTTGGAATGCGGATGCGCAGGTCGGAATCGAAAGGCTTGCATTGCTTGCCGCGAAGTCGGTTCCTCAGTTCGCCGACCAGATTTACTTTGATCTGACTGTGGCGCAAGGTGCCGCCCGCCATCGATTGAACGGTCATCGGATAGACCCGGCCCTGGAAGTACTCATGCTTCTCGACCGAGGCGTCTTCAAAGTCGAAGAACTCGGTCACACTCATGAGCTTGATTGCTGAAGTGCCGTCGGGTGTCATGGCGTTGGCAGTCTAATCGGAAGTCTGCGATTTGAAAAGTCAGCTTTCGTCCTAGGTTAGGAGCTTGGCTGCGATCTCATCCGCCGACTCCGTCCTCATGTTCAGAATCTCAACGCCTTCCTCGGACAGCGGAAAACCCGCCTGATGGAAGAGTCCGATCACGGCACGGGGGTAACAAGCTGCGATGCGTAGTTTTCCACAACCGGCGATGGCCTTCAGTCGCGGATCACGGTGAGCAGCCATTTCACAAAGGTCAGAAACGGTCTCAAAGCTGGCCCCCGAGTCACAGAGCTTCTGAAGCACGGCGTCTTTTACACCTTGAGGGACGACCTGGGCGTAAGCACAGCGGCAGTATAGGAGGGTAGGAGACTCGGGCACGGGGTTCAATAGCGGTGGTTCAGTTCTTCGGGATCTCGTTTATCGTGGAAAACAGCTACGATGACAGTCTCCCTTTTTCGCTGAATGTAGTGTACACAGTAAGGGAAGTTTTTGATTCGGGCGTGTCGTGCACCATAAGGTGAAAACGGGAAGCGCTCGGGATTTTCAGCGATCTGGTCGAGCACTGTTCCGACCAACCGGGAAAAGCGCTGGCCAATCCATCGGATGCACTCTCGTGCCAACGGATCGCATCGAGATACTCTTCTCGAGCTGTGCGGCTCCAGACGAATGGCATCGTCAGACCTTCCAGCCGAATTGCTTCTCTACATCGGCCTTCACCTCTTCCCAAGGAATTGCAGAAGAAGGGTCTGCATCGTATTCTTCAATGCGGCGCTTGAGTTCTCCCTCGTGCCATGATGAAAGTCGGGCAGGACGGTCCTGTCGGACAGGCAACCCTTCCATAATTTCATCGGCCAGTTCGACCTGTTCCATCAGCGGGAGGTTGCGGACTTGTTCGAGGAGTTCTGTGTGCATGGCGCCGAATATGGTGTTTTGCGTCTGGCAATGCAAGTTTGGATCAGCGGGTGGTCGGGTGCCAGCGGTAGTGCCCTGTGAGTTTCCAGG
>CAMBPV010000087.1 GCA_945869695.1 Prosthecobacter debontii
TGATCCGGAAATCCTGGCACTCGAATGCGCGCCTTCAGTCCCTTCTTCAATTTTCCAGCGAGATGCTCAGGAACGTGCGCAGCGGCCTCGACCACACTGAGATCCACGATCTCGATGAGCGTTTGATCCGGTGAGATGGGCTGCCCCACAGCTACGTTCACTTTGGCAATGAGACCCGCCATCGGCGCGGCGAGCATGACCGTTGGAGGCGGATCACCGGGCTGCCGACTCTCCACCCACATCAGTTCCTCGCCTTCATCCACATCTTGATCGGGTAGCGCCAGGACGGAGAAAACACGGCCTGGGATTCGGCTGCTCACCACGGCCTTCTTGCCCGGCAGGACCTCGATTCTGCCTAAAGAGAAGATGCTCTCTTCAAAGGCAATCTCTTCGGCCTCGACCGTTTCGATGCCTAGATTTTTCAAACTCGACTCATCGAGGATCACGGTGTTGGCCACGCGTTTGGGATCGCCTGCTGCTCGGAGTAGGCAGGCAGGCGCGAGCAGGGCAATAAAGAGGAGGGGATGCAATTTCATGGTGCTGGAGCGTGGATGCCGGTGGCGGACTCATAGCGAATCCGAGCAAGGTGAAAATCGCGTTCGGCATCGAGTGCGGCGGATTCGAGTTGGAGGCGTTGGTCGCTGGCGCGCAGGAGGGTTGCCAGTTCAGTTTGTCCGTTCTCGTAGGCTTTTTTGAGGCTGTTGGTTTGTTCATTGGCCAGAGGTAACAGTTTCTCTCTCGTCTCCTTTGCCATGGCCGAAAGCGCCATCATTTCCCGGCGGGCGGTATCTGCATCACTTTCGATTTGGCTGAGGATGGCGGTGCTCTCCAGTTGAGCACGTTCGACATTGGCTGCTTGCTCGGCCTGCTCGCTCTCGTTTCGATTCCAAAGAGGCAGGGGAATGGAAAATCTCATGCCGAGGAAACCGGTGCGCGTCTGACCCGAACTGGCAAGGGACTGAGCTTCGGGTCCTCCAACGAGGCCCACTGTGAGATCCTTCCACTTGTTTGACTTCGCCAGATCCAAACCGATGCGGGAGGTCTCGATCTTTTTCTGACTCAAGGCGTAGTCGGCGCGCTGGGTGCCATCCTTCCGAGTGGCAGGTATCTTCATGCCGGGCAGTTCGCCAATCACTTCGAGGGACGAGGACGGTTGGAGACCGAGCATGGGTTTAAGACGACCCAAGAGGCTGATCGATTCATTGTCGAGCCGGCGGGCCTCGACTTGGAGTCGCTGGGTGTCGAGGTGAGCCTGCGCTGCGTCGAGGGATGAGACCTCGCCGGCCTCCGATCTTTCTTTGGCAAAATCTGAGAGCTTGGCGGCGAGGCTAGTCTGTTGCACCCGCAGTGCTTTCTGGCCGCGGATGGCGAGCAGTTGAATTGCCAATTCCTGTGCGGTCGAGATGGCAAGCCGCTCGGCGTTTCTCACTTCCAACTCGGCAGCCGTGACGAGCTCTAAAGTCAGTTTCCTCTCCAATCTAAGTCGGCGAGTGACTGGAAACGACTGATCCAGGGTGAAAACGCCTTCGGACGGAGAGAGCCTGCTCTCCGTGCGCCAATCAAAAGAGGCCGTGGGATTCTCCAATCTTCCGGCTCCCAGTTGTCGGGCTTTGGCCTGCTTCACGGCGACATGAGCGGCCTTTAGTTCGGGATGATTTTCGACAACTCTTCGAGGGATCGCCTCCAGCGGGAGGGTGAGATCCGCAGCGGAGACAGCGAGGGGAGTGAGGAAAAAAAAGAGATAGAAGCGCGAGGACATAACAGAGGAGTGAATGCGCCCGGCGCACGAAAGAGCCCGGGCGGGTTAAAGGCAGAAAGAGCCCAGTGCAGGCTCGATTTATTCACTCATCAAATGAGCATCGCCAGTGTCTGGCGGTGTCGCCTACTTCGCGGGGGTCCGGGATCATGTTCCATCCGCAGCAGGGAGTCGCTGACAGAGGCTGGATCCGAAGAGGGTGGAGTCTGAGGCTGATCCAAGGCAATCCAAAGCGTGGGTGCCAATGTTGGGTTGCCTTGGGGAAGGGGGGCGGAGTATGAGACGGTGATGACGCCATGCTCATGATCGCTTTCGCATTCGCCAAAGTCTGAAGAGTGCTCGTGTTGAGCGTCCTCGTGTGACTGTGCGGAATCGTGGCAATGGCTCGCGGTCGTCAATTCAGTCACACCTGAGCAGTTGCAAACATAAGCCCGGCACCAGCCCATCGCTTGGGCCGTGAAAAGCAGCAGCATCCCGAGTGCTCCGGCCATTCTGAGTGTGCGTTTGCTCATGAGGAGACGGAAGGTGCGGGACGACTTCGCGAGTGTCAAATCATTCCCCGGCGGATTCAATCCAGTCCAACGCAGTCGATCAAGGACGAGGAATCGTGGCGGAAGGAGGGGGTAAATTTTCAGGCTCGAACTTGAGGACGTCTTGGTGGGTCTTCAGGGCTTTGCGAGCTTGGTCAAAGAAGCTGCTGAGGTCTTCGCGATTGCTCTGCTGTTTGTCGTCGATGAGGGCATAAAGCTTTTTGACTTGGGCTTCGGCATCGAGTTGGACAGCGGACATTTGTTTTTGGGCGTCGGTGTAAACGGTGGTGAACTTGCCCTGGGCGGTTTCAAAGGCCTGTTTCATTCCTTCTTCCCGGTAGAATTCTCTTTCGGCCTCGCGGAAAGACTTGCTGAAGGTGCGGCGGAAGAAGTTGCCTCTGGGTTTTTCCGGCTGAAGGGCGGATTGTTTTTCGAAGTAGGTGGCCAACTCGGTGAATTGCTCGAGCGGTTTCTGATACTGCTTCTGGAGGTAACTGATGCCGGTGGTGATGACGGCCAAACGTTCCACTTCAGCTTTGGAGATGGCTTGGCCTCCTTTGACCTTGGTCTCGAGAAGGTTGATGTAGTCGATGGTCTTTTTGTTGCCGTCGAAGATGTTCTCGAATTCCTTGTAGGCAGAGGCGATTTGGTTTTGCTGCGCGACTTGAAGCTCGGCCAGTTTTTTCTCAAAATCGGCATTCAGAGTCTGGATGGCCCGTTGATGCTGGTCCGACTGAGCCTCGAGGGTTGACTGCATTTCAGTGTGTTTGGCGGCGATGGCGAGATCTTTTTCCGCAGCTAGTTTTTCGACGGTGGCTGTGTGAGCGCCTTTTTCCTGATAGAGAGCAAACCCGAGTCCGGCAGAGAGAAGGGCGAACAAGGGGGTGAGAAACTTGAGTGCGTTCATGATGGGTGATTATGATCTGATATCAGGATGATGACAAGGTTGGGCTAGCGCCGGATATTGGCAAAAAGGCGAATGATTCTGAGGAGGGTCTCGATCCCCAATGCACCGAGCCAGATCCAACCCACGAACTGAAAAAGGGGCAGCGGGTAACGTGCCAGAAAGAGGGCGATGACTGAGAAAATAAGAATCACGAGCGCGGTGCTCAGCCAACGTGCCCTCTCTTTTGTCAAGATGCCGGAGTGAAGCATCGGGAGTATGAGTGCTCCTGGCAGGGCAACGCAGAGGATGAGGCCAAGGAACCACAGTGGGGTCCAAGCAAGGAGGCAGATTGCATTTTGAAGGAGGCCAAGCGGGCTCAATCCAGCCCAAGGCAAAAGGCAACCCGTCGCGGCAAATGACCAAAGAGCGAAAAAGGCGGCCACCCGAATGATCTCAGGCTGATGATCACGAGCCAAAGCGGGAACAAAGAGGTCATAAGCATCCGGCTCTTTGGGTCGGGCGGTTGGGATCAAGAAATGCCCGATGCCTGTCCGAATCAGCGGTGTGCCGTCGGTATCTGGAGGGGAGTCATCACTCATGCCTGAGGAGCGGGGGTGAAGGCTTTTTCGAACACAAACCACTGATACCAGTGCTCCCGGACGGCGGCCTGGAGGCAGGTGTTCCACCATTCTGCGGCTGCTCTTTGGGCGCTGGTTTTATCTCGCGGGTCTCCACTCCAGACGAAGGGTGCACCTGCGGAAATGCGGTAGCGGCGCCAGCCAATCCGAATGATGAAAATAGGCACGATGGGGGTGTGTGAAACGGCGGCCAGCATGAAGGGGCCGCGCGGCAACTGCCACTGGATACCGGGGCTGAATTCCATGGGCTGGGGCGAGATATCGAAAAGGATGCGGTCTCCCTGAATGGCGACGAACTCGCCCGCCTGGAGGAGCTTGGTGAGCTCGACGGCGAGCATTCCGCCGGGTCGGTTGTAGTGCACGATGTGCCACTCCGATGGGCCGGTGACGCGCTTGTCCTCCATGAAGTCCTGGGTGCGCTGGTCGCGCTCGGGGGCCCGGACGGTGTGGATGCGCCGGCCAATTCGAATGCCGAAAAGGGGGGCAGCGACATCGTAGTTTCCCATGTGGGCGGTGAGGATGACGGCGCCAGTGGTGTAATGGGAGAGGGAGTCGAGATGCTCTTTGCCCTCGATCTCCCAGTCAATGACAGGGTCACCGGAGCGGACGTGGGCAAGGTCGGTGAGCGTCCAGCCGAAATTCAGAATGACACGGTAGGTGTCTTTGAAATATTGCCAGTCGGAGAGACCGGGACGAATGACGGCGAGATTAGCGGCGAGAGCTTGACGGGCTTTTTTGAGAAAGATGAAGAAGAAAGTGCCAAAGGTCCAAGCCATGATGGGCTCGAGGAACCATGGGCAGATGGCCGCGCCTGCGAAGAGGAAGCGCAGCCAAAAATCACCATAGATGTTGAGTCTGCGGAGCAGGGAACCCATGTGGCAGAGAAGCACGGCAGGCGTGGTGAGCAAGGAGGGAATTGTGCATTGAACAAAGGGTCAGCCCCATGCAACGTCGGCGAGAATGCCCCACACCGAGAGTCACCGCCCGCCGCCGAAGTTCAAGCCGCATCCCTTTGCCTACCATCAGGAGTTGGAGGTGACGATCGATAGCCTGACGAATGAAGGGGTCGGAGTGGCGCGGGTCGATGGCTGGGTGGTCTTCATTGCTTTTGCGCTGCCGGGCGAGCGGGTGAAGTGCAAGGTCTTCCGGAATCACAAGAGCTACAGCGAGGCGGATCTCTCAGAGGTGATCGAGCCTTCCGCAGATCGGCGGGATCCAGTGTGCGCACTCTTCGGCACCTGCGGTGGCTGTCAGTATCAAAACCTTGATTACAATGTGCAACTTGGATGGAAGCAGCGCCAAGTGGCCGAGTTGCTCCAGCGCATGGCCAAGATCGATTTTCCTGTGGAGCCCGTGGTGGCATCGCCACGGCAGTTTGGATACCGGTCAAAGATCACCCCGCACTTTCACCGGCCCAAGGACGGCGAGATCGGGGCCATTGGTTTTCTGCGCGCCGGGACGCGAAGCCGGATCGTGGATGTGTCGCGCTGCGACATCGCGATGGATGAGTTGAATGCCGAGTTGGGAGCAGTGCGTGCCGGTGTGCGTGCGGGTGCCTTGGACTTCAAAAATGGTGCGACGCTGCTGCTTCGTGCGGCGGAGGGGAGGGTGCTCACACGCAACGATGAAAAAGCAGCCGAGACGGTGAACGGGATGCGACTGGAGTTCCAGGCGGGTGACTTTTTCCAGAACAATCCCTTCATCCTGCCAGCCTTCGTGGACCACGTCATCGCCGAGGCAAAGGCCAGCGGGGCGCGGTATCTGGTGGATGCCTACTGTGGCAGCGGCTTGTTTGGGATCTGTGCGGCTCCTCATTTTGAAGCGGTTAAGGGTGTGGAGATCTCAGAGACGGCGGTGGTGAAGGCCCGGCACAATGCGACGATCAACGGACTTAAGAACTGTGAGTTCATCGCTGCTGATGCGCAGCGGATCTTCGAAGGTCTGACCCTACCTGCCGGGGAGAGCGTGGTCATCGTGGATCCTCCGCGGGCGGGCTGCAGTCCGGAATTCCTGGCGCAGATGTTCAGCTTCGGACCGCGGGCAGTGGTCTATGTTTCCTGCAATCCGGCGACCCAAATGCGGGACTTAGTTAGGTTCGTGGAGGCGGGATATGCACTGAAAAAAGTGCAGCCTTTTGATCTTTTCCCTCAGACGCGTCACCTCGAGTGCGTGATGACCCTGGTGAAGAAAAGCTGAATAGTGGCAGTGATACTTTGGGTTTGTTAACCAAATGGTCGGTTTTGGTATTGACCAGAAGGCCTAAAATTGGATAAAAATCAACGAGTGAGGGATCAAATGCCGAAATGCAGGGTTTGATCCGATCTGGGAATTCACCAACCTCTGTTCTTACCCGTCATGCAAATCCAACCCTCTCAACATATCCTAGGCTTTGTTTTTGCTCTGTCTCTTTTGAGTGCCGTTCAGCCTGCCTCAGCGATCACCGATTCTTATTCAACAGGGCCTGGCCAGGGGCCGACTGACACGCTGGATGACGTTTGGCAGTCCATTTTCAATGGCTGGGGACTGGTTCCCTCTGCTGATGAGGACAATGACGGTTGCTCCAATTTGGTGGAGAGCATTGGCGGCACGGATCCGCGGATGGCGGGTGACTGCGTGAGAGTAGGAAACATGGCCATCACCGCAGGCAACGTGGTCTTCACGTTCAATGCGGAAGCCGGTAAAAAGTACCGGATCGTAGCAGCGAATTCCCCTGAGGGATCGGCGACCTGGACAGCTCAGACCATCGTTTTCCCAACGGGGTTGCCTGCTCCGACCGAACTCATTCCTGCCGCAGATAACCCGGCGCAGAACATGAGTGTGGCAAAGAATGCGGGCTCGAGAAAGTTTTACCGATTGGAAGTTTCAGATGCCGACTCGGATAGTGACGGTGTCTCTGACTGGGCGGAGAGAAAGCTTGGGATGAATCCTGTGAACGGCAGTTCCACCGGCAATGGTGCGAGTGATGGCGATACCTTGCGCTCGCTGCTCACTCTCGTTGCTGCGCCGACGGTGGCCAACGGCTATGAGCGTAATGACAAGTCTCTCGGCGCTGGAGCGCAGCCGGTGCCAGCGAAGATCGGGCTGGTCCGGAGTTTCGGCACGATGGCTCTGAATAACATCACCCTGATGGGTGCAGGCGGTGCTCCCAATGAAACGAAAGCTAACGCTGTGCCCGCTGACTACGCGGCATTAGGCACCGTCAGCATCCCGGCAAATGCGGGTGTGACGGGGGCACCTTACGAAGTGAACATCGTCCCGACACAGGATGCTTCAAACGAGGTGCCGGAGTATCTGAAGGTGACATTTTGTTTGCCTGGTGCCAACGCGGCATCCGGACCTTCTGCGACCGTTTGCATCTGCGATGCTGATCCTTCGAATGCAAACAACAATCAGCTTTTCGTAGCTTATCTGGGACGCGAGGCGGGTGTCACCAGTACGGCTTCAGGCATTGCCACCGCCCTTGTGAACGGAAATCATGACTCGGCCTCGGTCAGCATCACCTTCAGCAATCTTTCTTCTCCGCAAACCGGCGGCGACACCTACATCCGGTTGGGGTCTGATCTCGAAGTGAGGCAGGTTCCCGATGGTCAGGTGAGCGGCGCATCTTGGCCTATCCGCGCGGCGCAGTTCAAGACGACGGATCAGGCCATGCTGACGGCCCTTTATCAGGGGGAACTGTATGTCGAGATTCGTTCAGACAATCATTCGACGGGCGAAATCAAAGGCTATTTCGGCGTGGCATCCGGCTCCACGGAGTTTACCGCCAACAATCCGGACCTCAATGCTCCAACTCTGGGGTCAACCAATTGGCAAAACCCTACGGGAGATGCCCTCGAGCGGGACATCTGGCGCTTCATGTCGCAGTGCACCTGGGGCGGCACGACGGCGCTTTACAATGAAATCCGTGCGGAAGTCGATGCGGCAATCGCACTGGGTGGCGCAAACAATTATCTCACCGGGCTCAACAACTGGCTGGACAAGCAGATGAATCCAGTTCTCACGCCGACGATCAATTACCGCACGCTGGTGATGGCCGCTGACAATGAGGACTTCATGCTCCGGGGTAACAAACAAAGTACCTACAACGGAGATCCACAGTTCAATGGTACGGCCTATGCCGTGACCTACAATGCGGCGGGTCAGCCTGTGATTAGTACCACGGGTGATAATAATCAGATGGGTCTCAACTATCCCCAATCGGGGCCGAACCGACGTCGGGAGTGGTGGGGCATGATTCTTCAGTCAAAAGATCAGGTGAGACAGAGAATGACTCAGGCGCTGAGTGAGATCACCATTATCTCAGAGGCAGATGCCACGTTGACGGATCGGCATTATGGAGTGGCCCATTTTTGGGACATGCTGGCAGCGGGTGCCTTTGGGAAGTACCGCAACCTTCTGGAGCAGGTGACTTACAGTCCGGTGATGGGGATCTACCTCAGTCACATGGGCAACAGGGCGGAATATGATGCGGGTGGCGGCACCTTTGTGAAGCCGGATGAAAACTATGCGCGTGAGATCATGCAGCTTTTCTCCATCGGCCTGATTCTGCGCCATCCAGATGGAAGTCTGGTTCTGGGCACCGATGGCCTGCCGATCGCGACATACGATCAGGCGGACATCGTTGAGTTGTCAAAAGTGATGACGGGCTGGTCGCATGGAGCAAGGCATGCAAATGCCTACACCTCCACCTGGAACGGCACGACCTGGAACCATTCCAGTTCCCAATCGGTGAGTCCGGACATTCAATACAACGGAGAGTCCACGACGAACACTTGGTTTGGCCGTTCTGACGGGCATTTGTACTGGGCCGCACCTTGGACGAACCCAATGAAGATCATTGGTAGGATCGGCACGACGCCTTACCATGATTTCACGGCCAAGACCCTGCTTGCTGGTAAAGCTGGCGAGACGGACGTCCCGGCCCAGAGCATCACGGCCATGACCGACTTGCAGACTCATGCAGCTGCGATCACGGACATGACCATCGCCCACAACTGCCTCGCGGGCGATCCGGCATCCAACTCGGCCTACAACGGCCACCAGAACACACCGGTTAACATCTCGCGCTGGCTCATTCAGCGCTTCATCACCTCCAATCCCAGCGCTGGCTACATTTACCGCGTGAGCGAGACGTACCGGAACACGAACGGTAATCTCGGCGCGGTGCTTAAGTCCATCCTGCTCGATTATGAAGCGCGCTCATTGGCGCTCGCGGATTCATCAATCTCTCATGGCAAGGTGAAAGAGCCTCTCGTGGCCTATGCCTCAATCTTCCGCGCATTGCGGGCCTTTTCGGGTGCTCCGATCTCCACGCTTCGGAATAATGCTCCATCCTTTTCTGCAATGGATTCGCCGATGCCATCAGCCTATCCGTCCACGGAGATGGACAAGTTTTCGGCCGAGAATATCAACCCTCCTGCGCTTCCTGTCGGCTGGGCTCAAGGGCCGTTTCGTTTCCGCTGGAATGATCTGACGGGTCTCATCGGCCAATCTCCCCAACGTGCACCGAGTGTCTTCAATTGGTTCCTGCCGGATTACATCGTGCCCGGAGCGATGGCGGAGGCGGGGCTGTTTGCCCCTGAAATGCAGATCTCCACCGAATCGAGCGAGGTGAACAAGATCAACCACTTCTACAACTACACCTGGAACATGAACCTCACAGGTATGAACGCCCAGCCCGGTCAGGACTCCGGCATGTCGGACTTCCAGCTTTTGAACAACTGGGCCACGCCTGCTGCCATGTTTATGGTCAATGGGGTGAGGACGAATACGCTGACTTTCAATTCGAGCAATTTTGACACGGACCAAGTCGTCACCGTTACCGCCTTCAATAACATCTCGCTAGGCAGCACCACCAATGGTGTGCTGCGCTTTGCTGTGAGCGGTGGTGGATACGACGGCACCGTGACCCAGCCGCTCCCGCTTAGCATTACCGACAATGAGATACCAAATGAAGGTGTGCTGGCTGCGCATACGGGCACAAACACTTGGGTTCAGGAAGGTGGAAAGACGGACGCCATCACGGTGCGCCTCTCCGCACCGCCGATGACGGGTGCGACGGTGACCGTGAATGCAGCCATGGCCGGCACTCAAGCCACGGTGTCACCTGCCTCCCTTCATTTTACGGCTGCCGATTGGAACACCAATAAGGTCTTTACCGTCACTGCCGTCAATGATGCAGCAACCGAAGCGGCTGGAACGAACGGTGACACCCTGAACCTCACAACCGTCAGCACGGCGGGTAACTACAATGGGCTTACCGTTCCCTCGCTGCCCATCGGTATCGTGGACAATGATGACGGTGCGAGCAGCAAGCATGTGCTGATTTCAGACACCACTGGCATCACCGTGACTGAGACGACCAACACTTCGGGTGCTGGAACCGCCAGCTACACCATCAGGCTGACGCGTGCGCCTGCCGCTGGGGCGACGGTCAGAGTGACCTGCACTCCGAGCAACGGACAGATCTCGCTGAATACCACGGGCACCACATTTGCAGCAGCGGGCGTGGCGGTCACTCGTGATTTTACCTCTGCCAATTTTTCCGCTGTTCAGACCGTCGTCGTGCGCGGAAACGACGACACCACGCATGAGCAGAGCTTCCAGGCCAACCCGATGCATGGAGCGATGATCAATCACACCACTTCCATCACGGTGGGGACTGATGCTGCCTACAGTGGTCTGACGGTTCAGCCGGTCTTTGCCTCCATTGATGACAATGAGCACCGAATCATCATGACCCATTTGACCCCCACCAGCACGCTCGGTAGTCTGGTGCCCGACGGTGAGACGCGGGTGATGGAAGGCGGCTCCGTCACGGACAAGATCGCCGTGCGCCTCCGCACCCTTCCCACGGCCTCCACCATCTACGTGAACATGGGCTCCAACTCGGTGATTTGCAATCCAGCCACGCTGTTGTTCACGCCTGCCAACTACAATGCGGACCAGGTCGTGACCGTTACTGCGGCGGATGATGCGAAACGCGAGGGCCTACAGTCTGCTTGGACTGCGAATGTCCTGTCGGTGAATGCAACCGCTACTGGAAGAGTAGCGAGGACGGTTTCCGCCGTCACCGTCACCGCTGGTGGCTCGGGCTACACCAGCGCTCCTACAGTTTCGTTCACCGGAGGTGGAGGAACTGGAGCCACAGCGACAGCCACTGTTACTGGGGGATTGGTGACCGGGGTCAACGTCACGAACATCGGCTCCGGCTACACCAGCGCTCCCACGGTTGCCTTCTCAGGTGGCGGCGGCACTGGAGCAGCCGCGACGGCCATCGTGCCCAGCGGCCCCGCAGGGACTCTAAGCACCATTGCCGTCACCAATGGTGGTGCGGGCTACACCAACCCTCCAAATGTTTCCGTCAGTGGTGGCGGTGGCTCGGGTGCGACAGCCATCGCGCAGATCTCACCGGCCGGAGTGGTCACCGCCATCACCGTGAACAACGGGGGAACAGCTTTCACGACTGCACCTACGATCAGCATCGCAGCCCCACCTGCGTGTGATTCCGTCATCATCGCCAACACCAGCAGCGAAAATTCCACCGACGCAAACTACAACAATTATTGGGGAACTATTTACACTGGACTGAATATCACCATCCTCGATAACGACGGTGCCGGAGTCAGTATCGTCCAATCTGGCGGTGTGACGACTCCTGCCGAGCAAGGCGCGACGGATGATCTGACCTTCGCACTTACGCAGGAGCCGACCAGTAATGTGACGGTTGCGCTGGTGACCACCTCTCAATTCACAGCCAGCCCAGCAAGCCTAACCTTCACGCCAGCCAACTGGAACACTCCCCAAGCTGTCACCATTGGGGCTATTAATGATACCACCGTCGAAGGCGATCAGCCCGCAATCCTCACTTACGTGGTCACCAGCAGTGACCCGGCTTACAGCGGCGTCCAAGTGCCAGCCACCACGGTGACCGTAATCGACAACGATCTCCTGCCGCTCTCCATCGGTCACAGTAATGTATTCACCGGTGTGGCCGAGGCCGGCACGGTGGGAACCGACGGAACTCCGAATGTGTCCGACAGATTTACCATTTCACTGCCGCGCACACCGACTGCCACCGTCACTGTGACGCCTCTGTTTGATAGCGCACAGATTTCGGTCACCCCTGCATCGCTCGTTTTCCTCACGACCAATTCAGGCACGGCGCAAACCTTCACGGTTACGGCAGTTGATGACCTCATTGCCGAGACTACGCCGCACAACACTCCCATTCGCTTCGCCATTTCCAGCGCCGATCCATTCTATAACAACAATGCCCATGCACCTGTCATCGTCCCGATCCGAGACAACGACGATTCTGGATTCAGCATCGTCGAGAGCAGTGGCAACAGCACACCGGGGGAAGGAGGCACGGACAGCTACACCGTTGTTCTCACCAGGCAGCCCCCCGTTGGTCAAGTGGTGGTTATCGACGTTGCTTCACCCTCGCCTGCCGATTTGCTCGTCAACTCGAATACCGTAACGACGCCGGCCGCCAGCGTAGCCCTTTCCTTCACGAATGCCAACTGGTCCACTGCCCAGACCGTCACCGTCACTGCCATCGCCGATATGCTGACTGAGGGTCGTGAAGTGATCAACGTCACCAACACGGTCAATGCTGCCAGCTCTACCGACAACACGTTTGATGCGTTGCCCGCGCAGACCGTTGTCAATTACATCACCGAACAGCACCGACGGAACGAGAGCATTGTCGTCATCCCTAGTGGTGGTTCCATCCGCAGCAATGACTCGACCCCTACCGGTGGAAACACATTTGTGACCGAAGGCGACCCCGCCACAGACAGTGTGGATTTCTACCTTTCAAACGCACCTCAGATACCTGTCACCGTTACCCTCACTGCTAACGCGCAGATGGGCTTTAGTCAGAGTGTCTTCACGTTCACGCCCGCGAATTGGAACGTGCCGCAGACGGTGGTTGTGAGCCCGATTGATGACATCGTGAATGACACCTACGCCATCATCAACGGTGCTCTCACGCAGGTAGCGCAGAGCCAGAACATCACCTTCACGTGTTCAGATGGCGATTCTGCGTTTTTCGGTGTCAGCGTCAACAGTGCTGTGAACATTCTGGATAATGAGTCACCTGCTGTGAAGATCACGCAGACTGGTGGAATCACGACCACCACCGAGGGGGGTGCCACGGACAGCTACACGGCTGTGCTTACCCGAGTCCCAAATGGCAATGTCTTCGTTCGATGCACACCGGCTGCTGGTTCTTCGCTCTCGACCTCGCTCCTCACCTTCACCCCCGCGAACTGGAATGTGCCGCAGACGGTTACCGTCACGGCGACCAATGACACCACTCAGGAAGGCAATCATCAGGCGAACATCACTCACGCCATCCGCACGGTTGTCCATCTGCCTCTCAGCAATTGCACGACTACTGTGAGCAACATGACGGTATCCACCACCAGCACGGTGGGCCTTGCTACTGGCATGTTCGTCGTCGGACCTGGTATTCCCGCCAATGCCACCATCGCATCGATCCCCACCACGACCACCTTCACGCTTAGCGTGGCCGCAAGCGTCTCCGGCGCGGGGGTCTCCCTGAACGCCTATGGCACCACACCGGACAGCACGGGTGCTGTTACCTTCCTAGCCAATGGATCCACCACGACAGGAAGTGCTTCAGTGACGTGCACGAGCACGGCCAGTGTCACACCCGGCATGATTCTCGCCGGTCCGGGCATCCCCTTGAACACAACCATCGTTTCTGTGGACAATTCCACCACGTTGACCCTTAGCGGAGCTGCTACTGACACCGCCAGTAGCCTCACCCTAGCCGGTATTTCAGCCACGACGGATACCTCCGGTTATGTTCGACCCTTGACCAATGTGGCCACTACCTCAGGCAGCACCACAGTCACTTGCTCCAGCACCGTCGGACTCGCTGCGGGGATGGCCGTGACGGGTATCGGCATTCCTGCAGGTGCCACCATCGCTTCCGTCAGCACTACGAACACCACCACCTTCACTCTCAGCAGCAACGCAGTGGCCACGAATACGGGGCTTACGCTCAATGTTACCTTGGCCGGTATCCAGACTGTGGTGAATAACATCGCGGACAATGACAATCGCGTCATCGTCACCCCCACCCTCGTCGATACTCGAGTCCACGAGGACGGTTCCGTTGGCGACACCTACAGCGTCGTTCTTCGCAGTCAGCCCACGCAAAGTGTCACGATCACTCCGGCGGCTTTCCTGGGCAGCACAGCCACCACTTTTGGCGCCCAAGGGCTCGCGATTAGCCCTGCATCGATTACGTTCACGGGTGGTGCAGGGGGTAACTGGGCCACCCCGCAGACCTTCACTCTCACAGGCGTGGACAATGCAGTGAACGCCGAGCGCGCACGCACAGTCAATATCGCCCATACTGCCACGAGTGCCGATGCCAACTTTAACGGCACCACCAACGCTCCTGTCCACAGTGTCGCCGTGAGCATGCTCTCCAGAGATAACGCTCGCATCCTGCTGATCGACAACCCGGGCATCCATGAAAACGGCAACACCGGAACTTACCGTATCGCTCTGAGTCGCGCTCCAACCGATGGTGTCAGCATCGCCCTTTCAGCAAATGGTCAGCAGGAGATTGCTCCGCCGATCCTTCCCGGCGGTGTTTTGATCTACGGCTCGGGCACCAATCTGAATTTTTCCCCCACGAATTGGAATGTTTTCCAGACCGTTACCGTGCGGCCAGTGGATGATACTCTGTTCGAAAGCATTCTTCCGGCACTCCATTTTGGCCTGGTGACTCAAACGGTTACCAGTAGCGACACCGCTTACAATGGGGCTCCTGCGGGCACTGCGCTCATCACCATCACCGACAATGAAGTGCCCGCCGTTCGGATCGTCCCCTCGGGCGGCACGACCGTGCTCACTGAGGGCGGTGCCTCTGACACTTATGACATCATTTTGTCCCACGCCCCGACCGCCGATGTCACGGTGAACATCTCCGCCAACAGCCAGATCAGCGGCGTCTCTCCCAACACAGTGACCTTCAACAGTGGCAACTGGAGCACGCCGCAGACCATCACTCTCACAGCTGCCGATGATGCCATCGTCGAGAATGCCCACAGCGGCATCGTCACTCACAGCGCGGCCATCAGCACGGATGCCAATTTCGTTGGCCTCCCTGTGCCTGCCTTAACGGCTTCCATCACTGACAATGACGGCCCTCGGGTTATCCTCGCCGAAACGGACGGCACCACCACGGCGGCTGAAGGCGGTTCCACGGACACCTTCAGCATCAAGCTCTCGGAAGTGCCTTCAGGGACTGTAACGGTCAATTTGGTCTCTCCGAATGCGATCATTCCGACGCCTCCGTATGCGAAGAGCGTCGGCTATTACAGCTCGGATGTTGCTGGTGGAAACCAGAATCGCGAACGTGTGGTGCTTGACTTCACGGAGTTGATCCTGCTTTACCGCAGTGCCTTTTATGCCAGTCTCGCAACAGCCTACGGTGGGCCTGGAAACATCCCGACTCTCCCAACCGATGTGAGTCTCCAGAACGCCCATTGGGCTGCTACCAGGGCCATCATTGACAGGATGGACCTCTGGTGGTCGGGCGGCTCGCTGAAGGCAAAATTTCCCGATTCAGGGCTTGTCCAACCCAATATGGCATCGCCTGTTTCCCCTACGGTCAATCCCCGTCAGGTCATCCTTGATTGCATTTATCAAATCAACGGCGGAGCGAACAGTCTTGGCACGACTCGCTACCTGCCTGCGATTGTTTTTGATCCTAAAAACCCGCCGATCGGCACCTTCCATGACGAGATCAGAGACCGTTGCCGCTGGGCCGCCTATCTCATGACGACGCTTGCCCCATCTCTGATCGCGAAATGATCTTCGAATCCGGAATCCAAAATCCAAAATCAGGAATTCACCATGAACATCTTCCTTCGTAAAACTGAAAACCGCAGCAAGCCCAACCGTCGCGACTTCATGCTCCAGACAGGGGCTGCATCGCTCGGGGTCACCAGCATGGTCAACACCATCGCCCAACTGAAGATGGTGGGAGCCGCCGCTGCCCAGGGTGGGGGCGGAGGTTACAAGGCTCTCGTTTGCCTCTTCATGAATGGCGGCGTGGACTCCAACAACCTGCTGATTCCATCCGGCTCGAGTCCCGCGCGCACCGCCTATGTCAATGGGCGCGGTTTCCTTGCCATTCCTGACTCGGATTTTGATTACACTCCCTCCAACGGATCCAACGGGTATTGGAATGGAACCGCCGTGAGCACGGCCTCGGTCAGCAGTCGCCTCACACCGTTGAATGTCGGTGCCTACAACCCGCCGACACAAGCTTCCGGCTATTGCGGCACTCAGATGGCTTTGCACCCTGGAGCTTACCCATTGGCGAAAATGTTTGCCGACGGCGACCTGTCCTTTGTTGGCAACATCGGCACTCTCACTCAGCCGGGAGTCACCCGGGCGAATTTCGCTAGCGCAGCGACACCCAAGCCGCCTCAGCTTTTCTCCCATTCCGATCAGCAGACTCAGTGGCAGTCATCCATCCCTGACAAACCTTTCACAAGCGGTTGGGGCGGACGCATCGCGGATTTGCTCACCAGTCAAGGTGCCAATGCGGGTGATCTATCGATGTCTGTCTCCATTGCTGGCATCAACAGCCTTCAGGTCGGTGTCGGCATCCAGCCCTATGTGATGAACTCCTCTGGTGCCGTTTCCTCCCTAGCTGGTTTCGGCAGTCCCTACACGAGTGCGCTGCGCTTCCCCAATCTTCAGCCGGACTACAGCAATCCCGCCTTGCTCGCTGGCACCAGATACAATCCTCTGGCCCCAGTCGTTGGTGGGGCTGATCCTCTCAGTGGCACCAATTACCAGCACAATGCCGCTGGGTGGCGTCTTCGCGCCATCGAGCAGGTTCTTGCGATGAGTCATGCCAGCCTTTTCGACGACACTTACGTTGATGTGCCGAAGAGCGCTCGCGTTACGGAAGGTCTCATTGGCAACGCCCTCGCTCAAACAGCGGCTCCGAATCCGACGCTGGACGCCCACTTTGAAAATTGGTTTCCCAATGGCCTCTTCAATCCCCGGATCACCGATTTTGCTTCACAACTTCGCGTCGTCTCCCGCATGATCGCAGGGCGTTCCGCATTAGGCAATACGAGACAGATCTTCTTTGTGCAGCTCGGCGGCTGGGATACCCACACTTCCCAAATACCGAACGCCAACACGACGCAGGGCCATTACGGTCTCATCAATAATCTTTCCCGAGCCGTAGCAGCTTTCCGGGATGCCATGGTCTCTATCGGCATGTGGGATAATGTTACAGTTTTTTCAGCCTCTGACTTCAATCGCACCTTCAATGCCAACAAAGCTGATAACACTGCGGGTTCCGACCACGCGTGGGGAGGCAATGCTTTCCTCGCCGGGGGTGCAGTGAATGGTGGTAAAATTTACGGTCGATTTGCCGATCTCACCAAGAACGGCGGCATTGATTGCCAGGGCAACTCCGGCCGCTGGATTCCGAACGTGGCTGTGGATCAATACGCAGCGACGCTTGCCAAGTGGTTTGGAGTCAGTGATGGCGATATCCCCGCCGTGTTCCCAAATCTCTCACGCTTCATGCCCAATGGGATTACCAACAGCGAGCTCGTCAGCAGGAACTTGGACATGTTCTCCTTTTAGCAGCCGCGCCACCCGATTGAACGAGGCGTAGAATTCGCATCCCAGTCATGCCTTTGTTAAAAGACTCAGTGTCTCGATTTCTGAGGGTGGCACTTCTCATTCTGATGCTGGTGGCTGTTTGGCTCATCGGGTCACGAGAGACAAAAGATGCTGAAAAGGTCTCTGCGAAAATGGAGGAAGATGGGGTCAGTGAAGAAAGAATACGCAGCGCCGCCTCTTCAGGCTCGCTACCCCCCGCTCCGAGCTCTTCGACCCCGCGGATCACGATCGATCCGATGCATCAGGAAATGGCGGATCGGCTTCATTCAGACGAAACGACTCCTCAACAGGACTTGGAGACGATCGCTCATTTCATCAGCATTCATGGGAAGGTGCATGGAGGTAACCCGATCGGAGGAAATGAGGATATTACTTTGGCTATGACCGGCTATGGAGGCAAGCAGGGGCTGGTGTTTCCGCCCGGGCATCGCACGATCAAGAATGGCCAGCTGACGGATCGATGGGGCACTCCCTATTGGTTTCATCCTAACTCAGGAAGCCAGATGGAGATTCGCTCAGCGGGGCCTGATCGGGAATTGTTCACTCAAGATGATTCTTTCTTGAATCCCAGTCCAGCGGGGCTGGGAGTCACGCCGCCACCCCCTGCGCCTCACACACTGCAATGAACGGAAAGTCGTTGGAAGGGTGTGGGAGAAGCAGACCTTGGCCAAATGGGGTGCCGAAGCTTGATTGGATGGATTGAGCAGTTCACGGTTTTAGTTCAGATTGGATTCACCCCACCACCAACTCGCACGACAATCTGCCCCTACCCAAGTCCCGCTTTTGTATTTTCATGACACTGCCAAAACGTCCCGGTCCTTACATCCTTACCCTGCTTCTGGTCATCTTGATCGTGCTCGTCATGGGTCTTTTCAAAATGGTGTCGATGCCGGAGTGGAGTCAGCTTCGTCAATCAAAAGAGGCCAGATCGACTCCCTCGAAGAAAGATTCTTTGCCATCGCTTCCGAATCCGGGTTCTTCGGAGGCAGCGCCAGTGTTGATTGATCCCATGCTTCAAGCTCGTGCCGATCAGCTTCACGAAGCCAATCAGCCGCCGGAAAGAGATTTGGAAATCATCGCCGAGTTTCTTCAGACCTACGGTCGTGCGCGGGGCGGAAATCCAATCGGAGGCAACACGGAAATCACGGCAGCCTTAACGGGGACCGATGGGCATCAAGGAAGAGTTTATCCACCC
>CAMBPV010000088.1 GCA_945869695.1 Prosthecobacter debontii
ACATCCACGTCCGCCTTTTGAACCAGTTCGATCAGTTCACCCGTTGCGAGTGAGGACGGGGCGTTCTGAGCGCCAAAGCCTTGCTTCCTGGCGAGTTGAACCAGCATTGTCCCTGCCATTTCATCCCGATCCGCGCGTGCAGGCAGGCAGTAGATGCGGCAGTCGGGCGAACTGACGGGGATTGCGGAATCCGATGTCGCATTGATGTCCGTGGTCTTATGGGAAGGTGTCGTTGTGCGTGTGCCCAGATCCTCAATGATGTCTCGCATGCTTTGCTCCACGTAGACCAATTGGGTGGGATCAAGATGTCCTTCGCGCGCATCCGACTCTGCGGAGATCAGAACCGGAAGAAAGACGGTATCGTACAGAGAGGTGGGCGTGTTTGTTTTCAGATAGGTCTCGACAAGTTCCAACTCATCGCGTTCTCCCAGCGTGAGCAGCCGGTGGTAACAGTCCTCTGCGGGTGTCAGTGCATCCTCATCGCTGAGAAGCACGCTGAGAAAGGAAAGTCGCGGCACATGTCGGCCGATCACGACCATGCATACGGTCAGCGGTGTCGCCAGCACGAGACCAATGCTCCCCCAAAGCCAGGTCCAGAAAACGGCTGCGACGATGAGCGCGATGGGGGACACGCCCGTGCTGGAGCCATAGAGCCAGGGTTCCATGACATTATTGCTCAGCAATTCGAGCACGACAAAAAGCCCGATCGTGAGCAGCGGCGCAATCCAGTCGGGTGATGTAGCGAGGGCGAGCGTGATCGGAAACGCGGCCGCGATCCATGGGCCGAGATAGGGTATGAATCGCAGCACCACGGCAATGACACCCCAGAGCACAGGATTCGGCACACCGATAAAAGTCAGGCCTATCGCCACCGGGATGCCATAAATGACATTCACCACGAGTTGCATGAGCAAATATTTTGAAACACGCTCTCCCGCGTCATCCATGGCACGGGTGGTCGCGCTGATTCGACCCTGGCCAACCAAACGGATGATGCGGTTGCGCAAATCGTCGCGCTGCAAAAGCATGAATATCACCAGCAGCAGCACCAGTGCGGAAGTCCCGAGGGGACCTAGCAGCGGAGCGACCATGGTTTGCATGAGATCAAAGGGGTTGGTGGAGAACGGCTCGGCTGTGTGTTCGGGCGTGATTTCCGGCAATGGGTTGGGGATCGTCGTTGGAAACGGGGTCACCACGGTTTTCGGATCTTCGTTTCCCGTTCCATTTACCTGTGAATCGGGTGGAGTCGTGCCACCTGGCAGTGCTTGCTTGAGCTCTTCTGCCATGTCAGAAAGTTTCGTGAACACGCCCCCTTTGGGTATCTGGAAAGATTGGATCTTTGAGATGATGTTGCCTTTATACTTCGGAAGTTTGGTGGCCAGATCGACCATCTGTTTTGTGAGGATCCAGGCTCCGAATCCAAGGCAGGTAAAGATCAGCGCCACCACCACCAAGACCGCAGAGATTCGGCCAATGCGCCGCTCAATGCGGGTAACCAGAGGCGAGAGCAAAAAGGTTAGCAGTGCCGCAAGTGAAAGTGGGATCAGGATTTCGCGCCCGAAATAGAGGGTCGCGACGATGAATGAGGTGAGTAACAAAGCCCATATTCCGATGAGTGCATCCGATGCTGATGTTTTGATCTTGGGCGAGGTCATGTGGAAGGAGACAAGGAGGCTCAGCCTAAAGTCTAATCTCGACTCAGCTGCCGGGGACATGGGGTATTCACCCCAAGATTCCGTAGAATCGAGGCCACGCGCATCGCGTGCGCCTTCACCTGAAAGCTGGCATGGACTCCATGCGGGTCTTCGGCGTATCTTGTCGAAGCAGGCGATGTGTTACTTTGAACCTCCAACTCTGGTGCATTCCCTTTCGAGGAAGCTCCGTTTTCGTTTTCCGTTCATCGGGCTTCGCGCAGCTTGGTTACGGGCCTTGATGATGGGGGGCGTATGCGGAACCGTAATCGGGCACGCGCAAGACA
The DNA here is from genome assembly GCA_945869695.1 of Prosthecobacter debontii. GTDB lineage: Bacteria > Verrucomicrobiota > Verrucomicrobiia > Verrucomicrobiales > Verrucomicrobiaceae > JAIBCL01. The sequence goes on from CAMBPV010000088.1 coordinate 1,979, forward strand.
AGGGGGTTGCCTCCTTTGCGCCGGGGAAGGGCTCGCGAGTGGATCTGAAACCCTATTATTTTTCGATCCCGGCACCCCGTGGTCAGATCCTGGATCGGAAGGGTCAGCCGCTGGCGCAGACGATGGTGGTGCGGAAGTTACAAGTGTCCGTGCCAGCGGCACACCGGACCTCATTGGAAACTTACAGGACGTGGTTGGAACAGGCGATCCTCAGACTACGGTCAGAGGTGCCGGATGTTCATTTGCCGGAAGCGGATAAGTTGCGGCGTCATTACGAAAAGCGGCGCGAAATCCCGCTGACTGTTTCCGATGATCTGGCGGAGGGCATCAACCTGGATTCGAAGGCGCACCCGAATGTCAGCGTGCGCACGGAGTATGTGCGCCACTATCCGCAGGGTGAACTGGCGGCGCATCTGCTCGGCTACGTTTCTGCCGAGGGGCCGCCTCCTTCGGGTGCGGTGCAGCATGGTGAACCGCTTTGGCAGAAGACACGTGGAGCGACGGGACTTGAGGCTGCGTTTAACAAGCAACTCACAGGCAAGGACGGTACGTTGTGCGTGATGATCTCGGACGCGGGTGCAGTGGCCAATGAGCAGGTCTTTACTGCACCCCAGGCTGGTCGAGATGTGGTGACGACACTGAATTTGGAAACGCAACGCATCGCGGAGGTGGCGCTCGGGAAAACGGGAAGGCGCGGTGCAGTCGTGATCGTGGATGCATACACCGGCGATATCCGCGCAATGGTAAGCAAGCCGGGTTTTGATCCGAATGCCTTTGCGAGAAGCATCTCGGCGAATGACTATGCCGCGCTCATGCGTGATCCAAATGGACCGCTGTTTGATCGTGCGGTCCTGGGGAGCTATCCACCGGGCTCGGTGTTCAAGCCTTTCGTGGTGCTGGCCGGAATGCGTGCGGCGACGGTGCCCGCTTTTAGCGAGTTTGAATGCGGGCCGACGCTGATGATCGATGGGCGTGAGTTTGACAACTGGTCCAAAACGGATCGAGGTCTATTCAATGCGCGTGCCGCTCTCATTCGATCCTGCAATACCTACTTCTACCAGTCGGCGATGGTGACGCGAGACATGCCCATCCTCTACATGGCCAGGGAGTTTGGCTTCGGCGTGGCACCTCGGTTTCCGTGGAAAACATCGGCGGGATCGCTGCCTGAGCGTGCTCCCTCCAATCACGATCTGGCCAATCTCTCCATCGGACAGGGCGTGACGGAGGCGTCCCCTCTTCAAGTCGCCATGGCGATGGCCACGCTGCCCAATGGCAAGTGTCGTCCCCGGCCACGGTTGGTGATGCAGACCCAATCTCAAACAGGGCAGACAGGTGATGTGTCGATGCCCGCCCGTGATGCTCTGATACCTGTGAGTCAGGAGGACTTGGAGACCGTGAAGCACGCGATGTTTGGAGTGGTGAATCACATTCAAGGAACAGGCAAGGCGGTGCGACTGGAAAAGGTGGCGGTCTTTGGCAAAACAGGCACAGCTCAATGGGTCTTGAAGGGGCAAAAGGCGAATGTGGTGTGGTTTGCTGGCTTCGTGGACACGATGCCGCCTTTGGCTTTCGCTGTGGCGCTTGAGGGCGATGCGGGGGAGGGCTCGCTGTCTGGCGGAGGCACAGCTGCACCGGTCATTGCTAAAGTTTTGCGCGAGATCGAGTCGCATCCTTCCCTTCATGGTGTGACTTATGATGAGGCGGTGGTCTTGCAGGAGCGCGATCCACTTTGGGGGCCAGTGCCGGATCTGACGAGTCTTCCACCGCCTCCGCCGAGAGAGCGTGAGAACTCGGTAAGTGGCTTCTTCTCACGACTTTTCCGCTAGTGATTTTATTTTGTTTGGATCCATGATCGCACTCCTCACCCAGCTTCGGAATCGATGGCACTTGTTTCCCCGATGGCTGCGCTTCGTCGCTGGGTTCAGTGCGTTGGTTGGCTGGATCGGGCTGATCGCGTTTGGCTTGGTTTGGTCGCACTATGCGAGTATCGCGTCCACGCACGACATGGCGGCGCTGACTCATGATCAGCATGAGACTTTGTTTGTGGATGCCAAGGGAGAGCCTGTTGGCAGTGCAGGAGAGATCGAGCGCGAATGGGTCGCGCTGAGTGACGTGCCTCCACCTTTTGTGCAGGCGATCATCGCTACGGAAGACGCGCGGTTTTATTCGCATCCTGGTTTCGATATCATTGGCCTCAGTCGAGCGGCGTTGAAGAACTTTACCTCGCACGGTATCAGGCAGGGTGGCAGCACGATCACTCAGCAGCTCGCGCGGAATGCCTTTGGACTTCAGGGGCGTAGCTATGAGCGAAAACTAAAGGAGATCTTCCTGGCCATGCGCATCGAGCGGGAATGCAGCAAAGATCAAATTCTCACGCATTACGTGAATCGGATTTATCTCGGTCACGGATGCTCGGGTGTGGGTGCGGCAGCACGGTGTTACTTTGGAAAAGATGTTCAGGACATCACGCTCGTCGAGGCAGCAACCCTGGCGGGTATCATCAAGGCTCCTGTCGCATTTTCGCCCGTGACGCGTCCGGCGTTGGCCAAGGAGAAGCGGGATCTTACGCTCAAGCGCATGGCTGAAACGGGTGCGATCACGGACGAAGTAGCGATGGCGGCCAGTGCGGAGCCTGTCAGTATTCGGTATGACAAAACACGGGTGCGCACAGGCTACATGCTCGCCGCGGCTCGGAGCGAATTTCGACGCATGGGTCTGAAGCCCGGTTCCCCTACTCAGATGGCGATGACGCTGCGGCTCGATTGGCAGCGTCGTCTTGATAAACTGATGCGTGAGCATCTGGCATCGATCTCTGCCTCAGACACAAAGGCGCTACAGGGAGCTGTGATCGTGCTCGACAATCGCTCCGGTGCCATCCTCGCCTTGCAGGGTGGGCGCGACTTCGTCGCGAGCCCCTTCAATCGGGCTCTCGATGGCATCCGTCCACCGGGCACAGCTTTTCTTCCTCTCGTCTACGCCGCCGCAGTCACCGTGAAGCCTGATGTGATCGATGCCCGCTTGCTTGATGGTCCGCTGGACAATCGGCAAGCGATGATCGGAGGACTCATCGGCACGCTGGGCGAGTGGGGTGCGGATGGAGAGCCCGTCGCTTACACGGGCGGCACCATCACGCCGATGCAGGCGCTCGTCGAGAGCCGCACGGCGGCGACCGTTCGTCTGGGGTATGAGGTTGGCTTGGAGCCGCTGCGTTCCGCCATCATGCGTTGCGGTTTTACCACGCCGCTGCGCTCTGAGGCGGCATTCACTTTGGGCCAAAGCCACGTGCGCTTGATTGAGGTGGCCCGTGCGTTCACGGCCATCGCCAATGATGGACGTCTTTGTTCGACACCGCATTTGTTTCCGGCTCCTGCGGTGCATGGAGACGAGATTTTCGCCCCTGCCGCCGCTTCGAATGTGCGCGAGACATTGATCTCCGGCATGACACGCCCCGAGTATCGGAAGCCAATGATTGAACACGGTCTGGCGGAAAAGAGCATCGCGGGTTTTGGCGGCATCACGTATGATCGCTCGGATGCATGGTTCATCGGTTTCGACCGTGCGCTGACGTGTTTGGTTTGGATCGGGCACGATAAAGACATTCCCATCAGCCCTCAAGCCACCGCCGCCACAGCCGCACTCCCGCTTTGGGCGGCCGTCTTCAGCATGGTTACCGATGGCCAGACCAAAGGATGGGGAGCCAAAGATGGACTGGCGAGCGCACTCGCCGTTCCGCTGCGAGCAACCATCGTCGAGGACGAAGCCAGAGTCCTCGCCATTCACCCCGTTTCGAAAGTGGTGCTCGGCATTGATCCGTATCAAGCAATCACGTCTGCCGACGAGGCAAAGTGATCAACCTTGGATTGGTGGACCAAAGGTGAACGTTTTGTTCGACTCGCTGCTCTCTTTCGCTACTCGTTCACGCATGACTCAAGGACCCCTTTCTGCCAAACTTTTTGCTGCTGCTCAACAAGTCATTCCAGGAGGCGTGAACTCGCCGGTGCGGGCTTTCCGCAATGTAGGTGGGGAACCGTTTTTTGTGCGTCGGGCCAAGGGGTGTCGCATCTGGGATGTAGATGACCGGGAGATGATCGATTATGTGGGAACCTGGGGTCCGGCGATCCTGGGTCATGCGCCGCGAGTGGTGATCGAGGCGATCCACAATGCAGCCAAGGATGGCGTGAGTTTCGGCATCCCGAATCCTTACGAGGTGGAGATGGCGCGGACGATTTGTGAGTGGGTTCCCTCCATCGAAAAAGTGCGGCTGGTGAGCAGTGGCACCGAGGCCACTATGTCGGCGGTTCGGCTCGCTCGCGGGTTCACGGGTCGGGATCGGATTGTGAAATTCGACGGCTGCTACCATGGTCATGTGGACTCGTTGCTGGTGGCGGCGGGCAGTGGGGCGCTGACGCATGGACAACCCGATAGCGCTGGCATTCCGAAGGCGTTTGCAGAGCTGACTTCGATTTTGCCCTTCAATGATGTGGAAGCGCTGGAGAAGCTATTTGCCGAGCGCGGTCATGAGATCGCGGCATTGATCGTGGAGCCTTATCCGGCCAATGCAGGCCTGATCCTGCCGCAGCCAGGCTTCTTGAAAAAACTGCGTGAGATCACAGCGAAGCACGGCGCGGTTCTGATCTTTGATGAGGTGATGACGGGCTTCCGCTTGGCCAAAGGTGGTGTGCAGGAACTGGAGGGCATCATGCCGGATCTAACCTGTCTGGGCAAAGTGATCGGCGGTGGTTTGCCGGTGGGTGCCTTTGGTGGACGTGCAGAAATCATGGACATGCTAGCGCCGAATGGCCCGGTGTATCAGGCGGGAACGCTCTCGGGCAATCCGGTAGCCATGGCGGCGGGTCTGTCGCAGTTGCGTGAGCTCGAAAAACAAAATGGCTACGCGCTGCTGGAGCATCTGGGGCAAACGATGGAGAAGGCGGTGCTGGATACGCTGAAGAAAAAGGGTCTCGGTTATCAGTGGTATCGCCGTGGCAGCATGTTCTGCCTGTTCTTCACGGAAACGCCGGTGAAAAATCTCGCGGACGCCAAGACCTCGGATCTGCCTGCGTTCCGCAAATTCTTCCACGCCTGTCTCGACAACGGAGTCTATTTCGCCCCTTCCCAATTCGAGACTGGGTTCATCTCCATGGCGCATGAGCAGGCTGACCTGGATCGCACGGCTGAGGTGGTGGCTGCGGCGTTGGCGGGACTCTAAGGCTGGAAGGCCCTGTGCTTCGGATCTCCACTCGCCTCGAACCAGGCGAGGAGGTCGAGGATTTGCTCAGCTTTCAAGGTGTTGAGCAGGCCGGGTGGCATGGGTGAGATATCGGAGATCTGGCGGGAGCGGATCATGGATTTGCCGATCTCGGTGGTGTCAGCAGCGAGGGGATTGATGCGGAGAGTGATTCGCTCGTCGTCCTCGCTGTCGAGGCTGCCAGTCATGGTGGAGCCGTCTTTTTTCGTCAAGGTTACGAGCTTGAACTTCTCGTCGATGAATTTGGACGGTTCGAGGATGTGCATGAGGAGATCCTGCCGATTGAACCGGGCGGAGACTTGGGTGAGATCGGGGCCGAAGACGCCAGCAGGGAGCGCTGGATCGTTGCTGACTTTGTGACAAAAGACACATTGCGTGCTGATGAGCGCGGCTTTGGCCTTTTCAAAGGAGCGCCCTCGTGAAACTTGATCCAACTTGGGAGCAAGATCAGTCAGCTTCCAGTTCTTGAAGGAGTGACCGGGCATGGCGGTGGGCAGGAGAGGCGTGGGTTTGGGTGGAAAGATGACCGAGGCAAGCGTCTTGGCATCGGTGGGCGACAGTGCGGCAGCAAGCTCGCTGCGCGTGTCGGAGATGGCTTTGAAGTAGGTGCTGGCTCCATTGAGTTTTTCTGCGCGGTTCAAAGCCGTGAAGCAAACGCGGCGTGCCTCAAGGGTCCAACCTTGCTTCAGGTAGCGAAGCATGAAGGGGTAAAAGAGCAGGTCCTCTGAATTGGTAGTCGCCTTGAGGAGAGGGAGTGTTTTTTCAATCACCTTCGAAGACTTGAGGTAGACGAGTGTGCGGCAGAGTTCGCGATTGAGCCTCGGATCTGCGGAGGGAAACTGGGACTCGAAGTGGACGGTGGCCGCAGACTGTTGCCCGGCGGTGAGTGTGCCACCGCGTGAGAGGCCGATGGCAAGGATGCGAAGAGCACCGAGCTTTTCATCAAGCGATGCTTTTTCCCACGGAAGGGCGAGCGCCATGCGAATGCCTGCGGAGATCAAGGCAGGATTGCCCGAGCGAACGGCGACGAGCCAGCGCGAAAGTGCTTCGGGTCCCTCTTTGAATGAGGTGACTTGATCCATGCTCCGTTCCGAAGCAGTGGACTCGGCCTGCAAACGAGCGGCATGAAGAGCAAAGCGATCTGGGTCCTGAGGTGCCTTGGCATTCACCTGCGAGGGAAAAGCGGACCCCCCTGAGAAGGTAACGCGATAAAGGCCACTTTGAGTGCCGCGTCCACCTGTGATGAACCACATGGCGCGATCCGGTCCAATGCAACCATCCGTGACATTGAGCGGACGCCCGGAAACAAAGGTCTCCTGCTCGCCCGTGTAGCTGGTGCCCTTTTTTTTCAAATGCACGGCGATGATTCGTCCGTAGCTCCAGTCCATGATGTAGTAGGCGTCTTGATACCGGGCTGGAAACTCGGCTCCGTAACCGAAGAAGGTGGCCGTGGGTGAGGAGAGGCCAATATCAATCACGCTTGGCAGGGTGTCGATGTACCAGTCAGGGAAGCGGCCTGTGCCGCGTCGCCAACCGAAGTCCGCACCGGGCACGACGTGCAATACACGCGTGGGCATGTACCACGGTGTGCCGACGTCGCGCTCCATGTCGGCGTCAAAGGTGAAAAGAGCGCCGTCGCGATGAAAGGCGATGTCGAGCGGATTTCGCAGGCCACCAGCAAAGAGTTCGATATGGGTGCCGTCGGTGTTTAGGCGCAGGATGTGACCAGCGGGCAATTGGACGTCGCCATCGAACATGGTGCCATCCCATGGATTCGGGATGAGCTGATCCTCGGCGTAGTTTTTCAGCGGCGAAGTGGTTGAGATCGAATTCGGCACGAGAACATTGTTGCCATGGGCGATGTAGATTTTTCCATCGGGCCCCAGCTTGATGTGGTTTCGCCCATGCCCCACGCCGCCCTCAGTGCGGAGCAGTTCCGTTTTCTCTTCGAAGACACCGTCGCCATTGGTGTCGCGAAGTTTGAAGAGGGCCTTGGAATTGTTCGCATTCGCAAAGAGGTGACCCTGCGCATAAAGCAAACCTCTGCACTCAAGCAGGGTATCGTCGAGGGTCTCCACTTTCTGATCTCCACCGCCACTGAGGGTGAGCCGCAGGAGACCTTTTTTCTCGCGTCCGAGGGTGATGCGTCCCTCGGGATCGAAGGCCATGGAGACCCACGAATCTTCTCCGGGCTGGGAAGAGCGAATGAGCTCAGCTTTGAAACCCGGGGGCAGAATGAGCGAAGCGGGATCGGTGGCTTGATTCTGATTGCCGGGCTTGGCGAGTTGCCAGGAATTGTAGGCGTCGAAGGTCTTTTTGAAATCGAAGGGGTTGGTGGTGGGGTCGGCGTCCGCTGCACCACGCACGGCGACGGCGTCCGAGCCAGTGCGCCACGTGGCATCGCTCGTGATCCACTGCTTGCGTGCGAGATCGCCGTTGAGTTCCAGAAGAGCGGCTACAGGTAAGGTGCTCTTGATCACAAGGCTGTTGGAGCCCTCGCGGATGAGTCTGGTGACATCAAGGCTGGTCGCTTTCTCGCGTCCCTCGATCAAACCGGCTGAGTTTCCATTGATGATGACCTCAGCTTTTCCGTCTGAGGCCGTGAATAAAATGGCCTTCAACAGCTTGCCCGACCATTCAAAGGACTTCATCGCGCTTCCGCTGCCGAAGATCCATTGAGGAACTGGAGGGCTATTGGCCAGTTGTGCCTCAACAGGGCAGGCAAAGAACCAAACCGAGCCAAACAAGATGGATCTCAGGAGGAGTGCGCATATTTTCATTCGGATCATTACGGAGGTGGATTGGCGAAACAATCGGCCCCTGCTTGAAGTGATTTTCTGTGACGGAACCCCTTTGCCAGCGGCATTTTCACGGTAGGATCGGGCTCGACCCATTTTCACATGAATTCCGCCACTCTTTTCCTCGCTCTCCGCTACCTGCGGCCCAAGCGGACCTTTGTGTCGGTGATCACCATCGTTTCGATCCTCGGCATCGCGGTGGGTGTGCTCATGATGATTGTCGTGCGTTCGGTGATGCAGGGTTTTGAAGTCGATTTTAGGAATATGCTGATGTCGGTGGAGCCGCATGTGATCTTTGCGGCGGAGGAAAAGGGAGATCAGGCCGCAGACTGGCAGCCGCTGGTGGCGGCGGCTAAACCCAAGCCGGGGGTGCTTTCCGCGACGCCTTTTGCCGGGGGAGTGGTTTATGTGGAGAATGAGAGCTATCAGATGGCCGTCCAAATGTTCGGATTCAAGGCCGCAGAGGCTGGGCCACGGTTGGAAAAACTAAAAGGTAGTTTGCTGGCGGGCACGCTGGATTTGGCCGATGACACTTTGGTCATGAGCGACATGACGGCACAGAATCTGGGGCTGCAGATCGGTGATGAGGTGGGCGTTTACCCGGCGGATGAGGTCACGGACATCGCGCATGTTTATCGCGCAGCTTTGGATGAAAAAGATGAAGCCAAAAAGAAAAAGATGCTCAATGGCATTGAGCTCAAGCCCCTCAAGCTCCGAATCGCGGGAGTGGTGAGGGCGCAGACGGATCGGGATGGAGGCTACAGCTACACTTCACTCACGACGGGTCAGAGGATTCTGAAACTTGGCGTTGGTGTGACGGGGGTGGCAGTGGAACTGACTGACCCCGAGCAGGCATCGGCTTTTTCTGCGAATCTCAAAAGCGCGATACCGACGGGATGGAAACCGAAGCTGTGGACGGATGCGGAAGATGCGCGGCTCGCCGCCATGAAGAATGAACAAATCATGATGCAACTGGTGCTGCTGATCATTGCAGGAGTGGCGGCCTTTTCGGTGATGAACACGACCATCACCGTGACGACGCAGAAACGGAGGGAGATCGGCGTGCTTACAGCGGTGGGTGCGCGCCCCGGGATGGTGGTTTCAGTGTTTGTTCTTCAAGCGGCGATCGTGGGTGTGCTCGGCACCCTGCTGGGGCTGATCGGGAGTTTTTTGGTGATCTGGTTGCGCAATGACATCCGCGCAGGTCTTTCGATGCTGGGCGGCGGTGAAGTGCATGCCGTTGATGGTGTTTTCCTCGCGACGATCCCTGTGCACATGGAGGCGAGTGATGTTGTTTTCACCTGTGTGGTTTCCATTGCCCTCAGCTTGATCGCGGCTGTGGTGCCAGCCTATTTTGCGTCGCGTCTTGATCCTGCCGCCGCCCTTCGTGATTGATCTGCCATGAGAAGCGCCCCTTTGTTTCTAGCCCTGCGTTACCTTCGGCCGAAGCGGTCATTCGTTTCGGTGATCACTTTGATCTCGGTTCTGGGTGTGATGTTGGGCGTCGGTGTGCTCGTGGTGGTGATGTCTGTTTTTCAAGGTTGGCAGGTCGAGTTCAAGAAAATGGTCCTTGGTTTTGAGCCACACATTCTGCTCATGCAAGAGCCGCCCGTGCAAGGGCCTATCGACCCTAGTTCGCCCCCGATGGTTAGATCGGGATGGCGAGACGTGTTGGAGGTGGTGCGGGCACAGCCAGATGTGGAGTCTGCACAGCCGATTGCGCGTGGCGGAGTGGTGGCTGAGCTCGGGAAAAGAGCGCAGGGCATCGAGATTTTGGGGCTGCAATCGGGCGATGAGAATGCGCTCATCACGAAACTGCGGAAGCATTTGAAGAGCGGTGACTTCGACCTGGATGGCGATCACATCATCCTACCCGAAAAACAGGCGGAGGCCTTGAAGGCGAAGTTGGGCGATGTGCTGCTTGTCAATGCTTCCGAGAGCCTGAGCAGACTTGTGAATGAAGTGCGGCTGAATCAAAATGAGCCGGATGAAACCAAACGGGCTCGAGCTCTGGACGGCGTGATCCCCACGGGCACGGAGTTAACGCTGGTGGGCATTCTGCGAAGCGATACAGCCGGTTCCCGTGGCTATGTGCCGATGAATATTGGTCAGGAGTTATTCATGCTCGACGATGGAGTGTCGGGCATCGAAGTCGAATTGCGTGATCCCGATCTTGCGCATCGGGTAGCGACGGAGCTCATGGATACGGAAAAGTTGCCGTGGGATTGGACTCCGAGCACTTGGACTCAAGAGCATGGGTTCATGCTTCAGAATGTGGAGAGCCAGCAGTCGCTTATGTGGTTTCTCCTTCTTTTCATCATGATCGTGGCGGCGACGTGTGTGATGAACACAACCATCACCGTGACTGTGCAGAAACGCCGGGAGATCGGCATCCTCACCGCTTTGGGCTCACGAGCTGGTCAGGTGATGGGTATCTTTCTAGCGCAGGCTGGGATCGTGGCGGTGCTGGGCTGCGCACTCGGAATGATCAGCGGGTTCACGGTTTTGCATTACCGCAATGATCTCCGCGCGTGGTTGGCGGAGACAACAGGGAAAGATTTCTTTCCATCCGACATCTACTTCCTCTCCAGCATACCCGCATACACGCACTGGGTTGATCTTGCCTCGATCTGCGGAGTGGCCTTGGTGCTTTGTCTGTTGGCTGCCTTGATTCCCTCCTACTTTGCCGCACACGTGGATCCCGCTGTGGCCCTTCGCGACTAATCTCCATGACTTCCTCTCCGTCTCCTGCCTCCCTCCTTTCTGATGCCTGGAAGGACTATGAACTTCTCGATGGAGGTGACGGGATGAAACTGGAGCGTTGGGGGGATTTTGTGCTGGCTCGGCCGGATCCGCAGATCATTTGGCCGCGCATCGGGCCAGAGTGGACGCGCTGGGATGCGTGGTATCACCGAAGCAATAAAGGCGGAGGACGCTGGGAATACCGCAAAAAAATGCCGGAGTCGTGGACGGTGAAATATCGCAATCTGACTTTCAAGATCGCACCCACCGGATTTAAACACACAGGTCTCTTCCCTGAGCAGGCTGCAAATTGGGACTGGTGCAGCGAGCGCATTCGTGCTGCAAAATCGAAAGGCCGTGAAGTCTCGGTGCTGAACCTCTTCGGTTACACGGGAGCTGCGACAGTGGCTGCTGCAGCGGCTGGAGCCAGCGTGTGCCATGTCGATTCTGCCAAAGGCATGGTCGAGTGGTGCAAAGAGAATGCACGTTTTTCGGGCTTGGTCCAAGCGCCCATCCGCTACATCGTCGAAGATTGTCACACCTTTGTCCGTCGGGAACTGCGTCGAGGAAAGAAATACGATGCGATCATCATGGACCCGCCTAGCTACGGTCACGGTGCGGATGGAGAGGTCTGGAAGTTGGAGACCAATCTTTGGCCTCTGCTGGAGGACTGTCAGAAATTGGTGTCCGAGGATCCGATCTTCTTTCTCGTGAATGCTTACACCACGGGTCTCTCGCCGACGTCATTGGCTAATGTGCTTTCGCGGCTGTTCGCTTCGCATGGGGGAACCACGGCCACGGGAGAAATCGGGTTGCCCATCACCGCGGGTGGCCTCGTTCTGCCCTGCGGTATCTACGGCCGCAGATGGTGGTAGTTTTTCGTGAGGTTGATGGGTGCGATTCGCGAGCCCATTCGTAATGAACATGCGATGTCACGTTTGAATCTGATCTCTTCGTTTTCGTTTTGGGTCGGTCTTGGCTCGGTTGTTCTGTTGCACCCTCTTGTCTCCAGGGCTCAAGTGAGGCGTGAGTGGCAGCCGGTTGAGGATTATGTCACGACCATGGATCTGGATCCGGCGGCTTGTGATAAACTCCACATGCCGCAGGGGCAGCGGATTAATCCGTTCTTGAGCTACACATGCATCGCCACGGATTTCGGATTTCTGGGGCCGAGTTCTGGCGTGATGCGTTGGGCACCAGGCTCTATTTGTGTGGAACTGGACTCCAAACAGTGGGGAGGGATCTGGCATAGCCTCAATGGAAAGGCATCGGATACCGATCGGGTTCTCGATTTTGATCAGGCTTATCCTGCGTACATTCGAGCGGAATTCCAGCCACAGATCGTGGGCCTTCGGTTGCGCGGAAGCGGGCACGGCAAGGTGGATGTGGAGTTCAAGAGTGTGGATCAGAAGATTCTGTGGCGAGATGTCTGGGATATGAATCATGACGACGTGCGGGAATTCGTGCGCCCGCTTCCTCTTTTGAAGGGGGCCAAGTTTTTGAATTGGACCTCCGAGGAGGGCTGTCACATGTGCCTGGATCAAGTGGCCTTGGAAGTTGCCATGCCAAATCTGCCTACGGATCTTCGAATTTTTTTGAAGTCTTATGTGAAACTGGCCCGGAGCTACAGTGAGCGCACTGGACTGGTGAGAGACCGTGCCCATGCAGACGCGGGTGCTTTTGATGCAATGCCTGCTTGTGGCATGTTTTGTCTGGCCAGTGCGCTGGCTGCCGAGCACGGTCTCGTGAATTCGGATTTTGCCAGAGGTGTTCTCCGTCGGACGCATGATGTCGTGAGTCAGATCAAAACGGCCTCAGGTTTGCTGCCTCATTTTGTGAAGCTCGGGGCGGATGGAAAGTATCAGATCCATCCTGAGACGGAATACAGCACCGTGGACAGCGCGATCTATTTTCACTCGATGTTGATCGCCTCGCAGGTTCTAGGCGATCAGGAAACGTTGAGCGGACTGATGGGAATGATCCGACGTATTTCCTTTGCGGATCTTTTGGATGAATCCGGATTCGTGATTCATGGGATCAAAGACAATGCTGTGCCGCTGACTTCCGTGTGGCGTGATTGGGGTGGCGAAACGGCGCTCGTGCTTTTGCTTCAGCATTTGGCTTCGGGAGAGCGATTCTCCCCTCGAATGAATGAAGATGGGAAGATCTGGCTGGGGACGGGATTCATCCCCGAGATTCAGAGTCTGTTTTTTCCTGGCTTTGATACCGCGCGACCCGATCGCGTATCACGTCAGAACTGGCTGGAAATTCGCACGGAGTCCCTGAGGCGTCAGCGGGATTACTTCAAGGAAATGCGAGGTCCCTTTGCGGGGATTGGAATCTATGGGCTCAGTGCGGGCGAAGGGCGTCGAGGAGTTGGCTATTGGGTGAGTGGCACTGAACTGCCCTATCAGACGATCATCCATCCGCACTACATGCTGATGTCCGCCTGTAGGATGGGTGAGGCAAGTTTGGCCTATGCCATTTTGGAGCGGATGGAAGACACTGGGCTTTTTCCGCCGTGGGGCATGGTGGAAAATGTGGACACGGTGACCGGTGAGGCACTTCCGATGCTGGGTTCATTGAACGCTGGTTTTGAGGTTCTGGGCGCTTACCACCTGATGATCAAGAACCGCGGCAAAAGAAACTCCGTTTACGAAGCTGTGCGGACTCAACCTGATCTCGCGGCGGCTTTGCGGGTGTTCTACGCGGAGGATTGATTGTGGATTTTCGATCAACCCACTGGAGATATCCGCTCTCAAAGGAGAGGATTCATCACTGAGCCTCGGGTGCTGTTTTTGATTTTGCTTCCGACTCAGGCCTGATAATGAAGGGATCGCTCAGCGGTTGTTGGCTCGCGACATAGGCATCGTTTAGGGTGATAATGTAGGCGGTGATGTCGCGCAGAGTTTCCTCATCCTGGATGACTTGTGACGAGAGCACCATTTTTGCCCCGTTGACATCCGATTTGGCGGCCCCGCGTTTGCCTGATTTAAACTTGAGTAATTGGGCTGAGAGGTACCAGTCTTGTTTTCCGATCAGGGGTGGACTTCCAAATGCAAGCTCACCCGATGCATTGTAGCGGTGGCACTCCATGCAGCGCTCCTGAAACAGTATGCGTCCATTCTCCAGGTCGGCTTCTGCATGGATAGGCGATGGCTTTGGCACGACTAGGGGCATGGCTTCGACATGCTTTGAAAGCGCTTCTACCTGATTGGGTTGCAGCGCTCTGGCAATGGTGGCCATGAGCATCCCCTGAACGTCAGTGGGGTCAGTGCCACGGATTCCCTCGCGGAAGTTATGAATCTGCGTTTTGAAATACCAGTTCGGGAGACTGGCGATGGAGGGGGACTTGATCTGCTCATTCCCTTCGCCTTTCGGGCCATGACATTGGACGCAGACGGTCTGAAAAATCACGGCTCCATCTTTCGACGGAGAACTCTTGATGATCTCGTCAGCGCCGCGGCTCAAGGATGCCCCAATCGCGATGCCGAGACAGAGAAAGGGGGCGAAACTTTTCAGTCGAAGAAACATGCAAGGGTAACGACAAATGTTGCATTCCCTTTACGACAATATCCCCAACTCCATTGAAAGGGAACGTCGATTCACAATCGACGCTCAACTCGCGACAAAATCGGCAGTGGCTATCGCTTTGCTGGAACATTCTCGGCGAATGGCGAGATGATGCCGAGGGTCGAAAGGATAAAATCATCCGTGCGGAAACAGGAGGCGGGCAGGCCTTCTTTGTTGATGAGATTAGCTCCCTCGGGCCACGATGCCCACGCATAGCGCACGCCCACGGGCTTCTTCACGGCATCACTCCAAACGACGACTTCGTTTCCTTCGATGGAGGCTTTGGCCCAATGCCAGACCTGGTCTGCGCCCGAGATCTGAAAGTGTCCGGGTGCCTTGCCATCACGGGTCTTCAGTCCGCCGCCGACGTGATCAAACCGCACTCGCACTTTGTCCTTCGTGATTCGGCTGCTCTTCATGACGGGACCACTAAAAACGATGTCTTTTTTGCCATAGTCCTTCGCGAGTGCGAGAGAGGCGAGGCGGCGACCCACATCCTGTTTGTTCTTCGGATGAATGTCTTTTTCTTCTCCGATGTCATTGATCACAGCGACTCCACATTTGGGAAGAGTTTGAGCGGTCAGCAATTGGGCCTCTTGCAGTTCAGCCCACGTATCAGCCACGCCCGCGTCCTTGGCCGGAGGGTGTCCATTGCCGAAGTTCGCGAGTTGAACGATGTAGAACGAAAACTCATCATTCCAGCGCTTACGCCAGTCGTTGATCATCGTGGGGAGGAGTTCCTGATACTGGATGGCGCGCTTTTGATTGGACTCACCCTGATACCAAATAGCGCCTTTGATCCCGTAGGGGATGATCGGGGCGATCATCGCATTGAACAGAACGGCGGGGTAGTGCGGGGTTGCATTTGGATTGTCCACGGGGCGCGGGGCGGGCGGGAGATTCTCCTTTGCATCGCCGGGTTTTAACTTCGCGTTGCGCTCTTGAATGGCTTTCACTTGGGCCTGCCAAGCGGTCTTGCGTTGTTCGAATTCCTTGCTCGCTGTCGCCGCATCGTACTTGGTTTTTGCCGCGGTCCAGTCTTGAAGAAGTTCGCGCGCACAGGGCCGCTCCGCGAGGGCTTCGGAACTCGTCCATGCCTCCACCCGCGTCCCGCCCCAAGAGGTATTGATGAGACCGATGGGGATGTTCAGCACTTGGTGCAACTGACGTCCGAAGTAGTAGCCGACCGCTGAGAATTTCCCTGCGCTCTGGGGATTTGCCTCCAGCCATGCTCCCTTGCAGTCATCTTTGGGCGACATGGAGGTCTCACGTTCCAAGTTAAACATGCGGATGGCTGGATACTTCGCAGCGGCGATCTCTTGTTCAGGATTGCCGGCCTTCAGGACGGTCCACTCCATGTTGGATTGACCGGAGCAAACCCACACTTCACCGACAAGCACATCTTTGATGGTGACTGTGTTTTTACCAGCCACGACTAAGTCTGCTGGCTTGGCCTCCTCTTTCATGGCGTCGAGAGAGACCTTCCATTTTCCGTCTCCTCCCGCTTTGGTTTCCTTGGTTTGACCCGCAAAGGTGACTTTCACTTCCTCGCCATTTGCCGCTGTGCCCCAAACGGGCACTGGCTCGCCGCGCTGAAGCACCATGTGATCAGAGAAAATGACGGGCAGTTTGACCTCTGCATGAGTCGCGGAAGCGATGCTGAAAAGGGAGAGAGAGACAAAAACGTGGCGGTTCATGGTTATCGGGGATCGTTGATAATTAAGTAATAAGAGAAATTACTCAGGGTGCACTACGTACTGCACTCACGCGGATTCCTTTCAATAGAAATCATCTCTATGTCAAGATGCGCCGCAGCTTCGCTCAAAAATGGCGACTGATGCCCAGTGTAGGTCCCAGCGCATCGACCCCTGGGTTCACAGGATCTCGTCCCCGATTCGAGATGTGCTGGAAATAGATGCCAAGAGTGGCGCTCCATTGCTCCGAGAAACGATAGACCGCACCTGCATGGACATACCATGTGAAGTTAAAATCCTGT
>CAMBPV010000089.1 GCA_945869695.1 Prosthecobacter debontii
GATGGGGAGACGGGGCAGGAATGCCCCGGTTACGGGAGCGGTGCGTTCTTGGTTCTTGGCGAAGGAATCCAATCTTTCTGCCTCAATCTTTCTGCCGGAAAGGGTTTCGGGTTCTTGGTGCTTTGTTCTTGGCCTCTTTCTTTTTGCCCGAAATCTTTTTGCAGGATTGGATCGGCGGGAGACGGGGGAGACGGGGAAGACGGGGACTCGCCAGTGGTGGGAGTTGCCTCGGGTTTTTTTTGTGGTTTTTTGCGGGTGAGTGATGACGAATCGAGATCCACAACCTGACGAGAGAGAGGAGCCTTCGGACGAGGAGATCGCGGCGTGGCTGAAGACGCCGGGGGGACAGGCGGCGATGGAGGAGACGATGAGGAAGGTGGTGGCCGGTGATTTTGGAGAGGTGCCTGAGGAGCTGATGACGCAGGCGAGGCAGGGCCTGGAAAAGCGGTCGGAGGCTCTCGACCTGGAGGAGATGCAACGACGGATGCTGGACCTGATGGCGCGACTTCAAGAGGAACCGGAGGGCTCGGACTGGGCGCATGTGAACACACTGGAACGAGAGGTGAAGCAGGTGATGGATCTGGCGCTGGGCGTGCCGGACCCGCACCGGGCGCTGCTGATGCCGTTCTTTTCCAAGTTCCAGGCGCGGCTGGAGGAGCTGAAGAAGAGGCTCTAGCTGCTGCGGTGTTCTTTGTCAGGGAGGGGGTGGCCACGCTCTTGCGAGCGCAGCTACGGGGAGGGGAACACACAGGTTAAAAACCCGTGCGCCTCTTTACTGAGCCCACTGGTAGGTGATGCTCGTCGTGCCGGTTTTGGCGGGGAGGACAAGATTGGAACCCGCTACCTGTGCGCCGGGTGCTGCGATCTGAAGGGTGACTCCGCTTTTCAAAACAAAAGCATTCTCCTTGGATTCGAGCGGACCTTTGGCAATCCGAAACCACGCCTTTGCAGGAACCGGGCCCTTGATTTTCACGGTGCGGATGAGGGTGGGTTTACTGTCGGGTTTATTGCCGTCTCCCGTGGTGCTGTAGCTTTCTTCGATCTCGGCCCCCTGCCAGGTGTAGCGGAAGGTGGGGCTGCGTTTGGCGTCGAGGGTGTAGCCTTTCCATTCGAATCCTTCAAACCTTTTGACCTGGTCCCAAACAGGCCAGGCAGCGTCGGGTTTTTCACTGACAAAAAGGGCCGGCGAGACATCTCCGGTGGGTTGAATGACATCGTAACCCAGCGGGGACTGCGCGCCGCCGCCGCGTGAGTTCCAGTGCTTGGAGGCGTCGATGAAGGCTCCCCGCCAGAGGACGGCCAGGTTCATGCTCTCGGCGCTCCAGGCGATGTTGATGCCGCCGGGATATCCGACGCCGATGCCGCGATTGCCTGCGCCCTGGATGAAGTTTCGGTAGATGACGGGCTCATTCGTGACGGCAAGGGGAATGGGTACGAAGTCGTCCTTTTTCTTTCTGTTCTTCCCGCCTGACTCCCAGCCGTCGGGTTGCCACTTCGAGAGCGGAGTGATGTCAAAGGTGGCTCCCTTCCACGCTGCGAAGACGGCGATCTCACCCGCGCCTTGGAAGTACTCATATCTCAATTCATGGTCACCCGGCTCGAGTTGGACGGCTCCTTCTTTGATGTCTCCTGCGGGGTGAATGCCGTCATGCTCGACGACTTTTTTCCCATCCACGAGCAGTCGGACTCCATCATCACCGGCGATGTAGAAACGATAGCTGCCTTTGCGCGGTGCATTGATTTTTCCGGTGAACACGACGCCGAACTCGTTTTTGTAGTCGTCGAGTTTGATGTCGATGAGGTGATCCGCAATGACGCCTTCGCGGTGGGGTTTCAGCTTTGCGAAATCGGGGAGGGTTTTCCAGTTACCGAGATAAAGGGCGAACTTGAGGTCCTCCAGTCCTTCACCCATGGGTATGACCTTGAGCTTGCCCTTCATGGTCAGTGCGTGGCCTGGAAAGGTGCAGACGAAGGGGTAGTCGCCGGGTTTTTCAGGCGCGGTGAAAGGGATCTCTTGTTTTTCGTGAGGATTGAGCATTTTGGAGTGGAGCCAGATGTTTTTGTCATCGGGCAACCAATTGCGCTTGAGGCCCTCCTCAGGTTTTTCCATCTGCTTCATGGACAGGGCGGCGGTATCCGTGCCGGGCTGACAGAAGACGAGGTTATGAGGGAGGTCGTCGCCGTTTTCAAAGGTGAGCTTGATCCTTTCACCCGGTCTGACCGAGAGTTCGTCCTGGTCATACTTCATCTGGGCCGTCAGGGTTTTGAGTTGGATGACCTTGACGGGACCCTGCGGCTTGGCGGGAGCAGGTGCAGGGCTTCGCGGCGTGCCCTTGGCGTCTGAATCGATCCGCAAGGGGCGCAGCCAAATGTTACGATAGCGCACGGGGTTGTTGTGATCTTGAAGTGCCAGATCTCCTTCTTGAGCGGCACTGTCAAACTCACGCAGGTAATGAACCACGACCCCATTGTGAATGACGGTAAGCTTGGCTTTGCTGCCTTTTGAGGCGCGCTCAAAAAGGACGTCGTAGGTCTGCCATTCTCCGGGCTTCCGGCTCGCATTCACCATCGGGGGATACTGACCGTAAAGGCCTGAGGCCTGCCCGTCGGGGTAGGTGTCATTTTCATAGGAGTCGAGGACTTGGATCTCCGGGAAACCGCCGATGAAGACCCCGCTGTTTCCGCGCCCCTGACCCGTTCCGACGATGACATCGGGCGTGCGCCACTCGATGTGGAGTTGGTAATCACCTTTGAACTTTTCGCGCGTGCGGATGCCTCCGGACTTGGGTGTGATCTCCATGTAGCCGTTCTCGATCTTCCACCTTGGCTTGTCGTCGCCGGGCGGCGTGT
This sequence comes from Prosthecobacter debontii, assembly GCA_945869695.1. GTDB lineage: Bacteria > Verrucomicrobiota > Verrucomicrobiia > Verrucomicrobiales > Verrucomicrobiaceae > JAIBCL01. Next base: position 2,851 of record CAMBPV010000089.1, read on the forward strand.
CTTTGCGGGGGTCACTCTTCCAGCGGGAGAGGTCTTTGCCGTCGAAAAGGATGATCGCATCTGAAGGGGGTGAACCTGCTTTTTCGGGTGAGCTGAAGCCAGCCGGTGAAATGACCTGCGGCCTCGGGCGCTGCATGTCATGAGAGGGGTAAACGCCGCCGGGTGCGAGGGCCGGTTTTTTGGGATCAGCTGCGTGAGAGACCAGGGTGAGAGCGAGGAAAAAGGGCAGGGAGATGCGCATGGGAAAAGGGGGCCGAGAAAAACGCGGCCGGGGTAGAGGGTCTATCCGGGAATCACGCCGGGTGCCTCAGCGCGCGTAGCGCAAACCGAAGTCCATGAGTGCCCGTCCGTCATTCCAAATGTACGTCGTTTTGGTGCCGAGTTGCACCAGAATCACGGCCCGCCCGCCGTGAGCTGCGGTGGAGATGAGGCAGCGTCCGCTGGCATTCGTGTAACCGGTTTTCATGCCGTTGCAGTCCGACATGGTGCCGAGGAGCTTGTTGGTGTTTTCCAAAGTGACCGTGCGGCCTGTGGCGTATCGGAAGGGGAGGTAACGAATCCTTACGGCATCCCGGATGGTGGAACTGCGGTAGGCTGCCATGGCGATCCGGGCCATGTCCCGTGCGGTGGAGTATTGGCCGGGTGCAGTGAGGCCATGGGGATTTTTAAAGTTCGAGCTCGTCGCTCCGAGGGAGCGCGCTTTGGCATTCATTTTAGCAGCAAACGCGGAGATGCTGCCGGCATTGTCCCGTGCCAGCACATTGGCCACGTCATTGGCGCTTTTGACCAGAAAGGCGTAGAGAAGTTTTCTTCGGGTGTAAACCTCACCCGCTTTGATGCCGAGGCGGGTGGGCTCCACATTGAGGTCGGAGGAACTCACTCGGACGGGCTTGTCCAGATTTCCCGCATCGAGGACGACGAGGGCGGTCAGAATTTTTTGCGTGCTGGCCACCGCTCTGCGGGTATCGGCATTGTAGGAGGCTATGGGGGCGCCGGAATTGGCGTCGAGAAGAATGTAAGCCGCTGCATTGATGGCGGGTGCGCGGGATGCGGCAAACATCGGAGCAGCTGCTGCCGCCGGAGGAGCCTGCGGCGGGGCGTACAGGGGCTGGGCATAAACGGGAGCCTGGGGCGCTGCGTAGGGCTGCGGATAGTTCGGCTGACCGTATTGATAATTCGGAGCATAGACGGTGCCGCCGGCGGGAGTGCTGTTGGAGCCCGCACAGCTCACCAGCGTGAGTCCGGTGATCAAAAGGCTGGAAAATTTGAGTGTCCAGTTTCGCGTGGAACGGATGTGCATGGAAGTGAAAATCATGGAGGGGAGGGAGAGCGTGCCACGAGGCCGACGGGCAGAGGTTCTCAGATTCATGGCGACTCGGTGAGCAATGTCAATGCCATGTCGGGTATGCTTCTGTTGCCACACTCAGAACCTTGCTCCATGATGGCGGACCATGGCACTAATCATCAATGGCGAGCATATCGACGACGAGGTCGTCGAGTCCGAGTTTAATCAGATCAAAGGGCACTTCGAGCGCACCTTGCAGGTCGCTTGCTGCGAGCGTGATCCCGAGTTCAGAGCGCGGGCGAAAGACAACCTCATCTCCCGCGCTCTTTTGAATCAGGAGTCTCTGAAAACAACCCCTGAAGTGGAGGCGGCTGACGTCGATGCGCGGCTTGAAAAACTCATCGCTGAAGCCGGTGGGGAAGAGCGGTTCTACATGGGTATCGGGATGGCAGCGCGAGATGAAGCCCTGGTGCGTGAGAACGTGGCCAATGGAGTGCGTCTCGACAAGCTTTTGGCCCAAGTTTATGCGCCAGAACCCAGTCCGACGGATGCAGAACTCCGCGCGTTTTATGATCAGAATATCGGCCACTTCCTCTCCACTGAGGAAGTCCGCGCCGTGCACATCACGAAGAGTCTTCAGGGTGCCGAGAGTCGGCAGGCCGTTTATGAGCACATGAGGGAAGTCAGACGCAAGCTGCTGGGAGGAGCCGACTTCATGGAGTTGGCGGAAGAGAATAGGACCGATGACCAGCAGCAGATCGATCTCGGATGGTTCAAGCGGGGCGAGTTCATGGAGGAATTCGAGGCCATCGCTTTTTCCATGAATGAGAACGAGATCAGCCCTGTCTTCACCACTCAACTGGGTTTTCACGTCGCCATGTTGACCGGTAGGAAGCCGAAAGCGCCCTTGCCTTTTGAAGAGGTGAAGGAAGCTGTCCGGACCCGGATTCTGGAAGAATACCGCGACCAGAAGTTCCACGCCTTTCTCGAAGACCTGAAAAAAGGAGCCCAAGTCGAAGACACCGATCCGCCTGAATCCGAAGGTGCAGAAGGGCACTGATGCCTTAGACACCCTTTTTGCTCGGCATTTTCCGAGGCATGATGGCACCATCTTTGCCATCTGGCCAAGTGGCTCCCTCAGCGATCCAGCGGCGGATCAGTTCCATCTCGGACTTGGCGATCCGGTGCCCCGTCGCGGGCATCGCTTTCGGTTCTTTCGGTGGCAGCGTGAGCACGATGTAGAGGAGGCTTTTTTCTGGCTCCTTGGGCATGATCACCGGGCCACCTTTTCTCTTCCGCATCATGAGCTCGCGTGATTGGAGATTCAGTTCCCCGAACAGTGACTCCGAGTGGTGACACTCCACGCATCGATCCGCCAGGATGGGCTTGATCTGATTGACAAAATCAACCGGCGGTTCAGCGGCAGAAATTGGCTGAATGAGGACACCCATGACGAGACCCGTAAGACAGAAAAATCGTTTCATGGGTCCAGTGTCACAGATCGACCGCTCCGCGTCTATGATTATATTGAGAGAAGGTGAGCGGATTTTGCGAGTCTGCTCATCACGGATGGCGCCCCCGATACTCGATCGGAGTCATTCCCGTCACCCTCTTGAAGACTCGTGAGAAGATGAACCCATTCGCATAGCCCACACTGCGGCCGATCACTTCCATTTTGTCATTCGTCTGCTCCAATAGCCGCCGCGCCGCATCCATGCGGATGCTCGCGACCTGCTGCATGGGTGTGCGTCCGAGTTCCTTTCGGCAGATTCGTCGGAGGTGCTCCTGGCTGACATGGGCGTGGTGAGCGAGAGTCTTGAGGCTCCAGTCCGTCGCCACATCCTGTTGCACTTTTTGCCAAACGCTGCGCAGTCGCTCGTCTGTGCGAAAAGGCTGCGCCAGACGCCGCGCTGCGCCGTGGATCAACTCAACCCAGTGGTGAATCATGCGGGGGTCTCTCGCCGTTGACCATTCCTCCCTGAGGCCCTCCATGGCCCTGACCAAATCGGACCCGCCTTGCAGCTTCATGGGCGAATCCGCCCCCACCAGTGGCGACACCTGTTCAGGTTCATCAAATCGAAGCCAAGCGAAACGCCAGGGCTCACCCTTTTGCGCGGCAAACGCATTGAGCACCCGAGGTGGAGCCATGCACACCGTGCCTTTTGTCACCTTCTGCCATCGGCCATCCAGAAAGATGTTTCCCTTTCCCTCGAAGCACGCCATGACAAAACTTCCTCCGGGCCGGCAGCGGACCCTTTGATACGGAAAGAGGGCATCATCAATTCCCACACGTGCAATCCGATGCGCCATGAATTCCCGGCATTCAGGAGCCTCCAGCACCCAACGGCGGGTTTTCGGTCCGTCCAGAGTTGTTTCGTCGAGTTTTGACTGGCCGTTCATGGACGCAATAGGCCTAGCGATTGAAGTCTGTCACCCGTTAAATCTGAGCGGGGCGACAGGACCGAAAGGCATGCAAAGTCGCCCCGCTTCGTTTTTCAGGCGGCGATCAGGCCCGAGGGTTCGCCATCCAAAGACGCCCGAGTGCATCCTTGAGGGGGTCGATCTCGGTGGCGCTGAAGCCGAGATGCAGGTGCCTGCGCCAGCCCTCCGCATAGGCGAAGGAGCCGGAGAGCTTGCCCACCTTTTGTGCGGCTTCGTCCATGGACATGAGATAGGAGTCCATGCCCTGGCTGACATCGAGCCAGTGCTTCTGGCTTTCGTGTGCGGCGAGCGCACGTCTCTTTTGAGCATGAACCGAAGTGGTGTCCACAAAGGCGTCCGCTTCCACGGGCACCCGCAGAGGTGTGCAGAGCCCGTGGGGCATCGCGTGATAGACCGTCACATCGTGGAAAAAGGCTTCCCGGGGCGGATCGCAGTCGAAGTTTGGAATGCCATGCGCGAAGGCTGCCGTCACGGCCAGCCGACAGGCTTCCATGTGGTCCTCCATGTAGTCGGAGGGTGCATGGGTGAGCACCACGCTCGGTTTGGCCTGCCGCACGACGGAGGCCACCTTTTTCAGCAAGGGCACGGAGTAGATGAGCTCGAGATCCTTTGAGATCGGCGGATAAAAGGTCGCGCCGAGGATCTGTGCGGACTCTTGCGCCTCCGCCAGCCTCTTGGCCGCGGTGGTCTCGCCATCCATCTGCACCGAGCCGCCGTGGCCATTGCAGAGATTGATGTAATGGATGTCCCAGCCGCGCTCCTTCAGAAGAAGAAGCGTGCCGGCGGCGACGAACTCGATGTCGTCAGGATGAGCAAAGATGGCGAGGGCGGATGGCATGGAGCGCGACTATTTCATCTCACTGAGTTTCACAAGACGTCCGCCTTCTTCTGCACTCTTATCCGCCGCGAAGATGACCTCGAAGCTCTTCAGCGACTCACGCAGACTGGTGAGTGGCATGTCTTTGTTTTCATCCAGCGCATCGAAGAAGGCTTGGAACTGATTGGTGTAGGGATGATCACTCACATCACCGGAGTCGAGCATCTTCATCGAGAGCTTGCTCCAGCCCTTTTTGTCGGTGTGCAGCTTGTTGGAGTGAAATTTATCATCGAGCAGACTGCCGTGACTGCCGACGAGATGGGTGTGGAAGTAGTAGGGCTGGAGGCAGTCCACCACCGACGCGCACTTGCCCACCTTGCCACCTTTGAAATGCAGAAGCGTGACGCTGGTGGTGTCGTATTCGTAAGGGGCAAAAATGTCACTCCTGCTCTTGGTCGAGACACTGCTCACCGCCTCTACCTCGGTGCCCATGAACATCAGCAGCGAGTCCAACGCGTGGCAGCCTGCCGTGAGCAGCGCGGAGCCGCCGTCTTTCTTGCCTGTGTTCCAGCGGAACTGACCATACCAGGGGCCGATGCCGTGATAATAATCCACCTCTGCGTAATGGAGATCTCCGAGCAGTCCTTCTTGGATCACGGAGTTGGTGACGGTGAATTGATTGGAGAAGCGGCACTCAAAACAGACGCAGCCTTTCACGCCGTTTTTCTCAGCGGCGGCGACGATGTCCCGACACTCTTGAAGGGTGTTGGCCATGGGTTTTTCCAAAATGAGATGCTTGCCCGCATTGGCCACGGCGATCGCTTGGGCGCTGTGCTGGCTCGGGTAGCTGGAGATGTCGATGACTTGGATGTCGGGATCCGCCAGCATCGCATCGAGGTCGGTGAAGACTCGGATCTTGCTGCCGTGCTTCCGGCTGACTTCAGCCTCATCCAAAGTTCTGGAAGAATAAACGGCTGTGACCTGTGCCTTGTCCGTTGCGTTGATCGCGTCGATGTGCGCGCCTGCTGCCCAGCCGTATCCGATGATGCCTACATTATACTTTTTCATGGTGTGGAGAAAGGAAAGATCGTCTCCACTCACCGCTTCCTGTCAATGAAATCGATCTCGGTCAGCGGAAGATCCTGAGATCGTCGGCTAGCTCTTTGGGCTTTTTCTTTCAGTCTTCGTTTTGGCTCTCTTGCGTTTTGCCTGGCAGGAAAACGTGCAGGAGACGGTGACACCTTTTCGGGGCTTCGACTGCACATCGATCTCGGCGCCGATGAGATTGGCTCGATAGCCCATGACTCGCAGCCCGATTCCTGATTTTTGACTGGACTTGCCACCTTTGAATCCTCTGCCGTTGTCGATGATTTCGAGGAGGCATTCCTCCTCTCTCTTCCTCGCGAGACGCAAGAGGATCTGGGCGCATTTGCCGTGCCGCAAAGCGTTGTTTACCGCCTCTTGGGCGATTCGAAAAAGGTGGGCCTCCTTGTCTCCATCATTGATCACAATGCCTGGGTCGATTTCGCAAACGGCTTCCCGGCGGAAATTGATCCGAATGGTCTCCGCCAAAAGCTGAAGTCCACCTGCCAAGCCGCGATGTTGAACTGCGACGGGAGAGAGTCCGTGAGACATCCGGCGCACTTCGGAGACGGCTTGTTTCATCAACTCTCGTATCCGGTTTGTCGCACGTTTTGCTTCGCCCTCGAGAGTCGCTTCCAATGAATCGAGCAGAGAGCCGATTCCCGTCAACGTTTGGCCAACACCGTCGTGCAGGTTATGGCCGATGTTGGCCTGTTCCTGCTCTGAAATCTTGAGCACTTCCTGTTCAAGACGTCGGCGCTCCGTCATGTCTGTGCCGGTGATGATGAATCGATCAATGGTGCCGTCCGCTCTTCGGGTGAAGGTGCTGCGGGTTTCGACCAGATGCCACTTGCCATCCTTGCCCCGGAGTCTGAGTTCACGTGGTGGGTTTTCCTGGCCTTCGAGAAGGTGGTTGAATCGCTCTTTGGATTTGGGTGCATCCTCATTCCGTATCACGCCGGTTTCCCAGGGGAGCATCAAATGAACATTTTCCGCCGTGTAACCGAAATGCTTCGTCACGGCCTGATTCACGTGGGTGATGCGTCCTTCATTGTCGGTGACGACGATCAGGGCGGATGTGTGATCCAGCAGAGCGCGGTTCATCTGCTCACTCTCCTTCAGCGCCGCCTCTGCCTGACGGGTCGAGGTGATGTCCTCAACAATGGCCACGTGTCGGTCGGGTAAAGATCCCGGCTCCCACATGGCCGACACGGCCAGGTTTACCCAGATGAGACCTCCGTCCTTTCTTTTGAGTCGTTTCTCCAGCTTGAATTGCCGAATTTTCCCCGCCTTCATTCGATCCATCAGATCGAGGTTAGGTCCGAGATCGTCGGGGTGCGTGATCGCCATGAAGGTTGTCGCCTGCATCTCCTCGGTTGTCATGTCCAGCATGTCGCCATAGCGTTGATTCACGGTGATGAATCGACCCGTCATGCTATCGATCATGGCAACACCGACGGCCGCCTGTTCGAAGATGGCGCGAAACCTTTTCTCGCTCTCCTCGAGGGCAGACTCTGAAATCTTTCTTTCAATCGCCACTGCGATGAGTCGCGCGGCGCGGGTGATCGAGCTGATCTCATCCTGCTTGGGGAGATGCGGTTTTTGATGGTAAATGGAAACTGCGCCGAGGATGCTGCCGTCGGTGCCACGAATTGGCTCTGCCCAGCAGGCTTTTAACTGGGAAGCATTGGCACGCTTGGTCCAATCTGCCCAATCTTGCGCCCGTGAGATGTCCTCCGCAATCACCCGCTGACCCGTTCGGATCGCCTCAGCCGCACAACCGCCAGAAGTGGCGATTTCCATCCGGTGAATCGCCTTTTTGAAAGCGATGGGTAACTTGGGGGCGCATGCGAGTTCAAGATAGGACCCCGAGGGGTCGACTCTTTCGATGGTACAAATCATTCCAGGATGCTCAGCCTCGACACCGGCAATGATCGCCTCAAGAACAGCTGGTAACTCGGCCCCCACGGCGACCAATTCCAGATTTCGTGCCTCACGCTCCTGGGCCTCTTTCCGTTCGGTGATGTCCACGTGCGTGCCGATCATGCGCATGGGCTTTCCGCTGCCGTCGCGGCTGGTGATCAAGCCGCGAGAGAGGATCCATTTCCAACGGCCTTTTTTTGTCAGCATCCGCACTTCGAAACTGAGGGCGGGAATGCGGCCCTCGATGTGCGCATTGATCACGGCGAGCGAGCTTGCGAGATCGTCTTCATGAATTCTCTTCTGCCACTCCTCAAAAGAGTCGGTGATCTCGTTCTCACGGTAACCGAGCATTTCCTTCCACCGTTTGGAATAATGGACTTGACCTGTTTGGATGTTCCAATCCCAAAGTCCATCACCCGCTCCCTCGAGAGCAAACTTCCAGCGCTCTTCGCTCTCTCGGAGTGCTTCCTCGACACGCTTCCTCGCGGTGATGTCCACGTGCGTGCCGATCATGCGCAGCCCTTTTCCACGGGCGTCACGGCGCGTGATCATGCCGCGGTCGAGAATCCATTTCCAATCTCCGTTCTTACACCTCATGCGAAACTCGCTCGAATAGGAGGCGGTCTCGCCGTTCAGGTGGGACTGAATCTGCGCTACAGCCTGATCCAAGTCGTCAGGATGCACAAGGCGAACCCACTCACTGTAGTGATTCCCGATCTCGTGCGCTTCGTAGCCGATCATCTCCTTCCATTCCTTCGAAAAGACGACCGCATTCGACTGGAGGTCCCAATCCCAAACGCCATCGCCGGCACTGGCGATGGCATGTTTCAAACGCTCTGAGGGGTCGGAATGTGTCGATTCTTTCGAAGCCCTCTTCTCGGATTGCAGCTTCGTTTTCTCGGAGCCTATTTTTTTGGGATGAGGGCCATTTTTCATGGGGTCGGACCTTTTGGCGTTCGGGTCAAAGGGAGTCCTTCATTTGCCCTAGTCAAGGGCTAGACTCCTCAATTCCGAGCATCTTCATGCCAAAAGCAATCATCAGGGGAGTGCTGATTAAGCTTACCAAGGTCGTGGCCAGCACGGTCTGCACAGCAGTGGCTGCGTGCCCCCCATAGTGTCGAGCGAGCACAATGGTGAACACTGCGGAGGGCATTCCAGCTTGGACTACAAGGATTCGTTTGAGCTCCAGGCTCAGAGGAAGAAGCATCCCGCACCCCAGAAAAAACAATGGAAGGAGGGCCATGCGAAGGATCGGGCTGGCGATGGCGACTCGCCAATTGATGGGTTCTTTTCCCCAAAGATCATAGATCGAGGCACCGATCAGCATGACGCAAAGAGGGATGGCGCAGGAACCCAGATTTCCAGCGACGGTGTGAGCAATCACTGGAACATAGACGTCGAGCCCAAGAGCATTCATCAAAAGTGCGGCGATGATGGTGATGACGGGAGGATTGATGAGGAGCTTCCATGGGGCTCTCTCCATACCGGTCAGCACCCCGACGGCCACTGTCCAGAGGGCAATCTCGACACCGAGTGTAAAGGTGAACAGGACCCCGACGGTGGCTGGAGGGAAAAGGGCCTCGATGATCGGGATGGCCACGTATCCATAATTGGGGATGCCGCATGAGATGCCGAAAGTGCGTCTCCCTCTGCCTTGCTCCAAACCCACCCAAGAGCCGCAGGCATACGAAATAAAAATAGAGGCAGCGACGAGACCAAATCCCAGGAGGGCTGCAACACCTACCTGGTTTGCATCCATCAGGGCAGGATTGCCGAGGATGCGCTCGATGATGAGGCATGGAGTCAGCAACGAAACCGCAAGTTTCATGAGCCCGACATCCAGATGATCTGCGAGAATGCCGAAACGACGGGCCAAAGCGCCGACCGCCATCGTGAGATAGACAGGAAGGGTGGCGTTGGCGACGGTGATGTAATCCATGGTCCGTTTCTTGGTCCGCCTTGACTCTGGGAAGGTCAATGGGAATTCTTGACGAAACCCCGTCGCGAAGTGAACAAGTTCCCATGCTTATTTCCGGTAAACCCTTTCGCACCCTCTGGCTCTCTCCAGAGGATCGACGAACCGTAAAAATCATTGATCAGAATAAGCTGCCTTGGAGTTTCGAAATCGCGGATGTTCGAACCGTGGGTGAGATGGCCACGGCGCTGAAGGATATGCAGGTGCGCGGCGCGGGTTTGATCGGAGCTTCGGCTGGATTCGGAATGTACTTGGCTGCCTTGGAGTCTTTGGGAAAGACCGATTTTCGAAGCCACCTCCGTGAATGTGCTGACGTGTTGATCCGCACGCGCCCGACGGCGGTGAATCTGGCCTGGGCGGTGCAACGGCAGATGTGTTCGCTCGAATCCTGTGAAAGTGCGGAGGAGGCCGTCGAAACGGCAATGCGAGGGGCGATTGAGATCGCTGACGAGGACGCTGAGGCCTGTCGCAGGATCGGAGAGCACGGCATGTCTTTGATTTCCCGAATGGCAGAGAGAAAGGGAAGGGGGAAAGTCATCAACATCCTCACGCATTGCAATGCAGGGTGGTTAGCCTTCGTGGATTACGGCTCAGCAACGGCCCCGATCTACGCGGCACATGATCTCGGCATCCCTGTGCATGTTTGGGTGGATGAAACACGGCCTCGGAATCAGGGCGCACGTCTCACGGCCTGGGAATTGGCGGAGCACGGGGTGCCGCACACTGTCATCGCAGACAACACGGGCGGGCATCTCATGCAGCATGGACAGGTTGATCTCGTCATCACGGGGGCCGACCGAGTGACCCGAAATGGAGATGTGGCGAACAAGATCGGAACCTACTTGAAAGCGCTGGCTGCCTACGACAATCAGATTCCCTTTTATGTCGCTCTTCCGAGCTCAACCTTGGATTGGAGTCTATCCGATGGCCTCACGCAGATACCGATTGAGCAAAGACCAGGGGAAGAATTGTCTCTTGTCGAAGGGATTGACTCTTCTGGGCGACTCACTCAGGTGCAGCTTCTGCCGGATCGTTCTCCTATCGCCAACTATGCCTTTGATGTGACTCCCGCTCGGCTTGTGACCGGACTCATCACCGAGAACGGTATCTGCTCTGCGACGACGGAGGAAATTGAGAGCCTCTTCCAATTCGAACGTGTTTGATTTTCCGGGCAATGAAGCGATAGGCGCCCATGGGGCGATCCGATGCCGATGTCTCCCAATCGGCTCCTAAAGCAAGTGTCTCAGCTAGCTCCGTTCCTTTGAAACCTGCACGAATGCTAATGGGCATGTCGTGTCGGGTGATGTGTTTCATCCGAGCGAGCGCGCAAAACAATCTGCCATTCAGGAGGTGAATGCGATGACGTGCTGGCTCGGCGGCGATGATCAAGCGAGTCGCAGGGGAGATTCTTTTCGAAACCGCGAGCAGTTGAGCATCCGTGAAATGATGCAGGAAGAGATTCGCGATCAAGACCTCCGTATCGGGAAGGGGGGAGGTGGTGATGTCTCCTTGTACCCAAACGGAGGTGGAAGGCCAAGTCGATGGCTTGGACGCTAGATCCATGGCATGAAGCTCTGAAGGGTCAAAAATTCCTGCCTCCGCCAGTCGAAGTGAGAGCTTACCATCGCCCGCGCCAAGCTCGGTCACCCTCCAGCCTCTTTGAACTTCCCGGCGGAGGGTGCGAATGATCCACCTGTGGTTTCCCATGATCGCATTGACCAGGAGCAGTTCTTTCCGCCCCTCAATGGCATCCGGATGATTATCTGGATAGGTCTCTAAAAGTTCGGGTCTGATCTCGCGGACGGGTAGTGACATTCGGTTTTGGAATCTTGGATCGGGTACACAAAAAAAGCGAGCCGGAAGGCTCGCTTTTCCTGGTGAATAACTCGTGTTGAAAGCGCTCTTAACCTTCTGTTTTTGCGGTTGCCGGCTCCGTGTCGGAGTCATCACGGGCATCGGCAGTGAATTTGAGGCCTTTGCGTTCTTCTTCGAAGACCACCGTGACTACGTCACCTTCCTTGATCTCGCCACGTAACAGGTGCTCAGCCAGAGGATCTTCGATATGTTTTTCCACGGCGCGGCGCATTGGACGCGCCCCGTATTGCGGATCATACCCTTCCTGCATGAGAAACTCCCGAGCGGTTTGATCGAGGTTGATGGTGATGTTTTTGTTCTTCAAACGATTGACCACCTTGGTCACTTCCAGGTCCACGATCTTCGTGAGCTGTGCCTTCTCGAGCATTTGGAAGATGACGATGTCATCAAGGCGATTGAGGAACTCGGGCTTAAAGAACTTCTTCGAGGCCTCGGTGATCTTGCCCTTGATGCCAGCATTGTCGGCAGAGTCTTCACCCATGGCGGCGAAGCCGAGGGAGGATTGACGCTTGATGCCTTCAGCGCCCACATTTGAAGTCATGATGACGATTGTGTTTCTGAAGTCAATTTTGCGTCCGAAGTTATCGGTTACTTGCCCTTCTTCGAGGATCTGAAGCAAAAGGTGCATCACATCGGGATGAGCTTTCTCGATTTCATCAAAAAGCACAACCGAGTAAGGCCGACGACGAACAGCTTCGGAAAGCTGGCCGCCCTCTTCATAGCCCACATATCCGGGAGGCGCACCGATCAGACGACTGGCGGTGTGCTTCTCCATGTACTCGGACATGTCGATCTGAATGAGTGAATCCGCGGTGCCGAACATGAACTCCGCCAAGTTCTTGGCGAGGAACGTTTTTCCAACACCCGTTGGGCCGAGGAACATGAATGTCCCGATCGGACGGCGCGGATCCTTGAGGTCGGCACGGGAGCGACGGAGAGCCTTGCTGATGGCGACGACGGCCTCGTCTTGGCCGATCACACGCGTCTTGAGCTCTTCTTCCATCTTGAGGAGCTTGGAGGCCTCTGCTTGCTCCATGCGTTGAAGGGGAACGCCGGTCCATTTGGAGATGACGGTCATCATGTCGTCTTCGGTGACATCGACGATGCGTTCCTGATTGTTGGCGCGCCAAGTTTCAAGCAGGTCATCGAAGCGACGCTTGGCTGACTTTTCTTTATCGCGCAGGTGAGCCGCTTTCTCGAAATCCTGTTCCTTGATCGCCGTTTCTTTCTCGACGCGGATCTCTTCAATTTCTGCGTCAATCACCTTGAGTTCAGGGGGACGCGTCATCGCCGAGATGCGGGCCTTTGAACCTGCCTCGTCCATGACGTCGATCGCCTTGTCGGGAAGGAATCGTGAAGGCAGGTAGCGTGAGCTCAACTTCACAGCGGTCTCGAGTGCGAGATCGCTGAAATGAGCTTTGTGATGAATTTCGTATTTGCCCTTGAGGCCCTTCAAAATTCTGATCGCATCTTCGACCGATGGTTCCTCGACCTTCACGGTTTGGAAACGGCGTTCAAGAGCAGCGTCTTTTTCGATGTATTTGCGATACTCGTTCAGAGTGGTTGCGCCGACGCACTGCATCTCGCCACGGCTCAGAGCGGGCTTGATGATGTTGGATGCATCCATGGCGCCTTCTGCGGAGCCTGCTCCCACAATGGTGTGAAGCTCATCAATGAAGAGGATGATGTTTTTGTTCCGGCGAATCTCATCCATCACGGCCTTGATGCGCTCCTCGAATTGACCGCGATACTTGGTTCCTGCGACCATGAGTGCGAGGTCGAGGGTGATCACTTTTTTGTCCCGAAGGATCTCAGGCACATTGCCCAGTGCGATCTCTTGGGCCAGGCCCTCCACGATCGCCGTTTTGCCGACCCCAGCTTCTCCGATGAGGACGGGATTGTTCTTGGTTCTGCGGCAAAGGATCTGGATGACCCGGGCGATCTCTTCAGAGCGTCCGATGACGGGATCCAACTCAGACTTCTGAGCCAACTCGGTCAGGTCACGACCAAAAGCGCGAAGGGCAGGGGTCTTGGAGTCCTTCTTGTTGCCGGCGGCCGCGGTCTGTCCGGTTGGACCCTCGTTTTCCTCTTCGCTCTCATCTTCTCCTGAGTTGAAGTTCGGGTCGAGTTCCTTCAGGATCTCATTGCGTGCCTTGTCGAGATTGATCTCAAGATTCCGGAGAACCTGAGCGGCCACGCCTTCTCCTTCACGGAGCAATCCCAGAAGGATGTGCTCGGTGCCAACATAGGAGTGATTGAGGGCTTTCGCCTCCTTGGAGGCAAGGGCGAGAACTTTTTTAACACGAGGTGTGTAGGGAATGTTGCCCACCATCTTAGTCTCGGGGCCAGTACCTACTTGTTGCTCCACTTGCATGCGGACCGTGTCCAGATCGAGGCCAAGTTTTTGGAGCACGTTTACGGCCACGCCTTGTCCCAATTTGATCAGGCCTAAGAGCAGGTGCTCGGTGCCGACGTAATTGTGGTTGAAGCGGTCCGCCTCTTTGCGGGCGAGGGCCAGTACTTGTTGAGCGCGTGGGGTGAAATTATTCATCGTTTTGCTCTTGGTTAGAGGTCTCAGTGGGGTTCTGTGTGTCGAGACGGGATACGTTAAGCGGCCCCTTTATGGATTGCAAACGCTGCCGTGTAATTTCCGCGCGCATGACATCCCGTTCCTCTGGCGATAACTCACGCTTCGCCTGGAACTGGAGATGGGCGGGTTGATTTTCCAAAAGTAGGAGGTCTAAGACGCTGCGGTCGCATTCGGGAATGAGATCCAGATCGGTTCCGAGACGCAGCATTGAGAGAAGGTTCAGCGCCTCTTTTGAGCTCAAAATATGCGCGTATTTCATGATGGCATAGGCCCTCCCTACCTGGTCGCTCAGCATGGTCAGATTGTCCTCGCGCAATTTAACTCTGGCTGCCTGCTCCTGGGCGACGACCCGCTCGATGACCTTTTCAATCTGGTGAATGATGTCACTCTCGTTCTCCCCTAAAGTGTGCTGGTTCGAGATTTGAAATAGATTCCCGAGAGCGTCGGTGCCCTCTCCATACAGACCGCGCACAGCGAGACCGATTTTGTGGACGGCCTTCACAACCTGATTCACCTGATCCATTAAGACTAAAGCAGGGAGATGGAGCATGACCGAAGCCCGCATTCCTGTCCCCAGATTCGTAGGGCAGGCGGTGAGGTAGCCGAGTTTGTTGTCGAAAGCATAATCGAGCTGGCTCTCCAATTCGGAGTCCACGCGATCGACGATCTCGAAAGCTTTGTGGAGGTCGAGGCCGGGTCGGATGCCTTGAACGCGGAAGTGATCTTCCTCATTGATCATGATGGAAATACTTTGCTTCCGCTCCACGGCAACGCCGCAGCCTGTTGAACGAGCCGCGTGTTCACGGCTGATGAGGTGCCGCTCGACGAGGACCTGTTTTTTGATTTTACCCAGCGTGCTGTAGTCCTCGCTGTAGCCGTCTTTCATCTCGGGCAATGCATTGACGACGGGGCGGACTTTTTCGAGAAGTCCCATCCGCTGCATTTCAGAGCTGAAACCGGGAAACGGGTGTCCGCGCAAGTTTCGCGCGAGCCTGACGCGGCTGGTCATGACGATCTCAGAGTGTGGGCCGCTGCCCTTCATCCAATCGGCAGGGTTTTTGATCAGAGTGTGAAATCGCATCATGACGGAGTGGTGGCTGATGATAGATCAGACATCAAGAAAGAATACGCGTTGAAACAGCGCCGGGCCGCTATTCCAAAAAAGAGATTCGGCCCATCGGGCTAAGGAGACGCTGAATAAAGCGGAGTTTGAAAAAATGTCCTCTTCGCTGCCAGCGCGGAAAATTTTGCCGCGATTTTCAGGCCTGCAATCCGGCAGGGGTCGAGGTTTGGATTCGCGATCTGAGTTTGATGCGACCTTTGGGGGTTC
>CAMBPV010000090.1 GCA_945869695.1 Prosthecobacter debontii
TACACCGGCATGATCCATCGGATCGGCGAGGTGCATGATGGCGCCGCCACGACGGACTGGATGGAACAGGAAAAGGAGCGCGGTATCACGATCACGTCTGCTGCTGTGACGGCTCGCTGGAAACAGCTTCCTGAAGAGGGGATCTACAAAATGCGTGAGTCTGAGGACATGCGCGTCAATATCATTGATACCCCTGGGCACGTGGACTTCACTGCCGAAGTGGAGCGTTCTCTTCGTGTGCTTGATGGTGCGATCTTCGTTCTTTGTGGTGTTGCGGGTGTTCAGCCGCAGTCCGAGACCGTCTACCGCCAAGCTGAAAAGTATGGTGTGCCTCGTATCGCTTTCGTGAACAAGATGGACCGCACCGGTGCGAACTTTGAAAACGTGGTTCGTGACGTTCGTCAGAAGTTGGGTGCCAATGCTTGGCCCATTCTGATTCCGATCGGTGCTGAAGACAATCTGATTGGTCAAATCGACGTGGTGAACCAGAAGGCGATCATTTATAATGACGATGACCGGCTGGGCTCGACCTACAAGGTGCGTGAGCTTGAGGGTGCAGAAATCACCACGGCAAAAGAGGCCTATGACGGTCTGCTTGATCAGGTTTGCAGCCAGGATGACGAATTGGGCATGCTTTTCTTGGAGGAGAAGCCAATCACCGTCGCGGAACTTAAGGCGGGTCTTCGCCGCGCAGTGATCGCCAACAAGATCATCCCGATGGCGGGTGGTTCAGCTTTCAAGAACAAGGGCGTTCAGTACCTCATTGATGCGGTCATTGATTACCTTCCGGGTCCTCTCGACATTCAGCCTCAAAAGGGCCATATCGCCGACGAGCCGGAAAACGAAGTTGAAGCTATCCCAGATGACAATGGTAAGTTCATTGCTCTTGGCTTTAAGCTTTGGTCCGACAAATTTGGCCGCCTTGTTTTCTTCCGTGTTTATTCGGGTTGCGTGAAGAAGGGTGACACCATCTACAATCCCCGCACTCGCAAGTCTGAGCGTGTGGGTCGTTTGATCCAGATCCAGGCTAGCGTTCACAAGGACATCGATTGCTGTTACTCGGGTGATATTGCTGCTCTCGTCGGGATGAAGGACGTTCGCACGGGCGACACTTTCTGTGACGAAAGCCTCGACGTTCTTCTTGAGCCTCCGACCTTCCCTGAGCCCGTTATTTCGATGGCGGTTGAGCCGAAGACAAAGGGTGACCAGGAGAAGATGGGCAATGCCCTTCAGCGTCTCTCCGAAGAAGATCCAACGTTCTTCGTCAAGACGGACGAGGAAACCGGTCAGGTTATCATCGCGGGAATGGGCGAGCTGCATCTCGAGATTCTTTGCGACCGACTCAAGCGTGAGCATAAAGTCGAAACCAACACTGGTAAGCCACAGATCGCCTATCGTGAGACGCTCACGATGCCAGCCGACGGTGAAGGCAAGCTCGTCAAACAGTCCGGTGGACGCGGTCAATACGGTCACGTGGTTGTCAAAATCCGCCCTGGTCAAAAAGGAACAGGTATCGTGGTCGAAAACAAGGTTGTCGGCGGAACGATTCCGAAGGAGTTCATCAATCCGTCGAAGGCGGGTTGTATCGAAGCAGCCACAAACGGAATCATTGCAGGATATCCGGTGATCGACATGGAGATCGACATCGTTGATGGTTCTAGCCACGACGTTGACTCGAACGAAAACGCCTTCAAAATGGCGGGTATCTTCGCTGTTAAAGATGCTTTGAAGAAAGCCAAGTGCATTCTTCTTGAGCCGATCATGGCTGTTGAAGCCTCGACACCTGAAGACTACCAAGGCGACATTCTGGGTGACCTTAACCGTCGCCGCGGAAAAATCCAAGGCATGGATACTCGTGGAACCACTGCCATTCTGCGCGCCGAAGTTCCGTTGGCTGAAATGTTCGGTTACTCCACCGCCATTCGGACCCTTTCCTCAGGACGTGCATCCTACTCGATGCAGCCTTCACACTTCGAGCAAGTTCCACAGCAGATCGTGGAGACGATCGTCGAACAGCGCGGCACCAAGAGCTAATTATTTGAACCCAAACCTTCGAGTCGGAATAAAGCCATGAACAATCAACGAATCAGAATTCGCCTCCGCGCTTACGATCACCGCGTGCTTGACAAGAGCACGGCGGACATCGTCGAGACCGCCAAGCGCACCGGCGCCAAGGTTGCCGGTCCTATCCCTCTTCCGACCCGAATCGAGAAGTTCACCGTGAATCGCTCTCCGCACGTGGACAAGAAGTCCATGGACCAATTCGAAATCCGGACTCACAAGCGTCTTCTTGACATTGTGGACCCAACATCCCGCACTGTGGATGAGTTGAAGAAACTGAACCTGCCCTCCGGAGTGGACATCACCATTCGGATCTAGTCGACAACCCTAACGCAGGAAGAATAAAAAGATGAGCATAGGACTAATTGGAAGAAAGCTGGGGATGACCCACATCTATAACGACAAGGGTGAAGCGATCGCTGTCACGGTTGTTGATGTGACGGGCAACCAAGTCATTCAGGTCAAGCAGCAGAGCGGCAAAGATGGCTATTCAGCTGTTCAGGTCGGCTACAATGATCAGAAAGAAAAGCGTGTCACCAAGCCGCTTTTGGGTCACTTCAAGAAGAACAACACCACTCCGAAAACCATCGTCCGTGAGTTCCGTCTCACTTCAGACGAACAACTCCCAGCGGCGGAAACCAAGTTGGGCGCGGAACTCTTCGCGGTAGGTCAGTATGTTGATGTGATCGGCACCACCAAGGGTAAAGGATTCCAAGGTGTCGTGAAGCGCTGGAATTTCGCCGGTCAGCCCGCAACTCATGGTCACATGATGCATCGCCGGCCGGGTTCGATTGGTTGCCGTTTGACCCCTGGTTTGGTTTGGAAAAACCAAAAGATGCCCGGACACGACGGTGTGGATCGTCGCACAACGCAGAATTTGAAGGTCGTTCAGAGCAGACCCGAGGAGGGTGTGATTCTGGTGAGCGGTGCGGTGGCTGGTAACACCGGCAGCATCGTCATCATCCGTCCTTCCAAGAAGAAAACTTCAGCCAAATAGAGGAATAGACGAATATGGCAACAAGCATCCTTTCCGTAGAATCCGCCCAAACGGCTAGCCTCAATCTTGTCGAGGGGCATCAGGGCAAGCAGGCGCTCCATGACACGATTACGGCCTACCGCGCCAATCGCCGTCAGGGAACCGCCAGCACCAAAGGTCGCGGTGCAGTCCGTGGCAGTGGCAAAAAGCTCTGGAAGCAAAAAGGAACGGGTAATGCTCGTATGGGCTCCCGTCGCTCCCCGATCTGGGTTGGTGGTGGTGTGGCGTGGGGACCCAAGCCACGTGACTTCTCGAAGTGCACTCCAAAGGCTGTGAAGCGCCTCGCTTTTCGCACTGCTTTGACCGCGCGCATTCAAGATGGTGACGTCTTGACCGTTCCCTCTTTCGCTGTCGCTGATGGTAAGACCAAGAGCTTCGTCTCAAGCGTCCAATCCATCTCTGACTCCTACAAGATTCTGCTGGTGGGCAAGTTTGATGAACCCACTTTCCGCGCTGGTCGCAACGTGCAGGCTGTGCAGTTGATCTCACCTGAAGACGTGAATGCAGAGCATTTGCTGAACTATGACAAGGTGATTGTTACCACCGACTCACTCGAAATCTTGGCCAGGAGGACCGCCTAATCATGAAAGACATCTATTCCGTCATTAAGACCATTCGCCTGACCGAAAAGGCGACCCTTCTCGGTGAGGTTAACAACGAGTATGTCTTCAATGTTGACCCGAAGGCCAACAAGATTGAAATCAAACAGGCAGTGGAAAAACTGTTTGGGAAGAAGGTGACCGGTGTCCGCACCGCCAACTATTTCGGTAAGGCCAAACGTGAGCGTCGCGCCGATTACGGCCGGACCAATCACTGGAAGAAGGCCATCGTGCGTCTCAAGGACGGCGAGAAAATTGATCTGGTCTAACTTCACGACCCAACGACGAGAACCCTTTAGCCCATCTCAAAGTCATGGCGTTAAAAACATTTAAACCAAACACACCTTCAAACCGCTACAAGCAGTGGCCTTCTTTCGAGGAGATCACCAAACACGAGCCTCAGAAAAGTCTGACCGTGGCCCTGCGTAAAAGCGGCGGACGTAACAACACTGGCCGTATCACCTGCCGTCACATCGGAGGTGGAGCCCAGCGGCGCTATCGTCTGATCGACTTCAAGCGTGCTCGTCATGACGAAGCCGCAAAGGTTATTGGCATTGAGTATGATCCGAATCGCTCTGCTCGCATCGCGCTGGTGGAATACGCCGATGGTCAGAAGGCTTACATTTTGGCTCCGAACAACCTCGTCGTCGGTGCATCCGTCATGGCAGGTGAAAAGGCAGCTCCTGAAGTGGGAAATGCTCTTCCACTTCGGAAGATCCCTCTGGGAACCTCCATTCACAACATTGAGTTGACACAGGGACGCGGCGGAGTTGCAGCCCGTGCGGCTGGTCAGGCTGCAATCCTTTCCAACCGTGAAGGTGAATACGCTCTTGTTAAGATGCCTTCCGGCGAAATCCGGAAGATCCATTCCGAGTGCTATGCGACCGTGGGTCAAGTCGGTAACGTCGAGCACATGAACATCGTCAGCGCCAAGGCCGGTCGGACCCGCTGGCAGGGCACACGCCCAACGGTTCGCGGTATGTGTATGAACCCAATCGACCATCCAAACGGTGGTGGTGAAGGCCGCTCGAAGTCGGGCGGTGGTCGTCAGCATCTCCTCAGCCCATGGGGACATGCCAAGGGTGAGAAGACTCGTAACAAGAAGAAGGCCACCGGTAAGCTGATCGTTCAGCACCGCAACGCCAAGAAATAGCCTTTAGCGCTTTACCAAATATAATCTTATGGGACGTTCCCTCAAAAAAGGACCTTTTGTTCAACAAGCCTTGCTTGACAAGGTCGACAAGCTCAATGAATCCGGCTCCAAAAAGCCGATCAAGACTTGGGCTCGCAGCTCAATGATCACTCCAGATCTCGTGGGTCACACCTTCCTCGTTCACAACGGTAAGGATTTCGTTTCCGTTTACGCGACTGAAAACATGGTGGGTCATCGTCTCGGTGAATTTGCGATCACCCGTATCTTCAAGTCTCACGGAGCCTTGACCGCCAAGGTCTCGAAATAATACCGACCTCTTTCGACACAATCACAATGAACTTCTCGTCTCAGCAATCTCGATCCAAGTCGCTCCTGCTTGCAGCAGGAATGGCGTTCTTGTATCAAGATTCCTCGGCACAGCAGTTTGATGGGAAGATTGAGTTGTTGGAGTTGCAGACGACCTTGCAGGTTGCTCATACCCGTATTCTGGACTTGGAGAAGCAAGTGGCCGCCGCTAAGGAGCAAACGGCTTCTCTCTCCCAGAGCGCGGCATCGGCGAACGCTGAGTCGTCCCAGCTCAAGGAGTGCTATGAGCGTCTGAAAGGACTCCTTGAGGGGCTTGGAATTGGTGCTTTGGAGACCTCTGCAGACCAGGTGCAGGATCGACTCTTGACTGCCTTGAGTGATCTCCGGGTTGTTGACAGCCAAAAGAAAAAGGTTTCCGAATCTCTGGTTTCATTGGCAGAGGCGTCTTTGATGTTCGCAAAAAATGCGACCACGACGGATGAAGCCGCTAGGAAAGCACTGGACAATGCGCTTGAAAGCAGCGACCGCATCCTCCGCAATTCCAGCGTTGGACAGTCAGACCCCGTGATCGTGAAGGATCTTCATGAAAGCAGGGTTGTCAGTTTGAAGCCCGAGTTGGGTATTGCAGTTCTCGATGTTGGCGCTCGGGATGGCGTAAAGCCAGGAATGCCCTTTGAAATTTATCGGGAAGATAAACCCGTCGCCAAGGTACTCGTGACCGAGGTGAGGGCAGGTGTGAGCGGAGCCGTAGTGCAAGAACTCATGAACAGCGCAGATCCCGTCAAGTTAGGTGATCGCGGAAAAGTGGATACGAACAGAACATTCTAGAAGTATGGCGACTCAGGTAAAATCAGTATTGAAATACACGCGCATGTCAGCGCAAAAGGCTCGTGAAGTAACCCGAGTGATCACCGGTATGCCGGTTTCACAGGCACTTAGCGTGTTGGACTTCACTCCCAAAAAAGCAGCTTTCCTTTGTGGCAAGACTCTTCGTTCGGCTATCGCCAACGCGGAGAATAACCACGAGATGGACGCCGAAAGTTTGGTCGTTCTCTCCGCCGTAGCCACTGACGGACCTGCTCTGAAGCGGATTATGCCCCGTGCACGAGGCTCAGCGGCACCGATCAAGAAGCGCATGTGCCACATCACCATCATTGTGGGAGCGAAGCCCGAAGAACCTGAAGCCAAGGGCAAGAAGAAAAACCTCTCGGATAAGGCAATGACTGCGGCTCCCGCAAAGGCTGCTAAAAAGAGCAAAGCCGTCAAAGAATAACCGCCACAGCTATCAACAAGTTTTATGGGACAAAAAGTTAATCCAATCGGCTTCCGCCTCGCGGTCTCCAAAGACTGGCGCTCCAAATGGTACGCCTCGGGCAAAAGAGAGTTCGCTGACTCATTGCACAGCGACCTCGCCATCCGTCAATTCCTCAAGGAAAAGCTGAACGCTGCTGCTCTTTCGAAGATTGTGATCGAGCGTGCGTGGAACCAAGTGCGCGTGACGCTCCACACGGCTCGACCAGGTCTGGTGATTGGTCGCAAAGGTCAGGAAATCGAGGTGATGAGCCAGAAGATCTCTGAGATGTGCGGTGGTAAGCAGGTCAAGATCGACATTTTTGAAATCAAGCATCCTGAACTGGATGCCCAGTTGATCGCCGAGACCGTGGCAGTCCAACTTGAGCGTCGTATCTCCTTCCGCCGTGCCATGAAGCGCGCTGTGCAGACCGCAATGGACATGGGTGCTGACGGGATCCGAATCCGCTGCGCGGGTCGTCTTGGTGGTGCGGACATCGCTCGTGCTGAGTGGTATCGCCTTGGTAAAGTTCCGCTTCAGACTCTCCGTATTCCAATCGATTACGGCTTCACAGAGGCGCGCACCGTTTACGGAATCATTGGCGTGAAGTGCTGGATGAATCGTGGCAATGCTGGTGACGGCGTGACTCCTCGTTCCTCCACAGAGCGTCGTCCTCGTCGCGATGATCGTGGAGCTCCCGGTAAGGGCGGTGTCGGACCTCGTGGTGGCGTTGCCCAACGTGGAGGCGGTGGCAATCGCGGTTACAGCGGAAACGCGCCGTCGGCTCCGGCCGCAGTTGCTCCAGTCGCTGAAGTGCCTGCTGCTGAATAATCCATTCATTCCCAATTAACTTTTAGACTATTGAATTATGGCCCTTTTGCCGAGTAGATCAAAATTTCGTAAGAGCATGCGCGGTAGCCGCTCTGGCATCGCCACGAGCGGAAACAAGCTGGATTTCGGCGAGTTCGGACTTCAAACATTGGATCGCGGATGGATCAAGAACGTGCAGATCGAGGCCTGCCGTGTCGCGATCACTCGTAACCTGAAACGTAAGGGTAAAGTCTTTATCCGGATTTTCCCACACAAACCGGTCACGGCGCGTCCACCTGAAACCCGAATGGGTAAGGGCAAAGGCTCCCCTGAGTTTTGGGTGGCAGTGGTCTATCCTGGGACCATGCTTTTCGAAATTTCGGGTGTGAATGAAGCCACCGCTCGTGAGGCCTGCCGCCTCGCAGCCAACAAAATGGGCCTCCGCACACGTTTTGTGGTTCGCCAGGGAGCCCATTGATTTTTGAACCACCTTAGTTTCAGAGCAACATGAAGATTAAAGAACTCCGCGAACTTTCCATCGACGAACTCGGCGCCAAACGCCGCGAGTTGAGGCACGAAATGCTCAATCTGCGCATCCAGCAACAGAGTGGTCAGTTGGAAAACCCATCCCGCATCAAAATCCTTCGCCGCGATGTGGCCCGGATCGAGACAATCCTAACCGGCAGGACCAAGAGCCAAACCGCTGCCTAAACCTAGCGGCCTTTAACCTTCTAGCAATCGAACCAGCAGATTTACCAACGATGAGCGATGCAGTAACAGCAGCAGCCCCAGAGATCCAGTCCGTGAGAAAGTCACGCGTCGGAGTAGTGGTCTCGGACAAGATGAACAAGACCATCGTGGTCGAAGTGGAGCGTCGCGTTCCGCATCCAAAGTACAAGAAGATTGTGCGGAAGACGTCCAAGTTTTACGCTCATGATGAGGCCAGTGAAGCAAAGATCGGTGACCGGGTTCGAATTGAAGAGACTCGTCCAATCAGCAAGCTTAAATGCTGGAAACTCGCCGAAGTGCTCAAGCACTAGGCTAGACAACCAACCCACATTCGAAAAGGAACAGATTTATGGTCCAGATGGAATCCCAGTTACAAGTCGCCGATAACACCGGTGCGCGCATGGCCAAGATGATTGGTGTGCTCGGAAAGAAGAACTCTCGTTTCGCCCATGTGGGTGACATCATCACGGCTCACATTCGCGAATCGACTCCGACCGCAGCGGTGAAAAAAGGAGAAGTGGTTCGCGCCGTTGTGGTCCGGACCGCTGCGCCAATCCGCCGTTCTGACGGTTCGATCCTTCGTTTCGACCGGAATGCAATGGTCATCATCGACAAAGATAACAACCCACGCGGGAGTCGCATTTTCGGGCCTGTTGCTCGTGAGTTGCGCGACAAGAACTTCATGAAAATTGTTTCTCTCGCCCCAGAAGTGCTATGAGCCGAATTAAGACACATGTAAAAAAGGGCGACCAAGTCGTCGTGATCGCTGGAGCAGCCAAGGGTGCTCAGGGAACCATCATTGAGGTGCAACCATCCAAAGGACGGGTCATCGTTGAGGGAGTCCGCATGATCAAGAAGACGATCAAGCCAAGTCAAGAGAAGCCACAGGGTGGTTTTATCGAGAAAGAGGCTCCGATCCACATCTCCAACGTCAAGTTGGCCACTGCTCCAGCCAAGAAGACCGCAGCAAAAAAGGCAGGAACAGCAAAGACACCGAAGAAGAAGGTTGAAAAGAATAAGTAGTCAGGCAATTTGCCTCCCCCTTTGCGCCCGTGCTGCCGAAAGCAGTGCCCGCAGAGGAAAGGCGGCGTAACAAGACCCCATAATGGAACCGGAACTCAAGAAATTATACAACAGCACAGTGCGTCAAGCGCTGCTCAAGGAACTGAACCTGAAGAACGTGCACCAGGTGCCGCGTCTCGACAAGATTGTGATCAACTGCTCAATCGGTTCTCAGGCCGAGCGTAAGCAAGCAATCGAAGATGCCACCAATGAGGTGACAATGATCACAGGCCAGAAGCCAATGACCACGTTTTCCAAGAAGGCGATCGCAAGTTTCAAGCTTCGTGCAGGTGAGCCTGTGGGAGTGAAGGTGACCCTCCGTGGAAACCGGATGTACGATTTCCTGATGCGCTTGGTGAAGACCGCGATGCCCCGTATTCGTGATTTTCGTGGTGTTGCTCCCCGAGCATTCGATGGTCGCGGTAACTACACCTTGGGTATTTCAGATCAGTCCATTTTCCCTGAAGTTGAACTCGACAAGATCAAGCGTGCCCTCGGTTTCGACGTGACCTTTGTCACCTCGACCAACAATGACGACCATGCCCGTGAACTTCTCCGCTCTCTTGGAATGCCGTTCCGTAAGAAACTCGCTCCCCAAGCCGGACAGAAGGCTGAAGAGAACGCTGGCGATGAAGCAAACGCCTAACCCCTACCAAAAGATCCTTTCATGAGCGCATTGACTGACCCTATCGCTGACTTCCTCACTCGCATTCGGAATGCAGGAGCAGCAGGCCACGAGGAGCTTTTTGCTCCATTCTCCAAAATCAAGGCGGAGATCGCCCGCATCCTTCAGGAAGAGGGTTACCTCTGGTCCTACGAAGTGGATACCAAGAACAAGCACCCTCGTTTGAAACTCAAATTGAAGTACCACGAGAAGAAGCCAGTGATTCGCGCCCTCAAGCGTGTCTCGAAGCCAGGTGTGCGTACCTACGTGGCTAGTGATGAGATCCCCAAGGTGCTTGGCGGATTGGGAATTTCCATTCTTTCCACTTCCCGTGGTATCATGACTGGAACGAAAGCAAAAAAATCCAAGCTCGGTGGCGAGTTGTTGGCAACCGTTTGGTAAAAAGGAGAATTTATGTCGAGAGTAGGAAAGCAACCCATTCAATTGCCCGAGAAGGTCTCCATCAAAGTTGGAGATGACCGGAGCGTCTTGGTCGAGGGACCCAAAGGTAAGCTCAACTGGACGCTGCCTGTTGGTGTCGATGTTAAGGCCGATGGAAAAGTGGTCTCCGTGACCCGCGATTCAGAAGACCGTCGTGTTCGTGCCATGCATGGCACTTCACAACGCCTGATTTCCAACATGGTGGTCGGAGTGAGTGAAGGCTACAAAAAGAATCTTGAGATCCATGGTGTGGGTTTTCGTGCAGCCGTCAAGGGCAACCACATTGACCTGAGTCTTGGGCACTCCCATCCCGTGCTTCATCCAATCCCTGCTGGGGTTAAGGTGACCGTTACGGACAATACCAAGATCGCGGTCGAGGGCTTGGATAAGCAGATTGTGGGTCAAGTCGCAGCCGATATTCGTGGCTACTATCCACCTGAGCCATACAAGGCAAAGGGTGTCCGATATGTGGGTGAATACATCCGGCGTAAAGCAGGTAAGAGCGTTAAATAACGGAGAAGAAGAAATATCATGGCTATCACAAAACGCAGAGAAATTCGCCAGCGCATCCATTTGCGCGTGCGCAAGAAGGTCCGGGGCACTGCAGAGCGTCCGAGACTCGCAGTCTTCTTTTCCAACAAGAATGTCTGTGCCCAGATCATCAATGATGACGAAAGCAAGACAATCTGTGCTGCGAATACGACCGAGAAGGTGCTTGCCGGTGGCAAGGCTAACATCGCTACGGCTATCAAGATTGGTCATCTCATCGCTGAACGCGCTCAGAAAGCCAATGTTGAGGCGGTTGTGTTCGACCGGGGTGGTGTCAAGTTCCACGGCAAGGTCAAGGCACTCGCTGACGCAGCGCGTGAGAAGGGTTTGAAGTTTTAATCAGAGGTACGCAAATTATGGCATCAGAAGGATTTTCCCCAGATAACGCCGGAGCAGACCGGGCCGCCGAAACGACCGAGAAGGTTGTTCACATCAATCGTTGCGCCAAGGTCGTGAAGGGCGGGCGTCGTTTCAGCTTCAGTGCGCTTGTTGTGTCGGGAGACCAGCAAGGTAAGATCGGCCTCGGTTTCGGCAAAGCGAACGAGGTGGCCGACGCGATCAAGAAGGCTACCGAGGCCTCCAAAAAGAACATGGTTAAGATTGTTCTGAACAACAATACCATCTCTCACGAAGTTCTTGGAGAACACGGTGGCGGGCGGATCATGCTGAAACCAGCTTCACCAGGAACCGGAATCATCGCTGGGGGTGCTGCACGTGCCGTCCTTGAAGCAGTGGGTGTCCGTGATGTGATCGGAAAATCACTGGGTTCCAGCAATCATGCAAACGTGGTGAAAGCCACGCTTCAGGCTTTGGAATCACTTCGTCCTCGTGATGAGATTTTCCGTGCGCGTGGTAAGCACATTGCCGAAAAGAAGGCCCTTTAACTATTTTTCGATTTCCATTTTATGAGATTGCACGATTCAAAACCCCGTCCAGGGGCGACCAAGAGCCGCAAACGCATCGGTTGCGGTGAGAGCTCCGGTCACGGAAAAACATCCTGCCGCGGGCACAAGGGGCAACATGCCCGCTCCGGTCACGCGATTCGGCCAGGTTTCGAAGGGGGACAGATGCCTCTTCACCGCCGTTTGCCCAAAAAGGGATTCAACAACACCCTCTTTCGCTATCGGATCGAAGTGGTCAATGTTGGACAGATGGATGCCACTTTCGAAGAAGGTGCCACCATCACCCATCAATCACTTGCAAACGCTGGTCTGGTCAACAAGACCTGTGACTTTGTGAAGGTACTCGGCAATGGAGAGATCTCCTCGAAATTTACTTTTGAGGGCCTTCACGTCAGTGCCACAGCGAAAGAAAAAATCGAAAAGGCAGGCGGAACGATCGCTGCTTAATGGACGCCTTCTGGGTGGCTCACCGAGCCATCTCAGTCGGACAATGGTAACTCGGGTTCTTCACTTGTAGTAACGGAAAAATGATATCCGCATTTGTTAACAGCTTCAAAGTACCTGATTTGCGGGCGCGTATTTTTTACACGCTGGCGATGATTGTCATCGTTCGTGTGGGGACGGCCATCACTCTTCCGGGGGTTGACCCCGAAGTTTTGAGCCAGTGGATTTACAACCGTACTCAGGACTCCGGAAGTGGCGCAGCTGCTGTTGCTGCCTTGTTGAACGTGTTCAGTGGTGGCGGTCTCGAGAACTGCGCCATCTTTGCGCTCGGGATCATGCCTTACATCAGTGCGTCGATCATGCTTCAGCTTCTTACTGCAGTGGTGCCAAAGCTGAGCAAGTTGGCCCGGGAGGATGGGGGACGTCAAAAGATCAATCAATACACGCGAGTAGCGACGATCGTTCTTTGCGTCTTCCAAGGATTCCTTTTGGCTAAGTCACTTCAGAACCCCGGTCAGAATATCTTCCTTTCTGGCCTTCAAGACACGATCAAGGAGATGGGGCGTCCATTGGTGCCTGATTACGGTCCGGCCTTCCTGTTCACTGCGGTAGCTACGATCACAGCAGGCACGATGCTCATGATGTGGCTGGGCGAGATGATCACGGAGCGTGGAATTGGAAATGGGGTGTCTTTGTTGATCTGTGTCAACATCGTATCGGCTCTTCCGGGTGCCATGGTTCAGGTTTGGCAGACTTTTGTCGGCGGAGAGAATGCACAAGCCAAGGATGCGTTCTTACTTGTTCTTTTGGTGGGTCTTTTGATCGGGGTGATCGCTGGGGTGATTGCGCTCACACAGGCTCAACGGCGAATAGTGATTCAATACGCCAAGCGCGTGGTTGGGCGTAAGGTCTATGGTGGCCAAACTCAATACCTGCCTCTGAAGATTAACTATTCCGGCGTGATGCCGATTATTTTCGCTCAGGCTATTCTTTTGTTTCCGACTCAGATCCTGAGCTCCTTGATGCCCGATAACGCTTGGGTGAACAGCTTCACTCAGACGATCAACACGGGCTGGGTTTATTATGTGATTTCCGGTGCCTTGATCTTTTTCTTTAGCTACTTCTGGGTGGCGACGATGTTTCAGCCCACTCAGATCTCCGAGGATCTGAAGAAGGGTGGGGGCTACATTCCAGGGATCAGACCCGGGAAGCCGACTGCTGACTTCTTGGACTTCACGATGAGCCGTCTGACTTTCGCGGGAGCTGTTTTCCTGACGCTTCTCTACGTGATGCCTGGGATCGTGAGTCGGTTCCTCAATATTGCACCTGCCACCGCCCAATTCTTTGGGGGAACAAGTCTTCTCATCTTGGTGGGGGTTGTGCTTGATGTGATGAAGCAGATCGAGACGCATCTTCTCCAGAGTCACTATGATGGATTCTTGAGGAAGGGGCGTATCCGCGGTCGGTTTGATCGCCTTCAGCAGACAGGCAAAATTGCTGCACCGACCACAGTGGCCTGGATGTGGGTGGGCATTGCCATTGTGACCCTTGTAGGCGTGAGCTACTACATCATGAAGTTTGGCAAGTAGCTGAACCCTCAGGTCGAAGTTCGACGGTGTGGTCGAACCGTCGACCGGGATCCGCTGTGTGATGCTTCGTTTCTTTCCCTTTTCGAATATCCATGTTTGATTCCGGCCGAATCCCCATCCGTCATAAGGCTCAACAGGCGGGAATCAGGGCGGCCTGCCAATTGGCTCGGGATATTCTTCTCAAAACCGCTCTTGAAGTCCATGCGGGGGCGACCACGGCTCAAATTGATCGATTTGCAGCAGCGGAGATCAAGGCCAAGGGCTGCAAAAGTGCTTTTCTTGGATATCGCGGATTTCCAGGTACGATTTGCATTTCGATCAATGAGGAGGTCGTTCACGGGATCGGTTCCTCACGTGTGATTCAAGATGGGGACGTGGTGAAGATCGACATCGGAATCTTTCGTGATGGATGGGTCGGAGACAATGCTTTGACGGTGCCTATCGGGAAAGTGCCCGAAGAGACCCTGAAGCTACTCGCTGCCACCGAGGAATCTTTGCATGTAGCGATTGATCATGCGAGAGACGGACACATGCTGGGTAATCTGTGTGCCTCTGTTGAAGAGTCCGTGAGTCAACACGGCTTCACGGTTGTCCGTGAGTTTGTCGGACACGGAGTGGGGAGGAAGCTGCACGAAGAGCCACAGGTGCCAAATTACGGTACGAAAGGTGCCAAACCTCGCCTAAAGGCCGGTATGACCTTGGCCATTGAGCCGATGGTCAATTTGGGTGGCGCGAAGACTCGAATTTTGGCTGACGGATGGACTGTGATTGCCGTCGATCGAAAGCCCTCCGCTCATTACGAGCACGTTGTGCTCGTGACGGAGGGTGAGCCTGAAATTTTGACATGGCGTGAACGGATGTTTCCTCGGGGAGTGGCTGATTTGAACCCGGTTCCAGTAAAGCTTGTGGTATGACTCGTTTCCGTCCCTGCATTGATCTGCATGAGGGCCGGGTGAAACAGATCGTGGGATCTTCATTGTCAGCCGATGGATCGCAGCCACGGACCAATTTTGTGAGTGATCGAGACGCATCATGGTTCGCTGAGCTCTATTCAAACGATGGTCTAAAAGGTGGACATGTCATCATGCTGGGTGCGGGTAACGAAAGTGCTGCGGCCTCCGCGCTTAGATCCTACCCCTCGGGGCTACAGATCGGTGGTGGAATCAATGCCGATAATGCGGAAAAGTGGCTGGAGGCGGGCGCGAGCCATGTCATCGTTACCAGTTATCTTTTTGATGGGCTGGGGCGTTTCCTTGAGGATAGGCTGAGGCTTCTCAGCGAGAGGGTTGGAAGATTTCGTTTGGTGGTCGACCTGAGTTGCAAACGAACAGGGGATGGATGGACCGTTGCCATGAATCGCTGGCAAACTGTGACGAACCTTCGGGTGGACGAGGAATCAATCCGCCATCTCTCCTCGTATTGTGACGAACTGCTCGTTCATGCTGTTGATGTTGAGGGGAAGTGTGAAGGGGTTGACTCGGAGTTGGTGGGCTGTTTATCGAATTGGTCGCCGATCCCTGTGACTTATGCGGGTGGTGCTAGGCATTTGAATGATCTTCAGTTGATTGACCGAATCAGTTTGGGCAAGGTCGATGTGACGGTGGGAAGTGCGCTTGATATTTTTGGGGGTAAAGGATTGTTATACTCGGACTGTGTCAGTTTTAATCATCGGCTGGAATCATGAAGCGCTACCGAATCGCGGGCATCAATTTTGATCACTTCCACATGGGGGATTTATTGCGGCAATCGGCTGAACATCCAAATGCCGAGATCGTGGGGATATGTGATGAACAACCGAGTCGTATGATCGAGGCCGTGAGGAACTTCTCTCTCGATTCGGATCGTGTCTTCACTGACGTTGAGAGGTGTCTTCAAGAAACGAAACCCGACATTGTCATACTTTGCCCCGCTGCTTCGAGACACGGTGAATGGCTCGAAAAAGTAGCACCTCATGGCGCGCACGTGATCATGGAAAAGCCATTTGCAGGCTCGCTGGCTGAGGCTGATCGAATGATCGAGTTAATGAGCGGGACTGGGAAGAAGTTGGTGATCAATTGGCCATTGGTTTGGGATGCCGGCCAGCAAACGGCACATCGATTGATCGAGGAAGGTGTCATCGGTGAAGTGATCGAGTTTCAACACACAGGAGGCAATAGGGGCCCGCTCTATCATGGTGCGGATAAAGTCGAAAAAGAGCCGTCAGCTTCTGAAAAAGCGGCGAGCTGGTTTTACAGCCGAGAGCAGGGCGGGGGATCTTTGTTGGATTACATGGGATATGGCACCACCTTGGGCACTTGGCACCTCGGAGGTAAAGTGCCTTTGGAGGTCACATGCACTTGGAAGATGCCGGCCGGACTCGAGGTCGATGAACACAGCATCACGGTCATTCGTTATGCTGAAGGTCTCAGTAAAACCGAAACGCGATGGGGAACATTTTCAGACCCTTGGACTTATCAGCCCCAACCG
The DNA here is from genome assembly GCA_945869695.1 of Prosthecobacter debontii. Classification (GTDB taxonomy): domain Bacteria; phylum Verrucomicrobiota; class Verrucomicrobiia; order Verrucomicrobiales; family Verrucomicrobiaceae; genus JAIBCL01. Next base: position 16,103 of record CAMBPV010000090.1, read on the forward strand.
AAGTGTGGCTTTGTTTTGAGGGGGACTGAAGGCACTCTTTCTTGTTACGATTATGAACCGCAGGTGCGAGTGCAGACACGCGCGAGACCCGAGGGTTTTGATGTCCCTTGCGACCCCTTGAAATCACCCAATCGCAACCCCGTTGAGCATTTGATTCACTCTTTGGAAACGGGCGCGGCCATCATCGGTCCCTTGCGTCCGGAAATCTCACGCATCGGCCAGCAAATGGTTGACTCCGCCTTCTTGAGCGCCGCCGAGCAGCGCACTGTGAAGTTACTCGATTGACCACGAAAAAGGGCGGACTCTTTTCGAGTCCGCCCTTGATCAAGGTGTGAAATTGAAACCTGCGGATTAGAGATTGCAGAAAGGTGCGCCCATGTTCAGGGGAGCGGATTCTTGCTGCTTTTGCCTGAATCGTAAACGGGGGCCGCTTCCTCTGTCCCCGCACCAGCATCCACAAAATCTCTTGTCCAAACACCGCCAGGAACCTTCGCCGGCTTGATGCTGTCATTGGCGCTGCCTACCATCCAAGGTTTTGTGGCGCAGGAGACAAGGGACAACGATGCGAGCAAAATGGAGATTCGATTCATGACTCCTAGTTTTTCAAAATTTGGGACCATTTGTCAAAGCAAATTCCATGGTGCCCGAATTAATTTGGGCTTTTCGGATTCGGCTGATTTGTCCCAAATTTTGTCATGGCTCCTCGGTGTCAGCGTGGATATAGGATGAGAACGGTTGGCAATCGACATCAAACCGCCTACCGTAAATCTCCATGAGCAAGAAAATGAACATCGCCGTTGTCGGCCTCGGCTTCGGAGCCGAATTTATTCCCATTTGGCAACTCCACCCAGAAACCACGTGTTACGCCATTTGTCAGCGGGACAAAGAAAAGCTCGATGCGATCGGAGACGCCTTTGACGTCAGCGTGCGCTACGACGACTTCAAAAAGATGCTGAAGGACCCGAACATCGACGCGGTTCACATCAACTCCCCCATTCCTGATCATGGCTGGATGAGCATCGCCGCGTTGAAGGCTGGAAAGCATGTGGCCTGCACAGTGCCCATGGCCACGAGCGCGGAAGACTGCAAAGCCATTGTGGATTTGGTCAAAAAGACCGGATTGAAATACATGATGATGGAGACCGTGATCTACGCACGCGAGTTCCTTTATATGCGCGAGTGTCTGAAGAGCGGCATTTTGGGTCGTCTCCAGTTTGTGCAGGCCTCGCATCAGCAGGACATGGATGGATGGCCGAATTACTGGCCGGGATTGCCTCCCATGTGGTATGCGACGCATTGCGTCGGCCCGGTGGCGGGTTTGATCGGCACATCGGCTGAGTACGTGAGTTGCTTTGGTTCTGGCCGAATCCGCCGGGATCTCATCCCCCATTACAAATCATCTTTCGCGGTGGAAACAGCGCACGTGAAATTCAAGGACACCGATGTCGTTGCTCGCATCATTCGCAGCTTGTTTGACACAGCGCGTCAGTATCGGGAAAGCATTGACGTCTATGGGGATCGCGCCTCCATTGAGTGGCCACTGATTGAGCATGAGCCTCTGATCATGCACCGCGCCAAGTTACCCGAGCCCAAGATTCCAAAAACGGTCAAAGCCCCTGATTACGCGAAGCTGTTGCCCAAGTCGATTCAGTCCTTTACGACCAAAGGCGTTTACGATCTCGGCAAGAAGACTCATCTGAGCTTCACCCAAGGGGCGGGGCACGGGGGTAGTCACCCTCATTTGGTGCACGAGTTCGCCACAGCGTTGGCAGAGAACCGGGACCCGTTCCCGAATGCCAAGCAGTCAGCGAACTGGACTTGCGTGGGACTTTGTGCGCACGAGTCAGCTTTGGCTGGCGGAAAGATCGTGAAGCTTCCAGCTTTCACGATTTAGCAGACTCTCTCCGAAGGGCGGGCCGGGTGACTTCATCCGAGCCCGCCTTTTCT
>CAMBPV010000091.1 GCA_945869695.1 Prosthecobacter debontii
CGGGGTCGGGGTCGGGGTCGGGGTCGGGGTCGGGGAAGGGTTCATTTTCGCACGGGACGCGATGAAGAAAGGCTCTCCGGAAACAAAAGGGCGCTCCTTGATGTCCACGGCGTTCACGTCGAGTCCCGCTGCTTTTACGATGGAGGCCATGGGGTCTGCCAATGGATCTCGGAGGACTTCGATTTGACGACGGCCCCAGCGCGTGGTGTGAGAGATGACCTCAACGCCCTCGGCTTCGTCGATCTTCCTCACCGATTGCTGCCACTGGAAATACTGAAATCCCGTTGCGCCGAGCAACATCGCCGCAGCCAGAAAAAACAAGCCACACAGAGTCAGCATGCTCCAGCCTGAGTTCTGCTGTTGATCAAAGTTCTGCGTCTGAGCCGCCAGCGCCAAATTTTTGAGCCGACTCATTCGCTCCTCATCGCCCAATAGAGGATCAGTCAGGGTCGCGTTGGCATCATCACAGAGATTCTGCAGACGCTCTCGAAAATACGGTGGCAGCACTCCCGAGAGCTCCGCCGTTGCGGTGCAAACTGAACCGATCACTTTAAAGGACTGCCGGGAGTCCACGTCATCGATTGGTCCCATTCCCATGGCAGATTCATCAAACAGCGCACTCGGGTTGGCATTGCGATTAGGCTCCAATTGATCAAGCAAGGAAAGCTCAGGCGGAGAAGTTACGCGCAGAATGGGCTCACCTGTATCCGTCCTGAGGAGCGCAACCTCCGTCACCAAGTGCCAGCCGAGCCGCGCACGGATGTAGGAGTGAATGGTCTCCCCCTTCCACCCGGCTTGCACAGCCCAAAGGACACGCCTCGGTGAATTCAGCAGGGAGGCGAAATCGAACCACCGCTCAGCCCTCTCTAAAAGGTGACGCTCGGCTGAGCGCATGCCGTGAGCCGTGGAAACGGAGGGCTGCCGAGGCTTTCCGATTCCATCGTTCAGATTAGAAGCTGGCGGGCGCGGTCCAGTCATCTGAGAAAGCCCGATTCAGGGTGGGTCGGCTCGGGAACACGGAACCAATCATTGACGTCCATCGGTTCCTCATCCGTCACAAAGAATGAGGCCAGCCCCGCATCCTGGCCGGTCGGAATGAGTCCAAACGGATTCGAGTCAGCAGAAGCCTCGGAACGACTGACCAGGAGGCTTAGTTGATCAAAGACCCCTGCGAGTTCCGATTTTTTCGCCATCAAATCCATTGCTGCGGCCAGATTTGACTCCAATGACTGCGAGATTTTGGACTGGAGGTGCTCCATGGCTGTGAAGACATGCGTCTCGTTCTGGGCCATGCGGTTGTAAATCTCTGCCACGGCCTCTGCCATTTCGAGGCGTGATTTTTCATCGTGTGCGTGAAGGTGGTCCTTCATGCCGCCGAGGGTGGTTGCAACGGTAAAGATGTCCGTCTTCAGTTGCCCCATCTGATCATGGGTCTCTTGACGGAGACAAACCATGTCCCGATGCAAGGCCGAGGCCATCTCATCCACTCGGCCCATCACGGAAACGCGCAACCGTTTGATCTCACCATCAAGGGAAAGCTGAAGCTCGGCCACTTTGGTGCGGATCTCATTCAAAGCCGTGCCGACCAAGAGCTCTCTCACTCCTTCGATGCCATCTTCGGAGGACGGAAGCTGCTGAGGCTCTCCGCGCATGTCCCCGAATGTTAGAGCTTTCTGAGCCGCAAGACGAGCTGACGGCTTTGACCAAGGAGACTGAGGTTGCTTTTCTGGCGCATAAACCGTCGAGCGCATTTCCGGGCGCGGCGCGGCGGGCATTGGAGCTTGCGCCTGAGGTATTTGCACCGGAGGGCTGATGGGACTCGCCTCGTGCTCCGGTTGGGCAGGCTGCATCGTAGTCGACCCGATCAATCCGGCCAAGGGCGACAGTTTTGGCTTAGGGATGACTGGCTTGAAGGGGGCTGTAGCAACGGCGACACCTTGGGATTCGGAGGGGTAGGAGGACATAAGGGTGGACTTATTTTCTGTAATTTATGTTAAATACTAACAAAATCCATAACATTTTTTGATTATTTGGATCTTGTGGTGTTTCAGAGACTCGAATGGGGCTGCCTTCCTGAAAATCCTCGAAGTCGGGGCGCTGAGGCCCCACCCCGTCAATCCGTCCGGATTACCCGCTTGACCCCATGCTGATACTTTTGACAGTGAACACGCCGACATGGCCATTTCTGTGCTCTTTCCAGTCCTTGGCTTGAAAGCTCACGCCACCAATCTATGACACTCCTCGTCTCTGGGCTCATTTACGCCGGACTTCTTCTGCTGCTGGCGGTGATCTCGGCCATGGAGACGGCCATTCTCCGTGCACAAGACCTGGGGCATGGCCTGCTCTCGACTCAGAGTGAAAGGGTGAGGCGTCAAATCCAGAGCATCACTTCAAACCCCTTCCCTCACTTTCACCGGGCGCTCCTTCTGACTGCGGCTCTGAATCTCGCCCTCGCGGCTCTGGGCTTCTTCATCGTCACCGGTCCCGCCAAGGAACTGGGGTGGCACCCTTGGGTGTGCGCGGGGGGCCTTTTTGCGATCAGTGTTTTTTTTGGTGACATCGCGCCGAAATTTCTCGCCGCACGTGCGCCCTCAGAGATACTCCTTCACAGCACTCGACTCCTCAAACCCGCCCGGATAATCCTCGATCCTCTCATCTCAGGGGTCGAGCAGGTGAGTGAGCTGATTGTGCGCGCGGTGGTGCCGAAAACTCTCAAAATGCGCCAGCGCATCACGACGGAGGAGCTGGAGACCCTCGTCGAAATGAGGGAGGAGCAAGGCACCCTAACGGAACCCGAAGCGGCCATGATCCGTGAGATTCTGGGCGTCTCGACCCTAACCGTCCGCGACTGCATGGTGCCCCGGGTGAATCTCCCTCTCCTGGCCGTCTCCGATGTCAATGAGGAGGGCGCAGCTGCCTTGGAAAAGGCGGACATTCGATTTGTCGTCGTGCATGGAGAAACACCGGACGCAGTGCACGGCATGATTGATACCCACACGTGGAAACTGGCAGGCCGACCGCCAATCATGAGTCAGATTCGCCCGCCCGTATTCGTTCCAGAGACCCTCTCGGCCATGGATGCACTGGAAAAGCACCTCGGAGGCAGCGCTCGCTGTGTCCTCATCGTGGACGAATATGGCGGACTCGAAGGCCTCGTGAGCCAGGACGAAATCGTGGACTGGCTCCTCTACGATGCAGCCCCCTGGCAGGGCGAGGGCGGGGAAATTCAGGATGTGGGTCACGGCCGATATCTTTTGGATGGAACCACCCGATTGGATCACCTCTCTGACGAGTTAAACCTCACGCTCACCGAAACCGGCATCGACACCATTGGCGGCTTGGTTTTCACCCAACTCGGTCACATGCCAAAACCGGGTGAGCGGGTGTCGATCGAAGGAGCCGAGCTCAAAGTGCGCCGCGTCTCCCGATCGAGAGTCCAGCAGGTGGAACTCCGCCTGACAGCACCTCAACCCGAAACCGAGGAGGAAGAGACATGATCGGGTTCATTCTTTTGTTGGCACTCGTTCTCTCCTTCCTGCTCTCCGGCGTCGAGAGCGCCGTGCTCTCCGTCAGTCGAGTCCGAGTCCGGCACGCAGCCGATGCAGGCGGTAAACGTGCCGCCGATTTGCTTCGACTTCTGGAAGACCGCGAGGCCCTCCTCGGCGCAGTGACGGTGGCCAACCACCTCACGAACCTCACGGCCTTCATCATTATCATCTGGAAACTCATTCAAACGCTCGGCCCCGCGGGTTATGCAGTCGGATTCCTCTTTGCACTTCCTGTCTTTCTGGTGGGTCTAGAAGTCGTACCGAAGACCCTTTTTCGCCGATATCCCTACCGGATTCTCGTGCACCTCTACCCTCTTGTTGCGATGTCAGGTTGGTTTCGGGCACCTTCCAAGGCCATCCGCCGGATGCATAACGGTGAAGACGCCCCCTCTCCGGATGAATCCTCCGCTCGGGAAGATTTTAAGTCCCTGACCGCCAGTCTCCATAAAGACGGGCAATTATCAGCAGGCGCCGCTTCATTGATCGCTCGGGTGATCGATTACAAACGATACAAGACCGGCGATCTCATGATCCACCTGAAACAGACCGCCGCAGTGCCTCCCGACCTCACAGTGAATGATGCGATCCGCCTCGCCACGCAACGGGGTTTTTCCGCACTGCCAGTGATGGATGAAAACGGAAATCTCGGAGGTGTGCTCGATATCCTATCAATACCCGGCTCACTCCCGCCCGACAGGCTTGTGCGGCAGCACATGCGTCCTGCAGAGGAGACATATTCAGACACACCCGCCTTGGAGACCCTCCAGAGACTTCGGAAGCGGGGTCGAAGTCTGGCGGTGGTCAAAGACCCGCACTCAGGCCGACCCGTTGGCATTATTTCAGAGGAAGATTTGCTCGCTCCGCTTCTGCGGAAACAGGCGGTCTCAATCCCACCGCTTGACACTGCCACGAGTCTTCTTCGTGTCTGATCGGTGGTGTTTGCTCTTGAGGATTTTCTCCTTCACCCCACGTGGGCGCTTGCGCGTCTGGCGGCGTTTTTTCTCCCTTTCCTGCTGCTCGGCCTGCGCCACAGCGCTGCGCTCTTTTTCAATGCGATCACACAGTTCCTGTCTGGCTGCGACACGGTTCTGAGTTTGCGACCGCCCCAACTGACAGCGCACCTCAGTGCCCGTGGGCAAATGTTTCAGCACCACAGTGGAGGAAGTCTTGTTGATCTTTTGTCCCCCTGGTCCCGTGCCACGGATGAATGACTCCTCAAGGTCCTCCTCCAGAAGGCCCAGTTTTATCATTCTTTCGATCAGTTCCGGCGTCATCGCCCTCCAGAGTCCACTCGTAGAATCGGAGGTCAACTTCTCTCTCACGACTGATTCTCGGTTGCACCTTGCGCTTGAGTCCCGAAGCTAGTCACTCCCATCCCTTATGTTCACAGGCCTCGTCGAAACCACTGCCAAAGCACTCTGCCTTGAGCCTCGATCCAACGGAGCGCGTCTCACACTTGACGTGGGTGGCATGACCTCCGCGCTCATCGAGGGCGAGAGCATCGCGGTGAACGGATGCTGCCTGACCGCCACCAACATTCGATCCACGACCGTCTCCTTCGACTTGCTCGAGCAAACCCTTCGAGTGACCAACCTGGGCGATCTCGCAGAGGGCTCCGTCGTCAACCTAGAGCGAGCCCTACGAGTTGGAGATCGACTCGGCGGCCACTTCGTCCAAGGGCATGTCGATGCAACGGCAATGATTCTTTTTTGGGGACTCGACGGCACCGACTATCGGCTCACCATTACCCTACCCAGTGAGGGCCGCGGTCTCGTCATCCCCAAGGGCTCCATTTGCTTGGATGGCATCTCGCTGACAGCGGCCGAAGTCACTCCCGACCAAGTGACTTGCTGGATCATTCCGCACACGCATGCAGTTACCAATCTTCACGCCCGCAGCTCCGGTCAGCGGATCAATGTAGAATTTGACATGCTGGGAAAATACGTTCGCCAGCTTTCGCTCGCAGCCCCCTCCATCCCGGCTTAACCAGCAGCCATGCAGATCAAATCAGCAGAATTCATCACGAGTTGCACCCATGTCTCCGGATGTCCGGAACTGAACCAGCCAGAGTTTGCCCTCATCGGCAGGTCAAATGTCGGAAAATCATCTCTCCTCAATGCGCTCGTCGGAAGAAATTCGCTGGCCAAAACCTCAAGCACGCCAGGCCGCACCCAACTGATCAATCTTTTTGCAATCAACAACCGTTGGACGCTCGTGGATCTTCCTGGTTACGGATTCGCCAAACTTTCGAAGCAATCGCGAGTCCTTTTGGAAAAGATGATCTCCGGTTATTTAACTAAACGAACCAGCCTGAGCCGCGTTTTTGTGTTGATTGATTCTCGCCATCCACCCCAGACCATCGACCTCGAATTTGTTGAATGGCTCATGGGAAACGGGGTGCCGATGGCCCTTGTGTTCACCAAATCAGACAAAGTCAGTCCCACTTTCCTAAGGAACAACGTCGCCGCTTTTCTAGCCCGAGTCGCAGAATGGTGCCCCGAGCCGCCGCCCGTTTTCGGCACCTCAGCGAAGACGGGTGAAGGCCGAAAAGAGATCCTGGCATTCATCGGTCAAATGATCGGCATCTCATTCTCGGAAAGGATCAACCATCATCCACCCGGCGACACCACTCCGTCCACGCGAAGTTGACGCAGACTGAAGATCGCGGCCGCCTTTGGGAGCTCGGGAATCGAGTTCAGCCTCCGCTTCTTGGAGGGGTCGTTTCCACTCCCCGAAACATCCCACTGCTCTGCCACGAACGCTTTGCTTCCGATCACCGCGCCGTCCGTAAAATACCTCACCCGGCATCGAATCAGTTCCTCCACACTCATTCGTCCTCCTTGGCTCATCACTTCCCTGCGCTTTTTCAGCGCCACTCCGTGCCTTAATTTTTTCAGATCAGATTTCGGCTTCTCATCATCAGCCCTCGCATTGGCATACAGCCACACTCGATACGATTCCGCCGCCTGCTTCCAGCTCCTCGCACCCACCAGCGCAGTCAGTCCCTCTCTCGCCTCCTTTGAGGCTCCGCCGACTGCCGTTCCATATCCGCTCCATCGATACCCCGCAGGATCCTCAACAAGGCCTGCTCGGATCGGATTCAGATCAATGTATAGCGCCATCACGCGAAGAGCATCCAACTGTGCCCCCATGTCCGTCCTCGGCCCCTCCACTAGCACGCTCTTGTAGCGATCCATCCACAGCGTTCCTCGCCGCCCGTGCCGCTTATTGTACCACTTGCTGAAGCGCTCCTTGAGTTCCTTCATCATCGCCGACACATCGCATAGCCTCTTTTTGAAGCCATCCAGCCTGGCCTGTGCTTCAACCTCACCACCCAGCCGCCTGTCCTCTCCAAGTTGCCAACGGAGTGCATGCATGAAGCTCGCACTGTAAAACTGCGACAAATGAGCCAGCAACTTTTCCTCACCACCCGCCCCCTCAAACTGAGTCAACCAACTCTCCCGATCCGGCACTCGGACCAGCAGGTGGAAATGATTTCCCATCACACAAAAAGTCAGCACCTCCACTCCGCAAAACCGACTCATTTTTCGGATCAGCTTCACGAGAGCCTCTTTTTCCACATCCTCAAAGTGGACCGACCCACCGCATGTGCGGCTCATGAGGTGATAGCAATGGGCCACCTGCCCTTTCTTCCCCAGAATCCTCCGTCTTCGCCCACCCACCCCTCGACGAGAGCCACCGATACCGGCCATTCCCGGATAATACCCCGTCTTCGCCTCAATGCCCAAGAACACCCTCTTCCCCGATCCCCCATTCGACGAACTCTTCTCTCTAGAATTAACAATTTTCATGTGCTCAAATTGGTTCATTTTGAGCCGTTGTCAACTGTGTGCCTGGCACACAGTTGAAATCTGGCGAACGATGAAGATCCCTGATGCGGGGTTTGTTGTTGAGTGCGTGCAAGACGAGGTTGCGGACGTAAGTTGTTTACTCACATGAATTTTCGAATTTCCAGTTTTTTCCTTTTGGCGGCGGTTACTGCTCTTCGGGGGCAATCCGAGGTTGATTTCTTGAGCGGTATTCGCCAGCTCACTTTCGAAGGGAAGCGCTCGGGGGAGGGCTATTTCAGCGCGGATGGGACTCAGATGGTCTTTCAGAGTGAGCGCGAGGCGGACAATCCGTTTTATCAAATTTACCTCATGAACCTGGAGACGGGAGATCAGGAACGGGTCTCTCCCGGGATGGGCAAAACAACCTGCGCTTGGATACACCCTGCCGGAAAGAAGTTAATTTTTGCCTCCACGCATCTCGATCCGGCATCGAAGGATTTGCAGAAGGCGGAATTTGAAGACCGCATCAAGAGCAAAGTGAGAAAGTATTCCTGGGACTACGACGAGCACTACGAGATCTTTGAGCATTCTCTAGAACCAAAGAACTCCAGAGCGCTTACCTCATCTCGCGGTTACGATGCCGAGGGCAGTTACTCGCCGGATGGCACGCAGATCGTCTTTGCTTCCAATCGGGCAGCTTATGGAAGGGAACTGAGCCCGGAGGAATCCGAACGTCTTCAGATCGACAAGCAGTTCTTCATCGATATCTACATCATGAACGCGGACGGCTCAAACGTGCGTCGCCTCACGGATGCAACTGGATACGACGGAGGACCTTTTTTCAGCGCCGACGGCCGGAAGATCTGCTGGCGACGCTTCACGCCCAAGGGTGATCAGGCTGAGGTCTGGACCATGAATGTGGACGGCACGGAACAGCGACAGATCACCAAACTCGGCGCGATGAGTTGGGCTCCTTACTTCCACCCGAGTGGTGAATACCTGATCTTCACCACAAACCTCCAAGGCTTTGCCAACTTCGAACTCTACATGGTCGATGCTCTGGGCAAACATGCGCCCGTGCGCGTGACGCAAACGGATGGCTTTGATGGACTGCCCGTTTTTTCTCCGGATGGTCAAAAGCTTTCCTGGACGAGCGGACGGACCTCAGGAGGAGCCTCGCAAATCTTTATCGCGGACTGGTCTCACGATCATGCCCGCGCTTCTCTGGGTATCACCGGGGACAAAACGGAGCCTAAGCCCCAAGTTAACGTTCCGGACCTCAATGCAACGGCGGGCGAAATTCGGCCGGCTGATCTTCGACTGCATGTGACTTATCTCGCCAGTGATGAACTCGACGGGCGGCTCACTGGCACACCGGGTGAAATCTTAGCCACTCAGTATGTCGCAGATGCATTCAAACAGTTTGGACTGATGCCCTATGGTGACGAAGAGGGTTGGTTTGATGGGTTCGAATTCACGGCTGGCGTTGCGCTCGGTGAAGGAAATTCCCTCACCCTGGAGAGCGATGGTAAAAAGGATGGATTCAAAGTAGATCAGGATTGGAAGCCCCTGTCTTTCTCGCAAACGGGTGACGTCGCCCCGGCTTCGATTGTATTCGCAGGATACGGGATCGAGACGCCTGATGAGGCCACCGACAAGGACGGAAAAAAGCTGGAGACCTACAGCAGTTACGCTCACTTGGACGTGAAGGATAAGTGGGTCCTCGTTCTTCGTTACTTGCCCGAGGGAATTTCTCAAGATCGGCGCAATGAGTTGACTCGGTATGCCAGCCTGAGGCATAAGGCCCTCACGGCGCGTCAAAAGGGAGCTCGCGGGATTCTCGTGGCCAGCGGTCCCAATAGCAAGGTGGTGGATCAATTGGCACCCCTCTCCTTCGACGCCTCCTTGGCTTCGTCAGGCATTGCAGCCATCTCCATCACCGATCGCGTTGCTGACAAACTTTTGGCCTCGGCGGGTAAAAACTTGAAGCCACTCCAGGATAAACTGGACACCGGAGATCTGCTGGGTGGCATTGATTGCACGGGCTTGAAAGTCGGTGCTAAAATTGTCATTCAACAGGAGCGCAAGAAAGGGCGCAATGTGCTGGGTGTCCTGCCTGCTCACTCCAATCCCGATCCTCATGTAGCGCCGATCATCGTCTGTGCCCACGTCGATCACCTCGGCAGCAAGGGCGGCTCCAATTCTAGGGCAAAAGGCGATGATCTAAACCAGATCCACCATGGAGCCGACGACAATGCCAGCGGCGTAGCCGGCGTGCTCGAGATTGCTCAATGGTTGGCAGATCAGAAGAAACAGGGAAAGGTGAAGCTGACCCGCGATGTCATTTTTGCAGGATGGTCCGGCGAGGAACTCGGCCTTTTGGGCTCGAATCACTACGTGGAAACACTGGCCAAAATGATCAAGGGAGACCCCAATGCCAAGCTAACGGGCATGATGGCAGCCTGTCTGAATATGGACATGATCGGACGCTTCAGCAAAACCCTGGTTCTCCAGGGTGTTGGCTCGAGCTCATGGTGGCTCAAAGAGATCGAGAAAAGGAATGCGCCCATCGGGTTGCCCGTTACGACTCAAAATGATGCGCACCTACCGACTGACAGCACTGCTTTTTTCCTGCGCGGCATTCCGACGCTCAATGCCTTCACGGGTTCGCACGCAGACTATCATCTCCCCTCGGATACGGCCGAGAAAATCGATTACGAGCGCGCGGCTCAGATCGCCCGACTCATGGGTCTGATCACCCGCGGGATCGCCACGTCGCCCGACGCGCCTGACTACATCGCCATGGAAGCGCCGAAAAATCAGGGTGCCCGCACGGGTCTGCGCGCCTACTTGGGCACCATTCCGGATTATGCACAGGGAGATATCAAAGGCGTCAAGCTTTCCGGCGTGTCACCGGTCGGTCCCGCTGCGAAGGCGGGTGTAAAGTCGGGAGACGTCATCATCAAGCTCGCCGAAAAGGACATTCAGAACATCTATGACTACACTTATGTCATGGGAGACTTGAAGATCGGAAAAGAAACCACGATCAAGGTGTTGCGTGACGGCAAAGAAGTGGAGATGAAAATCATGCCCGGCTCTCGAGACTAGGCCGCTACCGGTTCCTCATCATATCCGCGACTTGAGCAAAGAAGGGCCTGATTACCTCAACCTGCTCTTCGGGCACTTCCACCTCTGACATCGCTTCGGTCATCAGCTTCATCCAGCGGTCGCGCTCGGCTTCCCCGATGGCAAAGGGCATGTGCCTTCCTCGGAGGCGAGGATGGCCCCGCTCTTCAAGATAGGTCTGGGGTCCGCCGAAGCGATACACAATAAAGTCAGCCAGCCTCTTTTCCGCACCCTCCCAGTCTTGGTCTGGGTACAAGGGTCCGATGAGGTCATCCACCCTGACCTTTTGATAAAATGCGGCCACCATTTCTCTCAGCCGCGTCTCACCCACCTGGCCATACAACTGTCCGATTTCGTCCATGAGGGCCACTGAAGCACGGCGGCCTTTTGTTTCCATCAAATCCGGTGACCCAAAAATCCAACCCAACAAAATTACTAATTTTCATAAAATATTATTGCTTTCATATTATCAATAAATTATGTTCCAGCTGTTGCCCTCTACTTTAACCCGATGATAATCATGAAATCCATCTTCAGTGATCCATTCCTCGCCGACTCTGACCGTGCTTCTGTCGAAGGGCTGCCCAGCGCATCTGTCGACACTCCAGCCTCTCCCTTTGTGAGCGTCGAGTCACTCTTGCCCGAGTCGGTGCTGCCAAAGATCGTCGAGGCACCGCCCTCAGCACCCCTTGCACCCTCACCAGCCTCGGACGTCCTTCGCTCAAATGAAGATCCGATGACCCTCCTGAGGAAGATCATGATGGGTGGTCAGATTGATGAGTTGCAGGAAAAGCTGCTGCTCCTGGAAAAGCAGATGAAGCAATTGCAGGAAACTTGGAGAGTGAAGTGCGAGGCTTTGGAATCGAGTTTTCGGGCCGAGCTGACCAAAACGGCTGAGGCCGGGAAGGAAGCCCTCCGGGTTCAAAACGAGACCCTCACGCAAAAGTTCGAAACCGCCCAGGCAGCGCTAGTCAGCAGCTTGGACGAGCGTTTCCGGAAACTGTCAGCCGCTTCCATTCCCCGCTCGCATCTGGCTGAGATTCTGAGGGATGTCAGCTCACGCCTGACACCCAGTGCCATTTAAGCCCAGACCTCAATCGAAACCCTCCAACCCGAGGAGCCCGCCATGACCTTGCTCACGACAGAATCCGACGCCCAAAAGGCCACCGAGCCCGTGGTGAGCCCCAAGAACCCCTCATCGAAGTCTGCCGCTGAGATGAACAGACTCCGCGAGATGATTCTGGGAGATACCTCGAGCCGGGTGGATGATATCTCCCGTTTGGTCACGAGCCGCGATTCACGGGTGCGTCGATTGGTGGAGGACATTCCGGAAGCCATCACAAAAAGTACCGTCGACCAGAGTGCCCTCACTCGGCTCGCCACATCCCTTCAAATGCCAGTCGAGCTGGCCTTGTCCCAGAGCATCAAAAACGATCAGCAGAAGGTCGCCGACATTCTCGCGCCCGCACTTGCCCGCGCACTGCCGAAGACCCTGGCCAACTTTATTCTCAGCCTGCCCGGCAATTTGCTGAATCGCGTCTGGCGCGTGATGTGGCCCTGGGCGGCGAAGTCGGAGGAATATGCCAGTGGCAGCCTCAAGGGACCATCTCCAGGAAGCGGCATCCGGGTGGACCGGGTGTGCCTCTTCCAAAAAGGCACGCTCGCGGTTCTCCGCAGCAGCGACACGGGTTTCGAAGATGAGGCCACCGGCATGGAAGTGGATCACCTTTTTGTGCAACTCATGGATGAACTCCGGAATGGTTCACCCAGTCCCACCGCCACGCTGCGCTACCCGCGCACGAAATCAAAAACGGACTCTCAGCACGTGCTCGTCCTTGAGGGGGAGCACACCCTTTTCGCCGCCTATTACATTGGGCAACCGCCCGCCTGGTTCCGAGATCGGATGCAGGGCCTTGCAGACGATGCCGATGCGCTTGGACTCACCTTACTTTCCCTTTCGGCTTCCAAACAACCGATGGAAACACAACTCGAGAGCCTGGATGATTTGCTCAAAAAAGCACTCATCTGTTTTGTCCCTCCCACGGGTCCAAAATCTGCCGGCTCCACGGTGAGAGCCACCTCTTGGTTCATGGACGCCTTTGTCGTGGCCGCAGTCATCGGCATTGTCTGGATGGTTTCGTTCCTGTCACGCTCCTCCACCCAATGGCAGCAAGCCGTGCGGCAACTGGATGCAGAGCCTGGCATCGTCGTTCTCGGCAAGAGCTGGCTTCCCGGCGGTAGCATCACGGGACTCCGTGACCCTTTGGCACCTGAGCCCAAAGGAATACTCGACTCCCTCGGCTACCCGAGCCAAGGCGTGAAACTGGCTTTCACCCCATTTCTCTCCGATGAAGCCCCCTACCGGGAGCAGCGACTGAGCCTCCAGCGCGCCGAGCGTGATTCCGTCAAACGAGAAATCTCCACCGCTTATGCCCGCACCCTTGCTTTGATGGAGGCCACCTTGGATGCGCCCGCTCATCCTGACGCAGCCAGCGATTCAGGTCGGTCTGCCCTCCGGAAAGAACTCCTCCGCAGCATCCTGGAGCTTCCACCCGAAACACCCTTTGAGTATAAAGATGGAGTCATCACCCTGCCCAACCAATTGCCCAAGGTCACTCATGATCGGATCCAGGAGACGCTGAAGCTGGTCCCGTGGATCAAGCAGATCATCAAAGCAGATCTCAAGGCCAAGACCACCTCGGGCCTCATGCCTTGGGAGCATGCACCCGCTGCAGAATCAGAAGTGGCCGCCGTCGAGCCTCTGCGTCCTTGAACTTCAACTTTCGTGAAAGTTGGGGCGTATTTGACACGGATGGAATAAGACCCAAAGATCCAACGTCCTACTCCCCATGAAACCCTTCCTTCTCGCTCTCACTCTCGCCATGTCAGCTACCGTGCTCGCTACTGCAGAATCCCCTACCGCCAAAACGGAAACAGCCACCATCGGCGGAGGTTGCTTCTGGTGCGTGGAGGCTCAATACAAACTGCTCCCCGGCGTTTTGAAGGTCATCAGTGGATACTCAGGCGGACACAAGGAAAACCCCACTTACGAAGAGGTCTGTGAGAAGACCACCGGCCACGCTGAAGTGGTGCAAGTCGAATTTGATCCGACCAAGGTCAGCTACAAAGAAATCATCGATCTCTTTTGGGAAGCTCACGATCCCACCACGCTAAACCGCCAAGGCAATGATGAGGGCCCGCAATATCGCTCCATCATTCTCTATCACAATGAGGAGCAAAAGAAGATCGCCGAGGCGTCCAAGCTCATCGCTCAAAAAGGGTGGAAAGACCCGATCGTCACGGAGATTGTGCCCTTGAAAAAGTTCTACGTGGCCGAGGCCTATCACCAGAATTTCTCCAAGGAGAATCCCATGCAGGGCTACGTCCGCGCAGTCGTGACACCCAAAGTGGAAAAGTTTAAGCACAAGCTCGAAGAAAAGGGCAAGGAGCCGCAGAAGCCCTAGACCCCGATCCCCGAGTCCGCTGTGTCGCCGCCTGAAGAGCATTCACCACGCGTCCGCAGAGCTAAGCCTTTCCGTCAGCCGGGACGGCTCTGGGGGGTGAGTCTGATGCACTTCATCTCGTGGTTTGGACTGGTTGGATTCATCAGCATCGCGGCAGCCATGCTGATCACCGGGAGTCGTGCTTGGGGCATCGCCAGCCTTGTGGCCTGCAGCATCTTCATCGTCAGTCGACTTCTCGCCTTCATTTTATCCCGCCACCTCTGCTGTCCTCTGTGCATGGGCAAGGTCATGGCCAGTGTGCGCTGCCACAAGCATGTGAATGCCCAGCGCCTCCCTCCCCTCACCTACCGCGCCACCGCCGTCCTGGCGGTCTTGTTCACGCTCTCGTTTCGCTGCATGTATTGCGGCACTCGTTTTCGGTTGAGAAAGTAGCACCCGAGACTGATTGAGGCGTCAGATTAGCGATACCGCACCGCCTTTTCCTTCGTTCTAAAAAAGGGACACCTCTTTCCCAAGTGCCCACTACTTTCCATTCATGTCCGTTTTGTTTCCCCGCACTTTTTTCCGCCAACCCAGTTTCTTCCTGAGCCTCGGATTACTCCCCTGCGCCTGGGTCCCTGCGGCAGATTTCTCCCGGGAGATCGAACCCCTGCTTTCGGAATACTGCTACGACTGCCACGCAGACGGCTCGGCCAAAGGTGACTTTGCCATGGATGACCACGGCAGCGTCAAGGAGCTTGTCTCAGACCTCCGGCATTGGGTGCCCATCTGGGAAAACCTGCGCTCTCACCTCATGCCCCCGGCCAATAAACCGCAGCCCAGCGATGCGGAGCGCGCGACTTTGGCCCGGTGGATCGAGCAGGAAGTCTTCAAACTCGATCACGAGAACCCGGATCCCGGTCGGGTGACCATCCGGCGGCTCAATCGCGAAGAGTACCGGCACACCATCTCCGATCTGCTGGGCGTCGACTTTGACGTGGAGGAGGCTCTTCCAGCTGATGATACCGGATACGGTTTTGACACCATCGGTGACGTGCTCACCATCTCTCCGATGTTGATGGAGAAGTATCTCGAAGCTGCCAGGGACATCGTCTCCCAATGCATCAAGCCCCAAGAAGCCAAGATCCCCTTCATCACCATCGAGGGCGACAAACTCACCGCCCAAGCCCCCGCCAAAAAGAATGGCAAGTGGCTCCCTTTCTCCCAACGCGCTGAAGTCGGCACCCGACGCATCATCGAGCATCCCGGTGAGTATCGCCTCCACGTCGAATACCGAACCGTCGGCTCGCAGGAAGCCAGTGATCACACCGCCTCACTGAAAGTGCAGGTCAATGGCGAGCAGGTCGGCGGTCAGAATCTCGGCTGGGACAATCGCAAAAGCATCACCTTCATCGCGAAGGCACCTCTCAATGAGGGTGAAAACGTGATCACCTTTGCCATCGAAGAGGAAAGTCCCCCAGGAGCTGAGGACAAGCCGCTGATCTTGAACCTGCTCAAGGTCTCACTCGAAGGCCCCATGGATGGAAGTCACAAAGTTTTCCCGAAGGACTACTACCGCACCTTCTACAAGGGTGCCCCGCCCCATGATCCCAAAAACCGCACCGCTTATGCGCGTGAAATTCTCCGCCGTCTCGCCACCCAGGCCTTTCGTCGCCCGGTGGATGAACCGACGCTCGACCGGCTCGTGAATCTGGCGGCGCTCGCGGAAAAGGCACCGAAGGCCAGATTTGAAGACGGCATCGCCCACGCGGCCACCGCCATTCTCGCCTCACCCCGGTTTTTATTCCGCGCTGAGACTCAGCCCGAGCCCGATAATCCGGGGAAAATCGTCCCGATTGATGAACACGCTCTCGCCTCTCGTCTCTCTTATTTCCTCTGGAGTTCCCTACCCGATTCGGAGCTCACCGAGCTAGCCGGAAGACGCGAGCTCCGCGCCAACCTCGCTGAACAGGTGGACCGCATGTTGGCAGATCCCAAAGCTGAACGGCTGGTGGAAAACTTCGTCGGTCAGTGGCTTCAGACGCGAGACGTCGAGGGCCTAAACATCGATCCTCGTCGCGTGCTCGGGATCAAAGATCTGAACCAAGCCTTCAAAGTTTTCGGCGGGCGTCAGCGTCGCGCCATGAGACTGGAGACTGAGATGCTCTTCGGTTACCTTTTGAAGGAGAATCGCAGCGCGCTCGAACTCTTCACCGCCGACTATACGTTCCTGAATGAGAGCCTCGCCAAATACTACGGCATCCCCGATGTCAAAGGCGAGACCATGCAGCGTGTTTCCCTGCCAAAGGACAGTCACCGCGGCGGTATTCTGACTCATGGAAGCCTCTTGGTCGTGACCTCAAATCCCACCCGCACTTCGCCCGTGAAGCGCGGACTCTTCGTGCTCGATAATTTTCTCGGAACTCCGGCTCCTCCGGCACCTCCGAACGTGCCGACCCTGGAGGAGGCCAAGAAGGCTGGCAAAAAGGACATGACCATGCGGGAAGCTATGATTCTTCACCGGGAGAAACCTCTCTGTGCTTCCTGCCATGCTCGGATGGATCCGCTCGGCCTCGCGCTTGAGAACTTCAATGCCGTGGGCATGTATCGCGCTGAAGAAAACGGTCAACCCATCGACACCGCCGGAAAACTGATCACGGGCGAGTCTTTTCAAACCGTCGAACAACTCAGCCAGATCCTCGCGACAAGCCGTCACACGGATTTTTATCGTTGTCTCGCTTCAAAGATGCTCACTTACGCCATCGGTCGTGGCACGGAATACTACGACGCACCCACCATTGATCGCATCGTGGCGGACCTAGAAAAAAATGGGGGCAAGCTTCGCACCCTTATCCACGGCATCGTCAACAGTGCTCCATTTCAGAAGCGTCGCGGAGATGGCAGTCACTCCCATTGAATTCACTCCTCCTATGAAAACATCCACCACCCTTCCCCGTCGCCATTTTCTGCGCGGACTCGGCACCTGTTTAGGATTGCCAGTTTTGGAGTCACTTCAGCCCCGACTTTCTCGCGCGGCTCCTGCGGCGGCTGTGCCTCTGCGGATGTCATTTCTCTATGTTCCAAATGGCGTGATTCTGGATCCCTGGAGGCCAAAAGGCACCGGTAAGGATTTTACTTTTGGACCTACCATGCAGCCCATTTCGGGATTCAAAGACGACGTGCAGATTTTCACCGGTTTTGAACAGGCCAATGGCTGGTCCGGCGGTGACGGTGGCGGAGATCACGCTCGCGCCAGTGCAACCATTCTCACCGGGGCTCGGCCTCGGAAAACGGCTGGCTCAGACATTCATCTTGGCATGTCGGTGGATCAGGTGGCTGCGCAGCAGATTGGTCATGCCACCCGTTTTCGGTCCCTTGAGCTTTCCTGTGATGCCGTTCGCCGTGCTGGGGGCTGTGACTCGGGCTATTCTTGCGCCTATCAGTTCAACCTCTCCTGGCGCAGCGACACCAGTCCTGCGACACCTGAGACGAATCCGCGTCAGGTCTTCGAGCGTCTCTTCGGTTCAGGCTCTGGAGAAGAGCGTGCGCGTTCATTTGCAGCCCGACAGGAGAAGCAGCGTTCCATCCTCGACTTCGTCAGCGAGGAGGCCCATGCCCTTGAAAAACAACTCGGGCGCAATGACCGCAATAAGTTGGATGAGTATCTCACGGGTGTGAGAGAGATTGAGCAGCGCATCGAGGCCAGCAGCCGCTTCGGACCACCTCCCGATCCCGGCACCGAGGCACCGGAGCCCGGGATTCCAACGAGCTATGAGGATCACCTCAAACTCATGATGGACATGAAGATCCTGGCGTTTCAAACCGACAGCACTCGCATTTCCACCCTCCTCCTTGCTCACGACGGCAGTAACCGCAGTTTCAAAGAGATCGGAGTTGGTGACGGACATCACTCCCTTTCCCATCACCAAAACGACAAGGCCAAGATGGAGAAGATCGCCAAAATCGACCACTTTTACATGCGCCAGTTCGCCTATTATTTGGAGCGGATGAAGGGCATCAAGGAGTCTGATGGTCGCAGCCTTTTGGATCACTCGATGATCGTCTATTGCAGCGGCCTCTCCGACGGCAA
>CAMBPV010000092.1 GCA_945869695.1 Prosthecobacter debontii
GGTGTCTTGCTTTTCTTTTGTGGAAAGTGCGGGGATTGCCTCGGGTTGGAAGCTGCTGAATGATACTTTTCAGATCACGCTACCCAACAGACAGACCCGAACCTTTGCGCCTGACTTGAACCCGAGGGCGCAGTCCTGCGATAAGGCGGAGGGAAGTGGCCTCGAGGTCGGCATCACGGAAGAGGATCAGGTGAAGCTCGCATTTGGGGCGCTCAAAAACATGGGGCTGACTGCGCGGTTCGCCCGTTTGATTCTCTTGTGTGGTCACGGCAGCAACACCAAAAACAACCCCTATGGTTCTGGTCTCGACTGCGGTGCCTGTGGTGGACATTCAGGCGACTCCAATGCAAGAGTCGGTGCCGCGCTCTTAAATCGAGCGGTGGTGCGGGCTGCCCTGAAAGAAAAGCATGGTATCTGCATCCCCGAAGACACGGTTTTTCTGTCCGGTCTGCACGACACGACGACGGATAAGATCACGCTTTTCGATACGGGAAGCGTGCCCCATAGCCATTCGGAGGATCTCATGAAACTCAAAGGTTGGCTCAACCAAGCATCTGATCTAACCCGGGAGCAACGGTCGCCGATGCTGGGTATCCAGGGCAAGGCTAGTCATCGGCTAAACTCTGCTTTTAAACAGCGGAGCAATGACTGGTCTCAGGTGCGACCCGAATGGGGATTGGCGGGGAATGCGGCCTTCATCGCGGCACCCCGTGAACGCACGAGAGGCCTCGATTTGGGAGGTCGCGTCTTTCTTCACAATTACCATTTTGAAGCGGACACCACTCATTCAACTCTGGAACTCATCATGACGGCGCCCATGATCGTGGCCAGCTGGATCAACATGCAATATTATGCCTCGACGGTGAACAATGCTCAGTGGGGCAGCGGAAACAAAGTAACGCACAATGTCGTCGGCACTCATGGTGTCTGCCAAGGAAACAACGGTGATTTGAAA
This sequence comes from Prosthecobacter debontii, assembly GCA_945869695.1. Classification (GTDB taxonomy): domain Bacteria; phylum Verrucomicrobiota; class Verrucomicrobiia; order Verrucomicrobiales; family Verrucomicrobiaceae; genus JAIBCL01. The sequence goes on from CAMBPV010000092.1 coordinate 956, forward strand.
GTGGGACTACCCCTGCAGTCCCTGCACGACGGGAAAAAATGGATTCACGAGCCGTTGCGTCTCACCGTCATTCTCGAGGCTCCGTGTGAGGCGATCAGCGGGGTCATTGCTCGAAACGAAAACGTCAGGCACCTGGTAGACAATGGTTGGCTTCACCTTCTGGCGCTTGAGGAGGGTGGGCGCAAAGCCTACCGCTATGCTTCGGGGAACCGTTGGAAATAAAACCTCCGTGAGAATACCTCAGCAGCAGATGTGGCCTCAGGCGTGGGCAGGTGCCGCGTCGAGGCTCTTCACGTTGAGGAAGGTGACCTCACCTGTGTTCACGTCATAGAGGCTCCCGACGATGTCGATCTGACCTTTTTGAATGAGATTCTCCAGTGATTTGCTCCGCTTCCGAATACTCAGGATCGTCTGGAGAACGTTTCTTCGCGAGACCTCGTTGGCGTAGGCCGCCTTTTCACCTGGAAGCCATTGGTCGGGTTTTTTGCAGGTGCTGAGGTCGATGGCCTGCTGGAGCTCCAAGATGAGTCCGTCAATGTTATCACAGCCTGTCGCCTCGGAGGCCTTCTTTTGGCTAGTGATCAGATCCACCGCTGCATTGACGGCTCCACAACTGGTGTGTCCCATCACGACGACAAGCTTGGCTCCCGCGACGACACAGGCATACTCCATGCTGCCGATGAGTTCTTCCTTGGCGATGTTGCCCGCGACACGGACGCTAAAAATATCGCCCAGACCTAAATCGAACACCATTTCAGCTGGCGTGCGTGAATCGATGCAACTGAGGACCACTGCCATGGGGAACTGGCCTGTCGAAGTCGCCTCGATCTGCCGACCAAAGTCCCGGAAGATTTGCTGTCCATCCAGGAAGCGTTGGTTTCCTTCCTTTAACAACTCAAGCACCTTCCCGGGCGTGAGGCTGCTCTGCACCTCCCGGCTTGAGTAGTCGATGTATTGAATGCGGTCGCCAAACTGATTGTCGTCTTTGAATCCGACGAGGCTCAGCTGCACCCCGTGCGCTTTTGAGGTTTTGTCTCGAAAGTCTGCGATGAGATCGCGAATATCGGGGTCGATGTAAATCGTGTTCCGCGCGTCGACCAGCACGTGACCGCCTCGAGGCACTTCGTGGAGCGCCTTCTCTAAAGTGGCCCGATTGAGGAAACTGACTTGATTTGCCAGCTCGATCCGAAGGACATCTCCGGAGGCATGTTTCTCCATGATGCGCCGCACTGGACGTTTTTGGCTGCTGTGGAGAATGAACAAGATGCTCACTCCCAGACCAATCAGAATGCCGATAAGCAAGTCCGTCAGGATGATCGCCACAATGGTGATCACAAAGGGAAGAAACTGATGAGTGCCCTCCCTCCACATCTGTTTGAACAGGGCAGGGCTGGCCAGTTTAAGACCTGTGACAATCAAAATCCCGGCGAGAGCGGCCAAGGGAATCTCATTGAGCCAGGAAGGAACGAGAAGCACACAGAAGAAAAGGAGGATGCCATGAAAGATGGCGCTCAGTTTGGTCCGGCCTCCCGCATTGATATTCACCGAGCTTCGAACAATGACGCTGGTCAGGGGGAGTCCGCCGATCAGACCACTCGCAATATTTCCAAAACCCTGAGCCACCAACTCGCGATTGGTCGGAGCCTGCCTCTGGTCAGGGTCGATCTTGTCCACGGCTTCGAGATTCAGGAGCGTCTCGAGCGTCGCCACGATCGCGATGGTGATGGCGCTGGTAAAGATCGCAGGATTTCCGATGAGGGAGAAATCGGGAAAGCGCAGGAAGCCGAAGAATGCGGTGAGGTCCTTGGCCATCGGGACCTGCACGAGGTGACTCGCTTCCACTGCCCAACTGCCTGCTCCAGCCTTTAAAATTTGATTGGTGATGACACCCAAAACGACCACCACCAAGGGCGCGGGAACCACGCTCTTCTTGAGCACTTTGATTCGATCCCAAAGCAACATCACCAAAATTGAAATCAGGCCGATCAAAGCCGCGCCCGGCTGAAGATCATTGAGGGTGGAGATCAGTTCAGAAAAGGTGTTCTCATGGTCCGGCTGGGAGAAACTCATCTCCCCTTCTGCATCGGCGTCATGACCAAAAACATGGGGAATTTGTTTCAGGATGAGGATGAGGCCAATGGCGGCCAACAAGCCCTTGATCACGCTCAGCGGGAAGAAGGCGGCGATGAAACCCATCCGGAAGACACCAAGCAAAATCTGGATCACCCCCGCGATGGTCACCGCCAAGAGGAAAGCCTCGAAACTGCCCAGCATGGCGATCTGGGCTGCCACGACGGCGGTCAGCCCCGCAGCTGGTCCGCTCACACTTTTGTGGGAGCCGCTTAAGATCCCCACCAATATCCCTCCAACAACACCTGAAACCAGCCCCGAAAAAAGCGGCGCATTCGAGGCGAGGGCGATCCCTAAACAGAGGGGCAGTGCGACGAGAAATACGGCGATACTTGCCATGATGTCTTTCGGCAGGGTGACCGAAAGCGGCGATTCATTGTGGGGCATGGGAGATTGGGGAGATTGTTAAACAATCGACACTCCGCCGTTGTTTGCGGCTTGACTATTTCAATGTGTCAAAGCGATGATTCGACAAAATCTAACCCAAGACCATGCGCCTCCCGGAAATCAATTATCACCACCTTCGGCTCTTTTTTGAAGTCGCTCGCTGTGGCAGCCTGCGAAGCGCCGCCGTCAGTCTCAACCTGTCTTCGCCTACGATCAGCTCACAGATCAAGGCGCTCGAGGATGAGTTGGATAAGAAGCTTTTTGATCGTTCTGGGCGGGGATTGAAGATCACGCCCTCGGGTCAGTTGGTGATGGAGCGTGCCGCCGAAATTTTTTCGATGGGCACAGAGATGGTGCGTTCCTTGAATGGATTGGGCAGCACCCGCTCCATGCGACTGAATATTGGGATCACAGATTCCTTGCCCAAGCTGGTGGCCTGGCGGCTGATCCGGCCTGCCTTTGAGTCATTCCCAGAGTTGCATTTATCATGTGCAGAGGGGCACTCTCAGGAACTCCTCGGCCAGCTTGCTTCCGGAAGGCTTGACGTGGTGCTCTCAGATGAGGCTGCTCCATCAAGTTTGCCGGTGAAGGCCTTCAGCCACTTGCTGGGAGAGTCGCCAGTGGTCTTCTGTGCGGCTCCCGCTCTTGCAAAACGGCTGAGCCAAAATTTTCCGGCCTCGCTCAAGGAGGCCCCCACTCTCTTGCCGGCGAGTCGGACAGCGTGGCGACATGAGATCGAGCGTTGGTTTGATTCGCACCGGATTCGGCCCAGGATCGTGGCTGAATTTGATGATGCGGCACTCATGAAGACGGCGGCGGCGGATGGGCTGGGCCTTGCACCGATCGCTGCTGCCGTTCTTGATGAAGCCGTGGATCGTTACGGGCTGGTGCCGATCGGGCGTCCCGTGCGCTGTGGCTTTTCGTGTTATTTGATCACCCTCGAGCGAGCCATGCGTCACCCGGCAGTGGCGGTGATTGCCGGCGCATCGAAACAAGTCTTCAAGCAAAAGCCGAGAGAGAAGTTGAGGAAGCGAGTTTCCTAATTCCGCATCGCAGTTTAGTCTTGCTTCATGAGAAGACTGCGTCAGCAGAGGAACGGCCATTTGTATCTCGGGATCGAAGCCGGGGGCACACGGACGTCTGTTTTATTGGCGGATGAGGAGGGAAAGTCTGTTTCTTCGTTTTGCACGGGGCCCGCTGTTCTTTCGTTGATGTCAGATCGCGATTTGCAGTGGCACTTGCGGGGTGTGGCTGACCGACTTCCGCAGACGCCTTCTGCCATCGGGATTGGCATGGCGGGCGCGCGGAGTGATTCGGACAAGGAGAGGCTTCGGCGCGTGGCCTCGCGTATTTGGCCGGCCGTTCCCTGTGTGGCTACGAACGATCTTGAGACGGCACTCGCCGCAGCGCCGCAGAGGAAGATGCCGATCGCTCGCGTGCTGGTGCTGAGTGGCACGGGGTCTTGTTGTTTTGGTCGTGCGCCCGATGGGCGGACGGCCAAAGTCGGTGGCCGAGGCCATGTCATCGGAGATCGTGCGAGCGCCTGTGACATCGGCCTTCGGGCTTTGCGTGCAGTCATGGCGGATCTCGATCATCGGGGCAAGCTGGGGCCGCTGGGAGTGGCCATTTTGAATGCCTTACTCTTCACGGAGCCGGAGCAGCTGATTGCCTGGTCAGTTCAAGCTGCCAAAACGGAGATTGCCAGTTTAGCCGTGACCGTTTTTGCGACGGCGGCGAAGGGAGATGCTCTTTCCAAAAGAATCCTCGCAGACGCAGCAACCATGCTGGCTGAAGACGCGTGCGCGTGTGCGCATCAGCTGATGCCCAATAACCGTGACCCGGTGGAGTTTGTTTTGAATGGCGGTGTCATTTTGAATAACCCTGGATTTCAGCGCGATGTCAGCCGGCGGCTGAAGAAAGCCTGGCCCAGTGCTCGCATCACTCCCTTGGTCGAATCATCCGTCCTCGGGGCAGTGACGCTGGCCCGGCAGGTGGCTGTTGCGCGGGGAGCTGCGCCTTCGGCCCCGCATGAAATCGCGGCTGAGTGGGTGTTGCCTGCGCCCATTGCGGACATGGCGGTGCTTACAGCTTCTCCGACGGAAAAGCGTAACCCGCGGTCGATGAAGTTGGACCAAATGCCGCTCGCTCACGGTATTGAGCTGATGCTGGCTGAGGATGCCCATCTCACCCTGGCGATTCGAGCGGAGCGCAAAAATATTCAACGGGTGATCGCAGAAGTGGTGAAGGCGTTCCAAACCGGCGGACGACTTTTTTATGTGGGTGCCGGCACGAGTGGTCGGCTCGGTGTGCTCGATGCAAGTGAGATTCCGCCCACTTTCCGTGCACCGAGAGAACAAGTGCAGGGCATCATCGCCGGTGGAAGGCAGGCTCTCTGGAGCGCGGTGGAGGGAGCAGAAGATGATGTGCAAGCTGGAGCCTCGGCGATCCGCAACCGCTCCGTGGGCGCCGAGGATGTGGTAATTGGCATTGCCGCGAGTGGTCGCACGCCTTTTGTCTGGGGTGCACTGCGCGAGGCGAAGAAGAGGCAGGCTTTTACGGTGTTGCTTTGTTTTAATCCGGCCATGAGGGTGGCGGCGCGGAAACTGACTGATGCCTCGTGGAGGCCTGAAATCATGATCACCCCCGATGTCGGCCCGGAGATTCTGACGGGTTCCACCCGCTTAAAATCAGGCACTGCCACAAAGCTGGTCTTGAACATGATCACGACGCTCGCCATGACAAAAGTTGGGAAGGTGATCAGTAATCTCATGGTCGATTTGAACCCCTCGAATGTGAAGCTTAGAGACCGCGCGGTGCGGATCATTGCCGAGCTCACCGGATGTAGCCGGGAGGAATCCAAAGCTGCGCTGGTGCAGAGCGGTTGGATCGTGAAGAAAGCTTATGAATCCAGGCGCAAGAATAAGGCATGAACGAAGAGGCACTTCCTCCAGTTTGCGCCCGATGTGGCGATCCGGCGGCCTCTGATTTCGGTGAGGAATTCATCTGCGAGGCTTGCTACGTGGCGTGCAGCTCGTGTTGCGCGGGGGATGATGAGTGAGGTGAGGCATGGATGAACGGTCATTTTTCGGATTTGCGCCACGGCGGCTTTGCGTGAGAGTCGTGACCTGATGTCATTGAATCGCAAGACCCCTGAAGAACTCCGCTCCTGGCGCTGGTATGGCCGTGATGAACTCCGCTCCTTCGGCCACCGTTCACGGGCAAAACAAAACGGCTGGGGAAGCGAGGACATTGTCGGAAAACCTGTCATCGGTATTTTGAACACGTGGAGTGATCTGAACTCCTGCCACATGCACCTCCGTCTCACGGCTGATGCGGTGAAGCGTGGTATTCTTCAGGCGGGCGGCCATCCGATGGAGATCCCTGTCATGTCAGTGGGCGAAATGCTCACCAAGCCAACGGCGATGTTTCACCGCAATTTTCTGGCGATGGAAACGGAGGAAGTGCTCCGAGCCAATCCCATCGACGGCGCGGTCCTGCTCGGCGGTTGTGACAAGTCCACGCCAGGTTTGCTCATGGGCGCCTTCAGCATGGACATCCCGATCATTTACATGCCATGCGGGCCAATGATGAAAGGAAACTGGCGTGGTGAAACGCTCGGCAGTGGTAGTGATGTTTGGAAATACTGGGATGAAAAACGCGCAGGCAATCTGAGTTGGGAAGAGTGGTGCGAGATCGAGGACGGCATCGCTCGTAGCCCCGGCCACTGCATGACGATGGGCACGGCGAGCACGCTGACCGCGCTCGCAGAGACCCTCGGGCTGGTTATTCCCGGTGCGTCGTCCATTCCTGCTGTGGACAGCGCGCATACGCGCATCGCGGCGGTTGCTGGCCGGCAGATCGTGGAAAACGTCTGGCTGGATCGCAAGCCGTCCGGCATTGTCACGGAGCGCTCATTCGAAAACGCCATCGCAGTCGATATGGCCCTCGGCGGCAGCACGAATGCGATTGTTCATCTCATCGCCATGGCGGGTCGCTTGGGCATCCCGCTTCCCCTTGAAAAATTCGATGAGATCAGCCGCAGGGTTCCGCTCTTAGCCAACCTTCGTCCTGCGGGCAAATATTTGATGGAGGAGTTTTATCACGCCGGTGGACTCCAGTCCCTCCTCAATGGCATGCGTGAGCTCTTGCACACAGATGTTCCCACCATCACAGGAAAAACCCTGGGTGAAGACATCGCCGGAGCGATCATCCATAACGATGATGTCATTCGCACACCGAAAAACCCGCTTCAGCCCGATGGTGGCACCGCGATCTTGCGCGGAAACCTTTGTCCCAATGGCGCGGTGATCAAGCACGTCGCCGCGACGAAAGAGCTTTGCACCCACACCGGCCCCGCACTTGTTTTTGACAGCTACCCCGAGCTCAAAGCCTGCATTGATGACATGGACCTCGATGTCACGCAGGACACGGTTCTCATTTTGCGCAATGCCGGCCCCGTGGGTGCTCCGGGCATGCCTGAGTGGGGGCAGCTCCCGATCCCGAAGAAACTCATCATGCAAGGCATCCGAGACATGGTGCGCCTGTCCGATTGCCGCATGAGTGGCACCAGTTACGGAGCCTGTGTCCTCCACATCGCACCCGAAAGTGCGGTGGGTGGCCCCTTGGCTCTCGTGCAAAATGGAGACCTCATCGAGCTCGATGTGCCGAATCGGAAACTGCACCTGCATGTGACGGAAGACGAGTTGGAGAAGCGCCGTGCGAGGTGGAAGCCTGCTCCGCCGCGCTACCACCGGGGGTACGCGAAGCTGTTTGTGGACCACGTCACGCAGGCGGATGAAGGGGCGGATTTTGATTTCCTCCAGCATGGACCCGCCGTTCCGGAGCCTGAGATTTACTAAGGCTTCCGCATTCGGTTTAAGGTTGCGCTTGGGAGGGTCTGCGCTCCTTTACGTGCTCCGATGAAAACTACGCCCATCACACCTTCCGATCTTCGTAACTCTGTCGTCGCCGTGCCGCCGCTGTGCCGGAAGTCAGACCTGACGCTGGCGCATGAGGAGAATACCAAGCTGATCCGACATTTGGAAGCGGGTGGAGTCACCACCTTGCTCTACGGTGGGAATGCGAATCTGTATAACATCGCGGTTTCGGAGTATCCGGCGCTCTTGGAATACCTGGCGGATGCGGCAGCTGCCGAGACGCTGATCGTGCCTTCCGTGGGACCGTTTTACGGCAGCATTGTCGACCAGGCCGATATCCTGAAGCGTTTCAGTTTCCCCACGGCCATGATCCTGCCGACACTTTTCCCTGCGAAGCCTGCTGGCGTGCAGATCGCCGTGCGTGAGTTTGTAAAACGCTCCGGCATTCCCGCGGTGCTCTACATCAAGGACGATGCCTACATCACGCCCGAAGCGGCTGCGGAACTGGTGAAAGAGGGGCTCATTTCTTGGATCAAGTATGCCATCGTGCGGGAGGATCCTTCGGTAGATCCTTATCTGTCCAAACTCGTGCAACTCGTGGATCCGAGCATCATTGTCAGTGGGATCGGCGAACAGCCCGCCATCATTCACGTGCGTGATTTCGGAGTGACAGGTTACACCTCCGGCTGTGTGTGCGTGGCACCTAAACCTTCAGCCCAGATGTTGAAGGCCATTTACTCCCGTGATTTTGACCAGGCAGAAATTCTGCGTGCCAAATTTGGCGCTCTGGAAGATCTGCGTAATGCCCATGGGCCTATCCCGGTGCTCCACCACGCCGTGCAGTTGGCCGGAGTTGCTGAGACCGGGCCGTTTCTTCCTCTGCTGGCCCCCCTTGCCGGCGACCTTCTTCCTGGGATTGAGGCGGCAGCAAAGCACCTGCTGGCACAGAACATCTAGCATTGGAAATCGGGGGCGATGGCCCCCCGAGGCCAACAAAAAAGGCAGACTCCGTGAAGAGTCTGCCTTTTTCATTGAGTGAATTGGAGCGGATTAAGCTGGGAGAGCGGCTTGATCAATATTGATGCGGCGTCCGTCCTTATCAAAACGCACACGACCCGCCACCAAAGCGAAGAGGGTGTGGTCTTTGCCCATGCCGACATTGCGACCTGCCACCCACTTGGTTCCGCGCTGGCGGATGAGGATGTTGCCTGCGATGACGGCTTGGTTGCCGTATTTCTTCACACCAAGGCGCTTGCTCTTGCTGTCGCGACCGTTCTTAACGCTTCCTTGACCTTTCTTATGAGCCATAAAATGAGTTTTCTAAAATTGGAGGATTAACCGTTGATCGAGACGATCTGAACGCGGGTGAGGTGCTGACGATGACCACGGGTAAGGTGGTATCCTTTGCGCTTCTTGAATTTGAACGCGGTGACTTTCGGCGCGCGGTGTTGTTTCACCACTTTGGCGACGACTGTCGCGCCACTCACGGTTGGGGCACCAACTTGAATCTCGGCTCCCTCACCATGGGCGAGCACTTGGTCAAACGTAGCCCACTCACCTTCATTGACGGTAAGTTTTTCGACGTCGATTTTGTCTCCAACGGAGACTTTGTATTGCTTGCTGCCGGTCTTGAAAATTGCGTATGCCATAACGATATCCTCTGAATTCCGTCACCGTTGGGTCGTCTTCCGACATCCCTTGACCCGGCGAAGGGGGGTAGATAGTTCCACAACTGCCGCTTTCAGGCAAGGGGAATCTTAATGTGCCGTGGAAACTTCTCCATTAGGGCAGGTCAGAGCGTGATTTTCAGCACCACGCCGGCAATGTGATCGTGCGACCAGTGGCCGACTGCGTGCGAGGAACGCGCCATGTAAAAGAGATCCATGCTCGCCCAACCTGACAGTCGCAAGGTAAGGCCTTCCGGCACGAGGCGATTTCCCCCCCGGCCGCCTCGATCATGCTCGAGCAGGAATTCATTGCTGGCATAAATCGCTGTTAGCGGGCCGACTCCCCCGAAGTAGCGAGTCAGCAGGGCGCGGTGTCGGGTTCTCGGGCGTGGCTTCCCCGCGCTCTCATTCCAGCGCATCTCGAATCGGTTCCGCAGGACAATTTTCCAATGCGCGCCCTATTGAGCCGTGGGGTTCAGCTCGATTTCTGGGCGGTATTGGCTCGAGAACTCCTCGGAAACAGAGCTTTCTGTCTGGGGGAACGAAAAGCCCGCACCGAGTTCTAACCACGGCTTCACCTTGTATTTGAAGCGGGGCTGGCGAGTTGGACGATGGTGCCCCTGCCGTCCTCGGCCAACTGGTGGAGAAAAGGTGGGCCCGGAACGCGTCTTGTTCAAAATACGTCACACCGACCGAGGTCCAAAGATCGGATTCAGTCTCCGTTGCGAGAAATGACCGCGCGAGAGAACCCCGAGGGTCTGAATCCAAAAGCCACTCTTCATTCTCATCTCGACATTAGAGAAGCTCATCTTGAGCCAAAGTGCGCATGAAAAGGCAGGGCCAATCTCGCGGTGGGGTGTTTCCAGCCGCGAGAGTGATTGAACAAAGTGGTTGCACCTCCTCCAAGCGTTCATATAATCCCTCCCCCTTTCTCAACCCTTACCTTTTTCTATACCATGTCACAGCATCGCAGCCTCAAGACCTCCGGCTCCGTCGGTTCCAAGCGCAGCGTTCTCAAGCGAGGTGAGCGCATTAAGCTCATGAAAGCCCGTGGTCAATGGACCGAAGGCCGCTTGCCCACCAACCTGCCAAAGACGAAATCTGAGTAGTTCGACGGGGCTGCCCTCCCATCTCGGGAGGCCCTTCTGTTGTTCTTTGTTGATGGCGACTGCGATCGCAGCGCCCGTTTCCCCCGGACCTCCTTTCGGAGTCCGCCTTTTCCTTCAGCCATGCGCCTGAACCGTTTTCTCAGTCTCTGTGGCATCTCCTCCCGTCGTGGATCGGAGCAGGTGATCCTAGAAGGTCGTGTGACCGTGAACGGAAACGTTTGTCGGGAATTGGCGACACAGGTGGATGAAAACGACCACGTCACCGTGGATGCGCGTCCGGTTCGGACGGCCCTGGGTGTGGTCATCGCGCTTCATAAGCCGAAGGGTTACCTTTGCACGCGTAGTGATACCCACGACCGCGCCACGATCTATGATCTTTTACCGGCGAAGTATCAGCAACTCCATCACGTAGGACGGCTGGATAAAGAGAGCGAAGGTCTCATCTTGCTCACCAATCGTGGTGATCTCTCCCAGCGCCTCGCGCATCCGAGTCAGGGTGTGGAGAAAGAGTATGAGGTCACCTTGGATAAACCCGTGGATGCCTCCACGCTGGCAAAGCTGACGAAGGGTGTGCTGACGGCCGAAGGTTTTGCCAAGGCAGAGCGCGCTTGGGCTGCGGGACCTCAGAAGGTGAACATGATTTTGAAGCAGGGACTGAAGCGCCAGATCCGGCTGATGTTCTACCGGCTCGGCTATGAGGTGGAGCGTCTGGTGCGCATTCGGATCGGATTCCTCCAGCTCAAAGGCATGCCAAAGGGTGACTGGAATGAGCTCACGGAGGCCGAGGTGCAGAGATTTTTTGCCGCAGATAAGAGGAAGACATCCGTCCAAGCGGGTCCACCACCCGTGCGCTCAGGGGCTGCCGTTAAGCGTCAGACCGCAACGCGGAGCAGGAAGCCAGCGGGCCCAAAAACGACGGGGGATTCCCCGCACAGCTCGCCATCGACCTCGAAAGGCACCTCCCGCTCCTCAGCGGTGACCCGCAAGCCTCGGGCTTGGAAGTAATCGAGGTCGAGGCTGTTTTCATAGCCGTCCACTAGCACAGCGCGGAGAAGTTGGGCGATCTCCCAGTAACCAAACTGCCGGAAGATCAGCACATCGAGCAAGCCATCTTCATTGGACGCAGTGCGGAAAAGGCGAAATGGCCCGCCGTAGTGAATGCCGCCACCGACGAGAACGAGTGAGCCACGCATCGGAGGCCGACCTTCCATTTCCACCGTTAAGACGGGTGCCTTTTGGAGGCAGGCCTTGACCGCTGAGACCATGTAACTGAGCGGGCCGAGACGTTTCTTCATTTCCCAGGGCGTGAGCTGAATGATCCGGGCATCGAGACCGACACCAGCCAGTTGCACAAAGTAATGATCATTCGCCCTCCAAAGGTCAATCTCACGCCGCCTGCCTGAGGTAATCGCCTTCCAGCACGAGCTGAGATCGCCTGATTCCATGCCCAGCTCGAGAGAAAAAACGTTCATGGTCCCCATCGGAAGCACACCGAGCACGGTGTGAGTCGTGGGATCCCTTCTCTCAGCGTTCACTTTGCAGATACCTTGGAGGACCTCATTGACCGTCCCATCTCCACCGGCCGCGACGATGAGGGGACAGCCCTCACGGGCGAGACGCCCTGCGATGACGGTGGCATCTCCCGTGGCGTTTGTGAGGTGGAGCGTCGGTTCCGGCTGGAGGGCACGCACCTGCTCGAGCTTGGCTGCCGCACGGGTGCTGCGGGCGGCGGGATTCAAGATGATGGGAATGGACGCGGCCATCGGCGCGTGGGTTATGCCCTATTCTTTGTGAAAGCTCAAGCAACAGCCACAATAAATCGTGCGGTGGATTGACATGCTGAAGATGAGACTGAGAATTTAGCATCGTGTCTGTGCCTCCTATTCTTCGCCAACTTGTTGTCGGTTTTCTGACAACTTTGGCCACTTGCCAAGCCATCCGGGCACAGGCACCCCTGATCACCACGCGTTCGGATGAAGTGGGCCGGCTGCTCGAGGTGTGGGCTGGAGAAAAGTCGGCGGCGGGATTGGGTCTGTTTCAGTATGAAAACCGCGATGGTCAGCACTCGCCCCTAAATGCTGGGTTGTTCCCGGGCTTGAAGATTTTCCCTGTATCGGATGCTGAAAAAACGGCCGGCCGCGACAAGGGTCCGGCATCGGTTGTGCGCTCGGAGCCGACGGTGGGGAACTGCTCCATGGCGGCTCACCCGACGGCTGGCGGGAGTCTGCCCCGGCTCTACTACACCCAGCCGGGAGGTGTGCTGTTTTTGAATCAGCAGTATCTCTCGAATAACCTTTTCGTTTACCCCGAGCATCTCGATCACGACATCGGAGCCAATGGCATCGGCGGGTGGGGAGACCTTTTCCCCACGAATAGCGCATGCTGCATCACCTCGCAGGGGTCCTCTTTTTCGGATCAGCCCTTTTTGAATGCAGCGCTCTCCACCCTCGCGGCATTTGATCCCGACGTGCTCACCCTGTTAATCCGAAAACGAATCCTGATGCCCACGGTGCAGGCTATTTTTCGGCAATCGAATCGGATGGTCAAAACGGAAGCTGACTATCTGACGGGAAAAGCGCATCCCGTCGTGTTTGACAGCAGCCAGTTGGATGAGGTGAAAATGGTGCACGCGGCCCACTCCATGACGCGCGCTTCCGTGCCGCCGGTGGTCGCGCTGAAAGTGGTCTCGGAGAGTGAGGCGCAGCCGGGGCAGCACTTTTTTGAGAAACCGATCCTCACGTCAGAAAAATTGGCCGATACGCCCACGGTCATCGCGCGCACTTTCCGCAGCAATGCCACCGATCGCGAGATCACCGTCAGCACGGTCGGCACGCTCGATCTCTTGAATCGGCTCACGCAGGTGAAATGCCAGCTTCTTCAGGGAGATCCCAAACTCGTCTCGATCGAGTCGAACGGCGAGAACGGGCAGTTTAAGATCCGCGTGAAATGGCACATGCCCATGGTCGCCGCCACGGGTATCCGCACGCATCGGGTGGACATCGGAGTCTTCGCCAGCAATGGCGTGTCGATGTCGGCACCCGCTTTCATCACCTTTTACATGCTGCCTAATGAAGTCCGCTCTTACGACCCGGCGGGGAAGGTGAGTGAGATCTACTACGAGGCTCCGAACCCTGAAATCGGCCTCCCTGTGACGAGCTCTGATCCCCGTTGGCTCGAAGTTTTTGCCGCGATCACAGAGGATTCACCGGACATCCGCGGTGAAATCATGGAGCAGGCCTTCTCCAGCGGCCGGCGCGATGGCATCCGTAAACTTCTCGCTGATCTGGTGCCTCGAAGAAAGATCCTGGAGAAACTCAAGGGTGACGAAACCCAGAAAGAAAAGGCGACAAAACTTCAAGCTGCCTTTGATCAAGATCTCGCCAAAGCCCTCTCGCAGCTCGCACCCGGCGGAATCGACTTAAGCCTCAAAGAAGTGATCGAGCGCGGCTTCGAGACCATCGCCAGCCACGCGCCCCTTTTCACCACGCTCCAGCGGCAGATCGAGACCCTGGCACCGGGCTCCGGCAAGGCCGGCGCACCGAGTGAATTGGCGGCCGAGGTCAAACGCATCATGGATCTGGGCATCGTCATCCAAGATGCCAAGGGCGCGGTGGTCACGGTTCACTCCACCGATCAACTCAGCAGCGGAGAGCGCTATCAGCTTCGGGCTCTCAATCTTCTGGTCATGAGCCAGATCCTTTTTCCCAAGGCACTGGAGAGGTCGTTGGCCCCTGCCTACGTGGACCCTCGGTTCACCACGCCGAAGCCATGGCGGGATGTCATGCGTTACGACGCCAAAGGAAACCTCGCGGGCTGGGTCCGTTTTTTCGAGGGGCGGACCTATCGTTTTGACGCAGCGGGGAAACTTCTTCCTGACGGAGCCCTGAAGCCTGATAAGTCTGTGTCAGTTACTTACACGGATGATGGGAAAGGCCATCTCAAGTTCATGCCCCCCTGATCGGGCCGAGAGTTCGGTGCACAAAAAAGGCGGACTCAGAGAGCCCGCCTTTAGAGATTGTGGTCAGTGCAGTGCCTTCGAAGAGGCTGGGAGCAACTAAGACCTAGATGTCCTCACCAACCGCATAACGCACGAAGCGGCGGATGACAAGGTTTTCACCCAGCTCAGAGATCTTGGACTTCAAGAGTTCGCGGATCGTGAGGTCAGGATTCTTGATGAAGGCCTGCTCCAAGAGGCAATTCTCGGAGTAAACTTTCTCGATTTTTCCATCCACGATTTTCTCCACGATGTTGGCAGGCTTGCCCTTCACTTGCTCAGCGGCGATCTCGCGCTCCTTGGCGATGAAATCCGCAGAGACGTCTTCACGTTGGAGGAAACGAGGGTTCGAAGCAGCGATGTGGAGGGTGATGTCCTTCACCAGTTCACGAAAGTTCTCGTTCTTGGCCACGAAGTCGGTCTCGCAGTTCACCTCGATCAGCACGCCCACGCGGCCGGCGAGATGGATGTAGGAGGCGACGATGCCTTCTTTGGTCTGCCGGTCGGCCTTTTTATCAGCCTTGGCGATGCCCTTCTTGCGAAGGATCGTTTCGGCTTTTTCGAGGTCGCCGTCGGCTTCGTTGAGTGCATTTTTGCACTCCATCATGCCGACGTTGGTTTTTTCACGGAGGGTCTTGACGAGTTCAGCAGTAATCTGGGCCATAATAGCAGGGTGGTGACAAGGATGGGGGTGGGGCGGGGAGCAAAAAAGATCCGACTAGCGCTTGGCCTCAGCCATGGCGGTGATGATCGGGTCGATCAGCTTCTGAAGAATGATGCGGATGGAGCGGATGGCGTCATCGTTTGCGGCGATGGGGTAGCTCACGAGTTCAGGATTGGCATTCGTGTCCACGAGAGCCACGATGGGGATGCGCAGGCGTTGAGCCTCGTGCACGGCGATGTGCTCACGGGCGGCGTCCACGATGACGACGGCGTCAGGGAGCTTGTCCATGGCGCGGATACCCTTGAGGTTACGCTCCAGCTTGGCCTTTTCACGGCCCAGAGCAGCGAGTTCCTTCTTGGACATCATCTTGAACTCAGGCTTCTTTTCGATGTCGTCCAGGTAAGCCCAGCGTGCGATGCTCTTTTTGATCGTCTCGTTATTGGTCAAAGTGCCGCCGAGCCAGCGGTGATTCACAAAGAACTGACCGCAGGCTTCCGCTGCCTCCTTCACGGCGTCCTGAGCTTGGCGCTTGCAACCCACGAAGAGGATGCGCTTGCCTTTACGAGCGAGGTCGCTGAGGAAATCGGCAGCGGTGTCGATCTGTTTGAGAGTTTCCTCGAGGTTGAGGATGTGGATTTGATTCCGGGATTCGAGGATGAAGGGCTTCATCTTCGGGTTCCAGCGCTTCGTCTGGTGACCAAAATGAACGCCTGCTTCGACGAGTTCGCCAAGTGCTTCGAGTGACATGTGATTTGATGAGTGCCAGTCTTCCGCACGTTCTCCACCAGGAGAAACGCTCGACACCAGTCGATTCGGTTGAGCAGGCTTGATTGGGTTGACCTCTTGACCCGACCAGAATGGCCGAGCGAAAAGGGCAAGGATAATAAAGGCGACCTCCCACCTGGCAAGTGGTTTTTCCGGGCCGTGTATGCGAGATCAAAGGTGAGTGCGCCGTGACGGCACCGGAAGCGATGACCACCCCCTTTCACCCTTGAAAAAGGGGTGAGGGGGAGCCATAGGCGTGCCGCACGGTCGAAAATTCCTGAAGCTCCCTAAATCGAATCATGAAAACGAAAATCCTGAAGCCAGTCGCCCTCGCATTGCTCTCCACGCTCAGCGCGTGCTCCTCCACCCAGTCGGGCCTCGATCTTTCCGTGAGTCAGGCACCGGCAAAGGCGGGTGCGATGGCACAGCCCTCGTTCCACACGAAAGGCACACCCACCGGAAAACCCACCGGCCCACTGAAGCCGGGCGAGTATTGGTGGAACTCGCAAGTCTCGCCAGCAGGACCTGTGGTCGTGCTTGTCAGCCTGCCGCTGCAAACCGCCAGCGTTTATCGCAATGGCATCCTTGTGGGTCGTTCCTCTGTCAGCACAGGATCCAAGGGCCACGAGACCCCGACGGGCGTCTTCTCCATCTTGGAGAAAAATCAGACGCATTACTCTCGCACCTACGACAACGCACCGATGCCAAACATGCAGCGGCTCACCTGGAGCGGCATCGCCATGCACTCAGGCAATCTCCCTGGCCATGCCGCCAGTCACGGCTGCATCCGCATGCCGTATGATTTCTCCACCTTGCTCTACTCACTGACCACCCGGGGAGCCACCGTGGTCATCGGTGACGACATCAAGACTCAGCCACACTTTGCAGCCAATCCGGGCATGATGCTCGCACCGAAGGATTTTAATCCCTCCATGCTCAAGCCTCTTGCTGACGGGGAGTACGATTGGCGCCCTCAGCGCAGCACCAGCGGCCCGATCACCATGCTCGTCAGTGCAGCGGACCGGGTGATTTATGTGTATCGGAATGGCCAGCCCATCGGGCGTGCCGCCGTTGAGGTGAAAGGCAAGCTGGGAGATCATGTCTTCACCCTCCTCGACGGCGTGAGTGATAAATCCAGCCCATGGGCACCGGGCCGTCCCGCACGGAAGTGGATGAGTGTCAGCGGCCGAGGGGACTCCCCCCATGCCCTCGCACCCAAAGTTCGCTTCTCCCAGGAATTTGCCCAAAAGCTCTACGACGTGCTCTCGCCCGGTGCCACGATAATCGTCACCGACAGACCCGCCGCCCGGAAGTCGATCACCGA
>CAMBPV010000093.1 GCA_945869695.1 Prosthecobacter debontii
CTCACCGGCTTTCCTGGGCATAAAACAACGAACGACGGCAGATTGGCGTTCTCATTGCCCAAGCCGTAGCTCAGCCAGCTTCCCATACTCGGCACCCTCTCGGTCATGGTGCCATTGTTTAGCAGCAGCAGGGCGGGACCATGATTCGGGTTGTCGGTGTGGCAGGATCTGAGGACGCAAAGATCATCTGCGTGTCGCGCCAAATTGGGGAGCAGCTCACTGATCTCCAGCCCGCTCTGACCATGCCGCCCATACTGGTAGGGTGAGGCCAGCAGGGTGACGCTGTGCTGTGCTTCATGCGCAAACCTTCGTATCTCCGAGCCTTCCTGCAAAAGGAAAGGAGGGTGCCTATGCAGGATTTCGCAGGGTGATGAACTTGAGTTGTCATGTTTTGTCATGCATCAACGCAGGATGTCGCAGGGATTACAGGAACCGCTTCAACTCACGTGATGAACAAGGCTTGAAGAATGCGGCAATAGCTCAAACATTCGACCATGCGCACAATCACGGGTCCATACGCAGACGGAACGCCTGAAGCCATTCAGCTTGAAAAAATGGACAAGTCCATTGTGAGCGCGGTGGAACTGGCTGACATCGCGATCAATCTCGCAGCACTCAGGGGTCTGAAGGAGCCCGATGTTGCAGGTGCCATCGAACTTCTAAAACAGACCTGGCAGGCACGGAACGCTGTGACGCCTCTGCGTTGTGCAGACCTAAGGCTGGCGTGGTATCCCTTGGATCAAACCGTCGAGGCCGTCAGCGCATCCACCCATGTGGAAAAGAGTTTTCCAGGTGCGGAGTTGATTCGATCTCCCAAAGAGTATCCGCTCACCACTGACGACGCGGTTCGTCTTGTCAGTGGCGAATACAGTCGCAAACGCCGGATGGATTTCCGGCTGAGAATGCTGAACTGCGCTCGCGAAGCCATGGGGCTGACACCAGTTTCGGTAGAGCAATTGCCCCTTGGCAAGGATGACGATGCAGTGGAAGACGAGATCGAGTTCTGGAAGCTGGCAAAGAGCATTGCTCCCTTCTGCCCACGCTTTGCAAAACTCTATAAGACGCCCCAAGGTGATCGCTTGAAGTCGGTGAAGCCAAAAAAGAAGAACAAAGGAAAGAAAAGTTCTTGACCGACACTTCCGCCAAACTTGGCAGCCGGAGTGTTTTTGTCTTACAAGTTGAAGCCAATTTCTGACATCGGATCGCTTTTTGGACGTCGCGTCTTGCAGGAGACGCGCTGGATCTGACAAGGTCACGGCAAAACCTTGCAACGGGCTGGTTTGGTAACCTGCCGGCATGAATAAAACGTCATGCGAAAAGACACACACGGCACCTGCAAACGGTGGCGAGCCCGAGTGGCTGCGGGTGAACGAAGTGAAGCGGTTGTTCGGCATTTCCAAGCCGAAGCTCTATCTGCTCATCCATGAGGGGAAGGTCCGCTCGGCGGCGCTGCGCGGACCGAAACAAGTCAGAGGCACCCGGCTGATTTCGATCGCATCGCTTCGCGCCCACATTGAAGCCATGGCCGATGAGCAGGCGAAGGAGGTGCGGCCATGAAACCCGACTGGTCAGCCATTCGCGACCACTATGAGCGGACGGATGAACCGCTTCGCGCTCTGGCTGGGCGCTTCGGAGTTTCCGCTTCCACACTCTTCAAGCGAGCAGCGCGGGAAGAATGGAAGCAAACTCACAGCCCTTCAAATTCTGCCGTGGAAGCAAATGGAAGCAAGGCTCCGGCAGCCACCTCAAAAATTGGAAGCAGAGATGCGGCCATTGAGGTTCCGGCTCCGGTTGCTTCCATTTTTTCAGCACCAGAACTGGAAGCAAATGGAAGCGATCAACCCGCCGCTTCCACTCCAGAGTGCGAAACTGGAAGCAAAAATGGAAGCAACGATTCCGAGCCAGTGGAAGCAGAGGCATCATTGCTTCCATCTGCCAGTTCTGAGGCCCGGACTCGCGCGCCCCTTGTCATCCCTGCCGACATCAATGAATGGGACCGGTTGCAAGCCTCCCAGTTTTACCTTCAGCAGTTCAACTGGGCGCTACATCCCTTGTGCCCGCCGAACAAAGGGGCGGACAAGGAGCGAGGGAAGAAGCCGCTGCTCAAGGGCTGGAAAAACCACCAGGCTGCGGATGTGGCCCTGGAGGATCTGGTCGAATGCTTCGGTCCCGATTCGAACAACAATCTCGGCGTGGTCGTGCGCCCGCCCTTCGTGGCGGTGGATTTGGATTCAAAGCCCGATAAGGGCGCTTCGGTGATGGCCTGGCTTGCGGAGCACCCGGATCTTGCGGCTGTGCCTCGCGAACGCACCGGTGGGGGCGCGCACCTGCACTTCATCTGCCGTGATGTGCCCGAGGAACTGCTCGATTCCAAAAAGCCGCCGACGGCCCAACTCAATGAGCAGGTGTCGGCGGAGTTGTACCTCAACGGCTGCAATCTGGTCATCGCGCCATCCATTCACAAAAGCGGGCATCGCTATGTCTGGGAGGTAACCGGGACCATTCCTGAAGTGCCGTGGGGACTGCTGGCATCGTGGTTTGGCTTCGAACTGCCTGAGCAGAAGAAGCGGGGAGCGCGTTGGGATCCGGCGAAATGGTGGCTGCGTTACTCCGGCGACCTGCGCACGCTCGATTTGCCAGGTCTCTGCGGGGAACTCGGTTGGCTTGGCTCCTGTCTGGATGCCGAGAAAGGTAAGCACGCGGTGCGCTGCCCGTGGTCGGACCACCACTCAAACCAGAATCCCGATGCAGAACCCGGCAGCGACGCGGTGGTCTTCGAGGCGGTGCCACTGCGCAGGCTTCCAGGATTCAAGTGCCAGCACGCCCATTGCACTGAACGCACGATTGAACACTTCCTGGAAGGAGCTGAGAAGGCGGTGCCGGGAATCGTCAACAGGCGCTGCGGCTCGAAGCGCGAGCGTGGCCGCGTGAAAATGGCGGTCACGGAGATGCCCACCTGGCTCGTGCCCGACGGCTCAGGCAAACCCGCGACCGAGTCGATCCGCGAACTCGGGAGAATCGTCGGGCCGCATCAGTCCATGTTCCTCATGAATTCAGAGGTGGTCCGCCTTCTCAATCCGCGACGCCAGCCTTATTGCACGAAGCGCAAGGACGACGAGGTGCGCGATGATTTCGCCACCCAGCTCCTCACGCCTTCCCAGTTCATCACCGCCATCGAGTCCTACTGCCGGCCCTCCTTCCTCGCAAAAACCGAGGATGGGGAGCTGGAGGCGTTCGGCACCGTGCTGAAAAAGGCCCAGGCGGAGTTCACCCTCGACAGCGCCGAGTTCGCCGGGGAACTGCCCGAACTCAGGCGCGTGCTGCGCTCGCCCATCCCGAGCCCAGGGGACGATCCTGACGAACTGTTGTTCCCCGCACCCGGCTTCAATGCCGAAACCGGCGTCTTCCTTTCGATGGATGCCGTGCGCGCCCGTCCTCTGCCGACCACACCGGAGAACATTGCCTGGGCCAGGGCCGTGCTGGGCCACCTGCTTGCTTATGGAGGTGGGGATTCCTTCGCCTATGGCAGCCCGCAGGACGAGTGCCATTCCTTCGCCCGGTTCCTGACTCCGTTCTGCCGCGGGCTCATGGATTGGAACAAGGGGCCGGTCTGGACTTTCGAGGCCGACGAGCCGGGGGTCGGGAAAGACACGCTGGCCGACCTCACCCATGTTCAGCAGACCGGCGCCGAGATCGGCTACTCTCCGACCACCGATGTGGAGGAAATGCGCAAGGCGATCACTTCCTTCCTGCTGGCGGGCGGCTCATTTTTCCACTTGGGCAACGTGCGTGGCGTGTTCCGCTGCTCGCCCTTTGAGCAGGCATCAAGCGCCACCCGCACGCACTGCGACCGTCTCTTGGGACAGAGCAAAACCCTGAGGCTGCGCAACGAGGCTGAATACTCTTTCAGTGCCAACGACGCCGTTTTCACTCCAGACATCCTGCGCCGCTCCCGCCGTATCTTCCAGCGGTGGAAAGGCAGCAGCGTGAACAAACGCAAGTTCCGCATCGGCGGCATCATCGGGTGGACGTTTCGCAACCGGCCGCTGCTCGCAACCGCCGCCCTGACTCTCATCCAGGCTTACTGGCGCTGGCGGCATGAAAACCCTGGAGTGAGCGGACCTTCACGCGAGTTCAGCTCGTTTCCGCACTGGGCGGACATCGTGGGTGGACTCTGCGACTGGGCAGGCTTTGGCAACCCGACCTGCGATCACCTGCTCGACACGGCGCGCCGTGACATCGGTGCGCCTGACGCCAGCGAGGATTTGATGTTCCTGCGACTCGTTCATGAACAGACCCGCGGTGAATGG
Organism: Prosthecobacter debontii; assembly: GCA_945869695.1. Taxonomy (GTDB): domain Bacteria; phylum Verrucomicrobiota; class Verrucomicrobiia; order Verrucomicrobiales; family Verrucomicrobiaceae; genus JAIBCL01. The sequence continues at coordinate 4,311 of CAMBPV010000093.1, forward strand.
CTCAAGCATGGCGAACTGATGAACTGGGCCGAGCAGAACGCCAAGGAAGTGCTGCAGAGCGTGATCTGGGACAAAGAGGCCACTTGGAAGAGGCAGATGGGCCGCAAGCTCGCCAAGCTCACTGACAAGGAACGTTGTGCCTTCATGCTGGAATGCCGCGGCGGCGAACATCACCAGAGCCGTGCCGAATACCGCGTGGTCCGGCGTATTGAGGGCAGCGGTTGTGAGGAAGACACTCCCGCCTATGTGGGCGATTGGTTTCAAACACCGGCCGCCCCGTGTCTCGATGACCGGGGCAATCTCGCTGCGCCCGGTTCCGCCAGTCGGCTGAGCCCTTGTGCCGAACCTGGTGACGCCCCAGTATCGGTGCGCCTGCCTGTTATGCCTGTTATTTTGGACGAGTCCATTCCGGTTCTGCCAGTGAAGCTAATTCAAGGAGAAAACGGAGCGAATGGAAGCAGAGGAAATTCAGCGGCAATTAGTGCCGGGAATAGAAACGGGCTGCCGCAACTGCAAAAAACGGGCATAACAGGCACCCTGCTCACAGAATGGCCGGCTGACCTGGGTGAGCGGATTGAGGCGGCGCGCAGGGTGGCCCTTGATCTGGAAACTTGCGGCGCAGGCAAAGGGGACGGGCTCAATCCCTGGCGCGGCGAAATCCGGTTGCTGCAATTGCGCATGGCAGAGGAAGCGCCGCTGCTCATCGACGTCCGGGCGGCTGGCGAACCTCCCGCAGAAGTGCGCAACGCTTTGCAATCTGCGGAAATTATCGGACACAATCTCGCCTTCGACACCCTCTGGCTGCGGGTGAAATGGGGTCTCCAGTTCAGCAAAGTGTTTTGCACGCTGACCGCCTCGCGTCTGCTGCACGCCGGAGATCGCGGTGTGCGCCACGACCTTGATTCCGTGCTGGAACGTCATCTGCAGATCGCTTCCACCGGCGACAAAGCCAGCATGCAGCGGGCGGACTGGGGCGGATTCCTGCTGCCGGACATGCTAGCCTACGCGTCCAGGGACGTGCTGCATTTAGAAAGCTTGTCGGAGCTGCTTCAACAGGAACTCGAGAACGCCGGGCTCGGCCAGGTGGCGGATTTGGAAATGCGGTTGCTGCCGGCCGTTGTAGAGATGGAAGCAGCTGGCATCTCAATAAATATGAGCCGGCTCACCTTGTTGCACGACGAGGCGCGGCAAAAGGCACACGATCACACCACGAAGCTGCGAGAGCTGCTCGGCCAGCCCGGACTCAATCCCTCCAGTCCCGTTCAGCTCACGAAGGCGTTGAAAGCTCGCGGCATCGATGTCGATTCCACGAACGAAGACACCCTCAAGGCTGCCGACGACGGCACGATCATTCCTGCGGTGCTCGCCTTGCGCGCCACCGAGAAACTTGCCCAGCAAGCTGATACACTGCTCACGCATGTTTGTTCTGACGGCCGGATTCATGGGAGGTTCGACCCCACAGGCACCGCCACCGGCCGGTTCAGCTCGAAAGAGCCAAACCTCCAGAACATCGGGCGCGGAGAACTGCGCTCCTGCTTCATCCCTGCACCCGGCCACAAGCTGATTGTGGCGGACTATTCGCAAATCGAACTGCGGGCTGCGGCTGCCATCGCCGGAGAAACCAGGATGATCGAGGCTTATAAGCGCCGTGAGGATTTGCATCGCCAGACCGCTGCCGCCGTGTTGGGCAAACCTGCGGCAGAGGTGACGAAGGCCGATCGGCAGACCGGAAAGGCCGTATCGTTCGGACTTTTGTTTGGGCAATCCGCACCCGGCCTGGTTCGCTACGCAGCCTCAAGCTACGGCGTTACGCTGGAACTCGAGCAGGCCGACCACATCCGTCGTCAGTTTTTCCATACTTATGGCCGCCTGCGCCAGTGGCATGGCGAGAGCCGCAACAAGGCTGCGGCGAGGGCAAGCGAAGCACGCACCGCCATGGGCCGCCGCCGCATCATCCCGTCCGAAGCCAGCGAGTGGGAGCGCTTCACTGCCTTGGTCAACACCCCTGTGCAGGGCAGTTGTGCCGACGGCATGAAGCGAGCCATTGTGCGCTTGCACCACGAGCTGCCACTCGAAGCGCGCTTGGTCTCCACCGTGCATGACCAGCTTATCATCGAGGCACCGGAGAACATCGCAGCGGTGGTGTGCGAACAGGTGAATCAAGTGATGTGCGAGGCCATGTCGGCATTGTTCCCAACGGTCCCCATCGAGGTGGAAGCGCATGTGTGCGACAACTGGGGCGAGAAGTGAGCAACCCCCGCCTCGTGTCCCCACGGTCGCGCGACGTGCCAAGAACGTTGCGCAACGAACATCTCGCATGGGTATTGCAAGACGGTGGCTTGGCTCATGACCGCAGCGGCCCAATAATGTCGGAAAGGCGCTGACTTCCTGAAGGCCATTTCATCAGCCATCCGACGTGTGCAGGATGGTCAGCACCGCATCAATCGCGCGGCAGCACTCCTCCTGGATGCCCGTTGCGTCCAGACCTGACAGCACAGGCGGCAACTCCTCCTCGAACTTCTGGCGGAACAATCCAGCCGCGCGCCCCGACATGCTCGTCCAGGCCGCCCGCACTTCCTTTCGGCTGACATAGCGGCTTTTCAGGGCCGACAACCGCATCTCCCGCTCCTCCACCTCTGCTCGTAGCTTGCGCAGACGCAGGGCTATCTCCTCTTCGGTGAGAGCCGCCTCGCCCTTCAGTCCGTGCCTGCGCATGAACTCCTGCCAGGCAGACACGTCATGGAAACCGCTGTTCATGGGTTTGGGCGCATCCCTGCGCTTGCGCCAGCGCTGAAGCGACCGGCGCGTCACTCCAAGTATCCCTGCGAGCGCGACGAAGTTTTCGGCAATCTTTGAGGAGAAACCTGGACTGTCGCCGATGCCTTCTAGCATCGCCTTCTCGGAAGGGTTGAGTTTGCCGCCGTTGTGGATGCGTTGAGCAAGGTTGGCCAGGTCGCGGCTGAGGAGTCTTTTGGCAAGATCAGGAGGGAGCGTGTTCATCAACAGGCACCCCACGTCAACCAGAGGCGCGCGGTGGGACATCTGTCCTCAAAAGTGGGACAGCTTTACTGATTTTGTCACCCTGAACAAAACCGGAACGTGCGACTTCCTGCGCCTGCGTGCGAATCCACGCGGCTGCCTGCATTCAAAAATCACATGCGGGCACGATGAAAAAGTGGGACACAAAAAATTCGATCCTCATACGATTTGAAAGGGGGGATTCCCACCCAAGTTCAGACGGGTTCTCGGAAAGAGATTCCCTTGCACACGCCAGCATCTCTCGGCATCGATCTGCAAACTATGCGGGGCAAGCAGGGAAAGGCCAATTTATGAGCACATTCACACCGGAGTCATGGCCGGAGGCTATGTGCAGATTGATGAGACACCCGTCGAGTATCTGAGTCCCGGCCACGGCCAGACGAAGCAGGCTGCCTCTGGGCCTGCAAACGCCCCGGAGCCGACGTCAGCTTCACCCGGGCCACCAGTCGAGCGGCACGATGTTTGAACCGCATAATTCCCGCCGACTTCCAAGGCACCGTGCAGTGCGACGGCCACAGCGCCTATCCCTCCTTTGCCAAACAGAGCGAAGACCGAATCGCCCTAGCCGCATGCTGGGCACATGCCCGACGCAAGTTCCACGAAGCAACCGAGAGCAATCCGCAACAGGCCGGATGGATACTCTTGCAGATCCAGCATCTCTACCGAATCGAAAAACAACTCCGCAAAGCAAAAGCTACACCCAAGCCAAGACAAGCCGTGCGGGCCAACCAGAGCCGCATGATCATCCTGCGCATCCACTGGGCACTCACCCGGATCAAACTCCGCGGCGAACACCTGCCACAAAGCGCCATGGGCAAAGCCATCGACTACACCCTCACCCTCTGGCCCATGCTGCTTGTCTATCTCGAAGACGACCGCATCGAGATCGACAACAACCTCGTGGAGAACGCCATACGTCCAACAGCCATCGGCAAGAAGAACTAGCTGTTCATCGGCGAAGCCGAGGCAGGGCAATACAGTGCCATCCTATTCATGATCATCGAAGCCTGTCGCAGTCGAGGCATCGACCCGCAGAGCTACCTGCGCGAAGTCCTCACCCGTCTGCCTACGCTGACCAACCGACGGATCAAGGACGTGACACCTGAAGCTTGGGCCAAGACCCGGCAGATCGACAACCTGCAGAAGGCGGCATAGTCATCGAACGCAAAAGGTAACTTCAGACCGAGGGCACTCCGCGCACCGCCAACCCTCGATGTCCCAGCGGGCACGATAGAGGTCGCACACGCTGCCCGCGCTCCAGGCGGTGTTGTTGGTGATGATGAAGACCATCAGGCGCAGTTCGCCATCAACCTCGACCCAGGCCTCGACTCGGCGCAGCGTCCAACCTGTGAGGTGTTTGAACTTGTCGCCCGTAAGCTTCACGATCTGGTCCTTGATCACGTTGCCGCCCTTTCTCACCGGCAGGTTGCGCAAGGTGCGGTAGCGGAAGTTATCCCTCGCACGGGTCACCCACTGCACGCCGCGTAGATCCAGGTCATGCAGGTGTTCGAAGTCCACATAGGCTTTGTCGAAGACGACGACTGAGGTGGACCCCGTTGTCCGGCCAGAGTTGCGCGAAGTTAAGCTATGGGCTCACGGCTTTGGGCAGTGATTGGTTAGCGTTCTCTCACTGGCATTGCAAGGGCTTGCCCTGTTTTTGATGGTTCCGTAGCGGAGGTGGAGAGGTTATTGCGCGAGGGCGGCGTGCCTTGAGCCGCAGCCAATCGCAGACATCATTGAGGCTCAGCGCATGGGCAAGCTGGACAAAGATCATCGTGCCAACGTAGCTGAGCACGCTGTCGCTGCGGGCTTTGACATCGACGCCAGTCTCCCTGGCTGTCTGGTGGATGATGCAGCGCGGAATGAACTTGAGCATCTACCCGAGAACATTGAAGTGGTGACTTGCTGGCTGGGTGGCGGGAGTGTGTGTTGATTTTGACATTGCACTCCAAATCAAGCCGCTTCCCGCCCTCAGTCAGCACATTCATCTCAAATGCTATGGGATGAGTGTGTCCTCACAGCATGATTTTGATCGCCTATTCTAAGTCTATGCCGATCTGGTAAGAGTAAGATGGGCAGGGCGGAACTTCGTGAGCTGTAGAATGGGGTCATCGAACCCTAAACACTTCCGTTATCGTGGCCGCGCAGCCCGACGAACCGTGCGAATGAACCAAAGCACGACCATGAGCACCGCGAAGGCGGCGAGGGCGATGATGCCACGGGTGATCCACTGCTCAGTAGTCACTCGACCGGGGATGAGTGAACTGCTTTCATTACCCCAGACTTTCTCTCCAGTGGCGACATTATGGATGCCGATGCTGGCACGCACCGTGAGGGCTCCATCGCCTCTGCGGTCGATGTCGATGCGTGGCAGAATGACGGATTCCGCACCGACGAGGGCCAGCTTCTGCATGGTGGCCTTGTTCAGGGAATCCTCGAAGTTCTGCTGGAACTCGATTTCGGACAGCACCTTTTCCAGCACCTTGTCCGTGCGGGTGTACAGTTTATAACCAGCGGCACCGGCCTTCTGCGTGAAGGCGTTTTCAAACTGTAAGGTGAAGTAGCCCTGATCGATGTCCTTCGAAAGCGGGAGAATGATGTAGCTCTTGCCTCCGCTGGCATTGCTGCCGGCAAATTCGGCCAGCACCCGCGAGATGGCCTCACGTCCGGCATCCTTCAGGGTGGCGATATCGATGTCTTCGGGAAGCGTCAGGGGACGCGGTTGAGAGATGCCCTGGGCGGCGGCAGAGGTGGCCAGCGCAAGAAAGGCGGCTGTGGCGAGCGGGAGGAGTTTCATGTAAGATAGGTCAAGGTTTCGGGTTTCAAGCAGGTGCTGGGGCGTTTACTTCGTCCACTCGGGGTTCTTCTGGCGGAGTTTTTCGTTCTGCACGATGCGGATGTATTTCACATCAATGATCCACTTTTCGCGCTTGGGCAGATTGTTCATGTAGGCACGCCAGAAGCTCTCTGTTTGCGGGGCTCCGATGATCTCGATCACGGCCAAGCCACTGGTCTTGTCATAGGTCATCTGGCGCACGTGATACACACCTTTGAGCTTGGCAGTGTACTCCATGATCTGAAGCAGGTGCTGGTGATCTTCCACGCCCTTGAGTTGGGCTTCATGGACCAGGATCTTGTGGGCCTTCTCCAGGGTTTTCATGATGAGTTCCTTCGTGGCAGCAGCCACAGCGCCTTCTGCGGCGCTGCGCAGGGCTTCGACTTCGTCGGCGTGGCGCTTGCCATCCAGCCGTGCGGTTTCGCTGACGAGAAGTTCCTCGGACATCGGGTTATAAACCTGCATGGTGCAGGTAGCTTCAAAGAGCTTCAGCTTCCCAAGCGCGGGCTTCTCACGACCCGCGATGGTGGTGTAAACGACGAGATCGGCATAACGATCGTTGCCGATCTCATGCAGGGCCTTGGGCTCCGCCCGCCCCTGAACGACATTTCCCTTTGAGAAGACGCGGAAGTCGGCATCGCTGAACGCTTCCGTCACTTGGGTCTCAAATGCGGCGGCGTTTTCATCGAAGACAAAGGTGGCCCTCATGCAACCCAGTTCTGTCACCTGGACACCGGCCTTAACCGACTTTAGGAAGTCGGCCTCATCGCGGGACTCGGGTGCAGGTTTGTTCTCGGAAGGCTTTTGGATGCTGGCATTGCCGGAGTTCTTTTCGAATCGCGAAGTCGGAGGGGGCACATCAGCTTTGAGTATTGTGGAAGTGATGAAGGTGAACGCGGGAAGCAATAGGAGGATCGATGTTTTCATTTCGGTATCTTAAAGGTGAATAGTTTTTGGAATTCCGACAATCTGCGTTACTTCGGTGATGATTTTATTTCCCGGAGCACTACCCGCCGGCTTTTCATTCGCTTAATCTCTGCTCTGACGAGCGTGTCGCCGCGTTTGACAGGATCGACGATTTCACTCTCGCCGAATCCAAGGGATGCGAGCCGAGCCTTCTTCACTCCCCGCTTGATGAGTAGCTTGCGGATGGCCTCTGCTCGCTTGGCAGACAGTTTGAGGTTATGGTCCTCCTCACCGAGATCGCAGGTGTGCCCCTCGATAAGGAAGCGTTTGCCAATGAGCTGTGGGGATCGGAGAGCCACAGCGATCTCTTCCACCTGGAGTCGAGATGCTTCATCGCGGAGGTCTGTCGAGTCGAACTTGAAAAAGATATTGTCAAATGACACCGATTTGACTGATGCCTCGAAACTCACACGGCTGCCGTCGTGTGATGCGCCATTCCGGCGGGATGATCCCGCGCTGGGCGCTGCCTGCATCTCCAGAATCAGCGCATCCGCTTTTCGAGTGACGGTGGTGTCGAACGTCTCGCGCTGGGCGAGTGCAGGCAGGCTAAAGTTGAGGAGTAAGAGACAGTGTAAGGTCTTGGTGAGCGTTTTCATATATGGCTGATTGGGTGAAGATTGGAATAAGTGAGGTTAAAAAAGGAAGGGCAGGAGAAAAAAGCTGATCACTGTTGGATTTTGCGCGTTTGGACATATTGAGTCAAACTAGGAATTTTTGAAGGGTGGACGGCTTTGAAGATGGCACATTGGGTGATCAGGCGGCACAGAAACGAGGCTGTGATTGCAACCCTCGGAGGGATGGAGGGACGGCTTCGACTTGGGTTCGAGCGTCGATCAGCTTCAACCCCGGGATTGTGCGTGGTCGGTAGAAACTGCCCGCTGTGGGGCTGGTTAAGTCTGGGTATGGAAGAAGAAGGGCGCCTCCTCCGCGGAGCGCGACTGTTTGGCGTTTGATGAAGTTGGCGACCTGCTGAGAAACTCCTCCAAGTCTCGGCCCGCGGGGATTCATTGACTGAAAGACGACCATCTCAATTAGATTTTGGAGGTGGGGCGCGACGACTTGCTCCCAAACCATATTGCCTGGCTTAATGTCAGGGACCATGGGGCGTGAGAAAGTAGTCTTGATGACCAGACCGGCGGCGGGTGCGTTAGCGACCCAGGCGCTGGCGGCATAGATCACGGCTGCGTATTGGGGAGCAAGGCCAGCCTGCACGGGCAGCAGGATGTTCTGACCGAGAATAAGAATTTCTCCTGAACTTACAGATGAACTGTTAATGAGGTGGAATGAGAGTGTGGTATTCATGACATCAAACGAAAGAGAGGTCCGAAAGTGTTTTCCGAATCGTCTGAGCAGAATCCAAAAAATATCTGAACGGATCTGCTTTATCGTCTGTCTCGCAGGGTAACTTTGACGCGTTTCTGCCTTTCCTGGGTAGACCCATCGTTCCACCTCTAAGAGGTGGGGCATGCTCTCACTCCCCTATTTTTACCTCCCGGGAGGGAATGCGATCTCGATTCGGAAAACGGTTATGGAGATGTCTTCCGGAGTTGAACTCAAATCAACTATCCCATGAAAACACTCGGCATCATCCTCCTCACCCTCATGCTCAACCAAGTCCTCTATCTCGAATATGGTCCGCAAAATCCAGTAGCCCGCGTTTCGATGGTTGCGACAGATAGTGCACGCTGGTTGTTGCACAGCGCCCTTCATGTGGTGGAATAGCCGGTCATCCTATCTCGTCTCATCACTTAATCCGACATCCTTGCATCATGTCTCTTCTGAAATTCTTTCTTACCGAAAAGTGTCACAATTGTGGACACCGAATCGAAAAGGGTGCCAGTTTCTGCCGCCATTGTGGTTCAGGGCGTGCCAAATCCTGGCGAAAATGCACGACCTGTGGCGTCAGTGTAGGGGCCGACTCCCAGTTTTGCTGGAGTTGTCAGGCTAATCTCAGTGTCCAACCTCGGGATCAGATTTTCAGTGACCGCTGGAGGCGCACGCCGGGCGTCTTTGCGTCGCGTTTCAGCATCGAGACTCCAGAGGATCGACTGCGGCACGGGATTCAGGTGGACGACGGCACGCAAGGTGCCCTTTTTTACAACAGCATTCACAAGGCGGAACTCGGGACTGGCTATCATCCACAAACTAGCTTTTGGGATCGCCTCACAGGTGGAGGTAAATCAGGTGGTTTCGTGGAGGCTGTGATTTTGGTCAGTGGCCCGGTAAGCAGCTTTGTCAGCTTGACGGATACCTCGGCTCTGTTTACCCGCGATCACGCTGCCGTTGAGGCCGCTGTAATGGTCAAGGTACAACTCGCCGACTCGACTACTTTTGTCCGTCGCATGCTGCCCACGGGAACAGACACAGCGCGTGATGACGATCTCATGCTGCCACACACCGCGCGCGTGGCCGAAATCATCCGGCGTCACTTGTCAAAGCTGAGCGTGGACGAGGTGGCCCGCTCCACCGAACTGCGGCACGAGTTGGAGGCTGCGCTCGCGGCTGAATTGCCAGGACTGCTTCAGGAGTACGGTCTGCGTTATGTGGGACTGGAGGATGTGCGCTTGGACTCACCGGAGATCAGCCGGGTGCGTGAGGCGGAGGGGGATCTTTCGAAGACAAGCCGAGAGCTCAATTGGGCCAAAGTGAAGCGGGAGCTGGAGCAGAGTCACAAGCTTGGCGAAATCAAAGATGAGTTTGCCTTCAAAGAGCAGCTTGATCAATGGACTCACGAGTTCACCCTCACTTCGATGGAGCGCGAGCACATCGCCACCATGCGCGGCATTCAGCTTGCTGAGGCGCGTGATATCGCCCAGACCCACGCCACGGGCAAAGTGACCAGTTTGCAAAAGGACTACGAGATCGAGCTAAAGCGTAAAGACCGGGACTGGGAGGATGAAGACGATACGCGCGACCTCAAGTTGCTCGATGAAGTCAGGAGGCGTCAGTTTGAAGCCATGGAAAAGCTTCAGGCCCTGCGTATGACCAAGCAGAAGCACGAGACGCAAAATGCCGTCGAGCTCGGTCAGGGACTCAGGGATGTGCCATCCTACATTGCCGCTGGCGTTTTGCCGGGTCAGCAGGGGATGCAGGTCGTTGCCGCTCTTGAGGCTCTACGTCCGCAGCCGCATGTCACCATCGTTCAAGCATCAGGATTCACCTCTCCTCAGCCTTCTTTTATGCCCTCTTACATGCAGGGAGCTGCGGTTTCAAACCAGGGGTCTAGCCTGGAGGTGCTTGCCCAGCGCTACCTCCCCGCAGTGGGTGTCGTTATCATTGGAGATGAGGGCGGCAAGGCAACCCCAATCGGTACGGGTTGGATCGCGGCACAGCGGGGTGCCATCATCACTAACGCGCATGTGGCTGAAAGTGTCATTGCCGCCCATGAACAAGCGGGGATGAAGGCGTGGATCATCTTCTCGGGGCAGAGTGCCCCCATCCGCATCCGGCAGGCACGGGTGCACCCGGCTTATGCTCAGAGCCAGTCTCTGGGCCACTCCATCCCCTCCCACGATGTAGCCATCCTCGATCTCGAGTCGCCCGTCGCCCACCCTGGACTCCCTCTTGCTAGCCGGAGTAAGCTCTTGGCGCTGCGTGAGCTTCAGTCCGTCGCCTACATCGGTTTCCCCATGGAAAACCTTGCTGGCGGAGGCACGAATCTCGACCGACCTAAGGCCATTGCCAAAAAAGGCACTCTCTCCTCACTTGAAGACTGGATGATGCGCCATACCGACGATCCCGCCCGGCGCCAGCTCATCAAGCATGACCTGGGTGTGGCCGGAGGTGCCAGTGGTAGCCCGTTGTTTGATGAGAGTGGTGATGTCATTGGCATCATCTCTGCGGGTAACATGGAGCGACTTTACGATCCTCAGACCAAGCAGTTTCGCCGGACCCCAAACGGCGTGATGCTAAATTTTGCCCAGCGCATTGATGTTTTGCTGGACTGGATGGCTTGGTGAGAAAAGTGGCGTGCGAATCTGGAGACCAATTCCAAACTGAAAGTTGCCACCGATGTGCTCTTCCTTTTCACGACTTTTCATTCTGCTTTTCTTCTTTTGTTCCAAGGTGGTGATTGGCCAACTGGCAATACCAATGAAGGCGGCGAAGGCGTCGGGCTTTACTCCTGAAGGCTGGCAGATCGAATCGAAAATAGGAGCGAATTTTGATTCCGATGATTTAGAGGATTTGGCATTGGTGATCACCAAGAAAGGAGCCCGTGCTGACAATCCTGATTTCGAAGTCACGCGTCGGTTACTTGTTTTGGCGCTGCGTCAGAAGGATGGCACGCTGGAGCGCTCGGCCGTGAGTGACAGCGCTGTGCTCGATAGCGATGAAGGTGGCGTTTGGGGTGATCCTTTTGAGGATATCCAGTTTGAGCGGGGAGCGCTGGTGATTCGGCATTACGGTGGGTCCAACTGGCGGTGGCGCACCACGGCCCGCTATCGTTTTCAGGATGGGCATTGGATGCTCATTGGGCGCACGGACGAGAATACCTTCAATGGAGACGCCGAATATCGGGATGATGCGGATCACAATCTCTCAAGCGGTCAGGTCATGCGGCATTTTAAGCCTGTGCAAGACCGAGGAAACGAAGAGCCTGCGACCAACCGTGAAAAGCTGATGATGAAACAGTCCAAGGTGAACTACTGGCAAGTGCCCGCTCCCTTCAAGACGCAAGCTCCTAGCCTGGATGGTCAGGCCGCAGCCGATGAGTGGCCCCTTCACGCGCTCAAGCTGAATCGCCAGGAGCAGGTCATCACCGCGGACCCTGTCTGGAAGGGACCTTCGGATAGTTCAGCCATCCTGCGTGCTGTTTGTACACGGGACAGCTTGTTTCTGAGGATTGAAGTCACCGATGATGAACCCACTCCTGAGGATCGGCTGCGGCTAACGACTCTGGGCGGCTTGGAGGTAAAGCCGACCAAGCTTCTTCGTGTCGATCAGCCTCACGGTTATGTGATGGAGCTTTCGTGGAGCCGAAAGGCCCTCCGAGCTGCCCTTAACGAAGCTTACCATCCCTGGCTGGAGCGTGAGTCCGACGAAGCCCCGGACTCAGCTTACGATGCCGAGTTACCCATTGTCATTGAAGTGCTGGATGTCGATGAGGGTCAGTCTCCCAGTATTTTGAGTACTCGGCCAAAAGGCATGAGTTACGCGGCTGGATTGCTAATGATGGATCCCCAACAGATGGTGCTGTCGAATTCAGGGCAGATTGAGTAAGCCCAAATTTCGGCAAATCTGCATCTTCCAGTGCAATGATGGGCTAGTGAGGACATTTTTTCACGGATGTCGGAAAATGCAGATCGGGGGCTCTTCATCTCTGAATGAAGACTCTCTTCCTCATTCTTCTGCTCGCAATTGCCTCTGCCCTCATCAGGCCGGAGCGCTACGTCCGGTTGGCGGAGACGGCAGCCACCTCGTCTGCGGCGTGGTGGACACAGGACCAGATTTTTGACCACGCGAACTCAGCGCCATCGGCGGATTGGGCTTTGGTTCCCGGTACCTCCATTTGGGGCGAAAAACTGCGCCAGCGCTGTGAAACGGCCGCTGCCCTCTACCACGCTGGCAAGGTCAAACGCTTGCTGCTGAGTGGCGATGGCCGTCGCACGGATTATGATGAACCCGCCTCCATGCGTCGCCAGCTTCTGAAGCTCGGAGTCCCAAGCCTAGCGATGACTGAAGACCGCACCGGCCTTTCCACTTATGTTTCGGTTCAAAAGGCCGCCGCCATTTTCGGGGGTGACCACTGGATTATCGTGACCCAGGCGACCTTTGCGCCACGCGCCCTTTTGCTCGCTCAGGGATCGGGGCTCCGAGCAGTAGTTGTGATCGCCAGCTCAGCCGGTGTGAGGGAGCCTGCGGCCACGACCCGCCGCGAAGGACGCGCCACGGTGCGCGCCTTTCTCGATCTCATGGGCATTCGCAACCATACCGAGAAATGGGAGCGCGCAGGCGAAGTTCGGATCCTTGGAATGCGGGTAGCTAGCCTTTGATCAGTCCTATGGCAGGGAGGCTGCTCCTTGACATTCCCACCATCCTTCCAGACACTCGAAATCACTCCCCCACATGCCTCGCGATCCCTTTCTCGATCAATCCCAGGACCAGGGCGGTCCGCAGATGCCTGCCTTGAAGGCGGGGCAGCGGTTGTTCAATCGGCGGTATGAGCTGAGGCAACTTCTTGGGGCGGGAGGCATGGGCGTGGTTTGGCTGGCTTGGGATCACACCGAGCAGATTGACGTGGCGCTCAAGTTTTTGCCCACGGTCATCGCACTTCAGGAGCGCGAGATGCAGCGGCTGCGGGAGGAAGTGCGTGCGGGTAAAGAGCTGCGCCATGAAAACCTCGTGGCCACCTATAGCATGGAGGTGGAGGACGGCACGGCGGCCATCGTGATGGAGTATGTGGCTGGGGAGACGCTGCGGCAGAAG
>CAMBPV010000094.1 GCA_945869695.1 Prosthecobacter debontii
TCTTATGCGATGGACACCTTCACCTCTCAAGAAAAGAGAGATGTTTTGAACAAGCTGCCTGATGGCAAAATGAAGCTCGATTTGGTCCAATCTCTCGCCCAACAACAGACGGATCGAGGAAGGTACAATCAAGCGCTGGAGTTTCTCAATGAACTGCCCGATTCACAAAATCGTGATTATGGAGTGCAGCGGTTGGGTAAGGAGTGGGCAATCGCCGATTCAAATGGCGCCGCCGCTTGGCTGAAGCTTCAGCCTGACTCCTCCGATCGTGATCTTGCTGTGGCGGGATTTGCTCCGGTCCTCGCTCGCACCAATCCTGAGGAAGCGCTTCGTTGGCTCGAGAGCATCCCCGATCAAGGTGTGAGGTCTTCGGCATTGAAGAACTTTGCGCACACCTGGCTCGCTACTGACCCCGCCAACGCCGAGCCCTGGCTCTCATCGCAAAGTGGGTTGTCGGAATCAGAAAAGAAACTGGTGAGAGAGAACGCAAAAAAATATACCCCGGGTCAGATGAGCTACAGCGGCGAAGTCACCAACCGGCGGTAAAGTCATCAAAGGTGATGGCATGTTGGTTTTAGCCGAGGCTGAAAGTGTGCGAGAGGCGTTCTCTTGAAGGAATCCCATTCATGCAACAACAACACGTTCTCATTCTCGGTGGTGGCTTTGCAGGATTGGCCTGCGCGAAAGCCCTGAACGATGAGCGTTTTCGGATCACGCTGGTGGATCGCTGGAATCATCACCTGTTCCAGCCTTTGCTTTACCAAGTGGCCACGGCTGGCCTCACCATGGCCGAGGTGGCACAACCGCTGAGATCCATTTTGGCGGCTCATAAAAATGTGACGACGCTGATGGATGACGTGACGCGAATCGACCTCGATGCGAAACAGGTACATCTTCAAGAGCACGTCCTCAGTTACGATTATCTGGTCATCGGTCTCGGTGCAAAGACGGGATATTTTGGCCACCCCGAGTGGGCTGAACATACGATCGGGCTGAAAAGCCTGAATGATGCGATGAGTATTCGGAAGGAGGTTTTACTCGCTTTTGAGCGTGCAGAGTCGGCGGATAATCCTGCGGAAACGGCCAAACAACTGACCATGGTCGTGGTGGGCGGTGGTCCCACGGGTGTGGAAATGGCGGGCTCACTGGCTGAACTCTCTCAGGTTGTGCTCAAAGAGGATTTTCGGCGAATCGATCCGTCGTTGGCGAGGGTTCACCTCGTCGAGGCGGGTGCGAAACTTCTGCCCAGCTTTCCTGCGGAACTGTCAGAATACACGCGCCTGCGATTGGAGAAAATGGGGGTGACAGTGCATCTTAATTCTCCTGTGAGAGAGGTGGGTGACGGCTACGTAGTGACCGGTGCAGGCCGGATTGAGTCAAAAATCATTGTTTGGGCAGCCGGTGTCGAAGCCAGTGAAGTGACGCGAACCTTGATGGGGATTCCGCTGGATCGCAGTGGCCGCATCGAGGTGCAGCCTGATCTGAGTCTGCCGGGACACCCGGAAGTTTTTGCTGCGGGTGATTTGGTGGCCTTGATTGATCCGAACGGAGTTAGAGTGCCAGGCGTGTCACCCGCGGCCATTCAGATGGGTCAATTCATTGCCAAATTGATCCCGAGTGAGGGGATGGCCATTCCGCGCTCTGCGTTTGTGTATTGGGATAAAGGCAGCATGGCGACCATTGGGCGAAAGGCCGCAGTCGTCAGTCTATCAGGGGTGCAGGTGCACGGTTTCCCGGCTTGGTTAATTTGGCTGTTTGTTCACCTCCTCTTCCTCATGGGAATGAGAAATCGAGCCTCCGTGTTTCTTCACTGGGTCTGGTCCTACTTCACTTGGCAACGCGGAGCGCGCATCATTCAGCCCTAGGGGTCTCGGACGATGTCTTGGATTGCAGTGCCGAAGAATGTGTTGCTTTCCACAGTCTGATTTTCTCCGGAGATCACGATTCCATTTTTGCCGGCGTTTCTGATTTCATTGTGCTCGATGAGGGTCCTCGCGGTCTGCGCTCCGACTTGGATGGCATTGCCTCGGGTTTGATCGATCAGGTTGTCGAGCATCTGATTGCCTTCGTTCCAAGTCGAAAGGTTGCAAATGCGGCGCAAACTAAAGCCACTGCCGCATTGGCGGATTTCGTTGGCGGTGATGATGCAGTCCCGGGTGTCGGTTAAATCAACCCCGACGAGGCAACGGGTCATGTGGTTGTGCCTCACGGTGATCTTCTCCGAAAACGCATTCAGGTCCACCGCCGCAGCTGAAAGGTCCATCAATGTGCAGTCTTCGAGGCCTCCACCTCCTGTTGCGTAAAAGGCAGCACCTCTTCCATGATGATTTTGGATGATGCACCGCAGCACTTTGACGTTTTGGATTCGAATGCCCTCGGGGTCTTTTTCAGGGTGGTAGGCACCCTTTACCATGACCCCGCAGGCGAGACTTTGGGTGTGAAAAGCAGGATCGGTGGCGACTCGCCCACCGTCGATGCAGAGTTTTTCCAAAGTGATGTTTTCACACGCACCGGTTATCTCGATCGCGTTCGGTGCGTTATCGTCTCGAAGGAGCGTGCCCGCAGGAATCGCGAATGGCAGAGGGGCGCTTATTTTGATGGTATCCCCCTCAATGGAATCGACAAAAGCGAGCTGCGGCGAAGCCCTCTCACCGGGCACCTCGATTCTTAGCCTCATTCTTGGAACGACATGTTGCATCCCAGCCGTGATGAGGTGGTCTGCACCCTTCGGGGTTTCTCCTTTCACTCTCGCGTAAGCGATTGGCGGTAACTTCAAGACACAACGGTCGGCTTCGAGCCCAATCAGGCGAACCTTTTTGGCGTCTCTGATGACGAGTCCTTTTTTGAGAAGATGCACACCTGGTGGGATAACCACTTCACCGCCTCCTGCTTCAATGGCGCCATTCAAGTAGCCTTGGATTTCGTCCTCGGTCAGAGCAGGCGCGGGGGTGCTGAAAAAAGCAAAGAGGACGATCACCCAAAAAAGACGCATAGGCAAAGAACGTCGACTGCCCGTCCATCTTGTCGGCAAGTCATGCAAACCGAAGCCTGGTGTCCCCGACAGGAATCGAACCTGTATCTAGCATTTAGGAAACGCTCGTTCTATCCGTTGAACTACGGGGACCCGACTCGGTTAGCTGTAAGCGTTGCCGCAGACGTGGTCTGTTAGATTGCCGCGACCGTGGCGAAGTGCAAATTGATCTTTCGGCCCGCTGTTCCGCCAAATCCGGGCGAAAGGATGGAGTTCAAGGTGTTTCCCGAATTCGTTCATTCACGGATGACTTGCCGACTTGCTCGATTCGCGTTTTCCGCCTTGACGCTTGCAGTTCAGTGAGCAGTAATGAGAGCGTCGGTCCTAGTCCTGGGGCTAGGCAGTCACCTCATCACCCCAAGCTCCCCCCTATGATCGGATTTTCCCTCCTGAAACGACTGGTATTGTTGCCTGCTGCCGTGGCGGTAGCCCTCGCTGGAACCCTGAGCCTGAGTGCACAAGATGCGCCTTCACCTGCGGAGGCTCCGGTCGCTAAGCGGGTCGTCAAGGAAATCAAAGTCGTTTTCAAAGGTGCTGCAACGATCGATGAAGCTCGTGTCCGGAGTAACATGGCGACCCGTGAAGGTGAGGCTTACTCAGGTGAAAGTGTCGAGCAGGATATCCGGAATCTTTACGCGACCGGTGCAATTGAGAATGTGGATGTTCGCGCAGACGATGTCGCCGGTGGGGTTCGGGTCGTGGTGACGATCAGTGGCCGGGGCGCCATTGGTGAGATTACCTTTCGGGGGAACACCATTGTGGATAGCGATAAACTGCTGAGAGAAATCGAAGTCAAAGTGGGTGATTCCGTGGATGACGGAAAGCTGACCGCAGCCCAACGGAAGATTTTGGAGCTCTATGAGAAAAAGGGTTACTCTGATGTTTCTGTGACCTTCTCCACTGAACCTGCGGCTCAGAGCGGATTCACCCGGGTGGTTTTCAACATGGTCGAAGGCGCGCGCGGCATCATCAATGACATCCGCTTCGAGGGAAACACGGCGGTGAAGGACAAGGTCCTTCGCGGCAAACTGAAATCCAAGGAAAAGAAGTTCTATAACATCTGGGGCAAGGCAGGAAAGCTGAACAATGAAGCCCTTGAAGAGGACATCAAGACAGTGCAGAACGCGATTCAGGATGTTGGGTATCCCTATGCACGGGTCACGGAGGTGCGCCGTGAACCGGTGGGTGCTGATAAACTGGACCTCGTCTTTGTGATCTCTGAGGGTGAGAGATTTGACGTCTCTGAGGTGGCGATCCAAGGAAATACGATCTTCACGCTCGAAGAACTGAGCCCTGCCTTGAGCATTCAATCTGGGTTTGCCTACTCGGGCTCTGATGTGCGTGCGGATGAGAAGATGATCGGAGATTATTATGGCTCACGCGGTTATGCGGATGCTCGGGTGGATACGAGCCTCGTGGACGCTGGTCCCGGCAAGATCAAGGTGCTCTACCGCCTCACCGAGGGACCCAAGTCCTTCCTCCGGAAGGTCAATATCTCAGGTAACAACATCACGAAGGACCAGGTGATCCGCCGGGAACTTCCCTTCGCTCCAGGTGAAGAGATGAACACCGTGAAGATCGACGCGGGCAAGCAAAGGCTCGAAAACATGAACTACTTCAGTGCGGTGGATTTCCGCAATAACCCCACAGGACAAGAGGGAACAAAGGATGTGGATGTGACGGTCTCGGAGCAGTCAACGGGCACGATCAACTTCGGTGCTGGTTTCAGCTCGATTGACAGTTTGGTGGGTTTCCTTGACTTGACTCAAACAAACTTTGACCTTTTCGACTGGCCGTCTTTGCGTGGCGGTGGTCAAAGATTCTACATGGGGCTGAAGTACGGAACCCAGCGTCGTGACTTCCAATTGAACTTCACTGAGCCTTGGTTCATGGGCCAGAAGCTCTCTTTCGGAGTTGAGGCCTTTTATCGTGATCTCTTTTTCCTCAGTGATTACTTTGACCAGCAAAACTTTGGTTCGGGCTTCAGCTTCCGTAAAGCTACTGGCGAGCACTCCTACCTCGACATCGCTTACACCGCTCAGAGCATCAAGATTCATAACATTGCCGAAACCGCATCGCCTGAGATTCGGGCCGAGGAAGGAACCTTCTTCCAAAGCAAAGTGGAAGCCACCTGGGTTCATGATACCCGTGACAGTGTGTTCATCACTCGCTCCGGCCATAAATTGGAACTCGGTGGGATGTATTCCGGTCTGGGCGGTGACGTCGAGGTCTATGGTTTGAGTGCCAAGGGTTCCCAGTTCTTCAATCTTCCTTGGGATACGATCCTGAGCTTTGAGGGGGCCATCCGCACAGTTGACGGCTCAGGGGATGTGCCGATCTTTGAGCGTGAGTTCCTCGGTGGTGCCAACAACCTGAGAGGTTTTGATTTCCGCGACGTGGGTCCGAAAGATCTGAATGGAGAGCCGATCGGCGGTCAGACTTCCGCTTACTTCACGGTTGAGTACACATTTCCGATCATGGAGAAGGTCCGCGGAGCACTATTCTATGACGTGGGAACTGTCGGAGTTGATAGTTTTGACTTGGGTGGAGAAGTGAACTCCAACGTGGGTCTCGGTCTTAGGTTGTTCCTTCCAATCGGACCTATCCGCATTGACTTCGGTATTCCGGTTCAAGCTGACGAGTTCAATGACTCAGGCGGCAAGTTCCAATTCAACGTCGGTTACAAATTCTAGTTTTTGCCGTCGAACCCGAGGGAGTCTTCTTCCGAATGACTCCTGACCTTACTTCTCAACATGAACAACATTTTGTTTGAGGCGTGATTGATCCCGTGCACCTTCCCTTCCCCCCATGAAAAAGTTTACATTTATCGCTCTCCTTATCAGCAGTCTCACCGCTGCATCCGCCGCTGACATCAAATTTGGTGTGGTCGACATGCAAAAAGCCTTCGCTGACTTCCACAAGACCAAGGATGCCTCTGGCAAATTCAAGGAGAACGTGGACAAGGCCCAGAGGGAAGTGAATGAGCGGTGGTCCGTTTACAAGAACCTTTTGGGTGAGATTCAGAAACTCCAAAAAGAGGCCCAGGATCCAATCGTGAACAACGAAACGAGGGGCAAAAAGGGTGCTGAACTCCAGGAAAAAGCGAAAGAACTCAGGGCATTGGAGCAAGAGATCGGAGAATTCCAAAACCGTCGCCAAGGACAGTTGAAGCAGGAAGATCTTCAGATCCGCAAAGGGCTGTATGATGAAATCCTGGCAGTTGTGAAGGAGAAGGCGAAAACCGAAGCCTATGATTTCGTTTTTGACAAGTCAGGTGTCAGCCTGAGCACGGTTCCGGTTCTACTCTATTACAAGGACGCAGTTGATTTTACCGACCAGATTGTGGTTGAACTGAACAAGAATGCGCTGCCAGCCTCCGCGAAGGTGGATGATAAGGCTAGCGAGGGTTCGACCAAGAAATAGAAGAATCAAGTCCGCCCAATTCAGCACGTTGCGGCGCAGGTCGGAACGTGCTTTTTTATTTTCAACCGCTAACCCAACTATGGCCACAATCACTGTCATCGAACTGGCCCACCTCGTGGGTGGCGAAATCATCCGCGGCGAGGCGGCGATGCCGTTGGTGGGACTCAATGCACTCGGTGATGCAGTCAAAGGTGACGTGAGTTTTTTGGGGAATCCGCGTTATGCAAAGGCGCTGAGGGAGACTCAGGCCTCTGCTGCGCTTGTGCCGACGGATTTCGTTGCCTCGTCTGAAAATGTGCCCGCTGAAATAGCGCTCATTGGCGTCGCGAACCCGACTCTGGCGTTTTCTCGGGTCATTGAGTTTTTCTGTCCGGTTAAAAGAGAACGTGAACTGGGAATCCACCCGACGGCTGTTATCGCCGACAGCGCCAAACTGGTCCCTGAGTTGGTGAGCATCGGTGCCCACGTCATCATCGGTGAGGGTACCGAGATTGGTGAAGGAACGGTCGTTCTACCGGGCGCCTACATCGGGTCTGATGTCAAAATCGGGCGGGACTGCGTTTTGCACGCGAATTGCACGATTAAAGAGCGGTGCTTGATCGGAGACCGAGTCGTGATCCATAGTGGTGCCGTGATTGGAACCGATGGATTCGGGTATGAACTCATCAACGGAAGACACCAGAAAATTGATCAGGTGGGAATTGTCGAGATCGAGAATGATGTCGAGATCGGCTCCTGCGCCACCATCGATCGGGCTCGATTCGGAAGCACCTTGATTGGGGAAGGGACGAAGATCGACAATCTTGTGCAGATCGGACACAACGTCAGGACGGGAAAGCACTGCATACTTGTTTCCCAAACAGGCATCTCAGGCAGCACCAAGCTTGGAGACTATGTTGTCATGGGTGGGCAGGTTGGAGTGGCTGGGCATTTGAAGATCGGAGATCGGGTGTCGTTTATGGCCAAGAGTGGTGTGACCAAAGACCATCAAGAGCCCGGCGTTTACACCGGTTTCCCCGCTCGACCGATCATGGAAGGTCGAAGGATGTTGGCCTCACCTGCAAAGGTGCCAGAGTTGATTGAGCGCGTGAGACAGCTAGAGAAGAAAATAGAAGCGCTTCAACAAAAGGCCTCGGAGTGATGGTTTTACGCTCCCGCAGGTGATATGGCAGGGGGCGCTCCGGAGATCTGCCACCCTTTGGTCTCACAGATATTGATGCAGAGTCGATGGATCATTCTGGGGAGAACTGCGTAACGATCAGCCAGTGAGCCGTCAAAGTCCCCGGTGATCTCATATTCCAAAAACCACATCGCGGTCGACTTCAACTCCACCGTCAGATCTCTGACGCTGTCTTTACCGAGCTCAGTCAATAGTGATGACTCCAGACTATTGACAAAAAACTCAGGAATTTCTTTCGTGGCTTCAGACAAATGAACCGCACTTAATTTCAACGTGGAGGTGATGCGGAAGCCACCCGACAGGTTCACATAACCTTGGGAGAGAAATTGGTTTGTGGGTATCGTCCGCCGGGAACCGCCGGCCTCAACCAATTGAACCGAATCAGGGCTGACGCAGACCGCCTTAGTCACGCGACCATCTGGGGACAGCATCCAGTCACCCTCCTTGCAGGGAAACCATGGCTCATGGGGCGCAAATGCTCTGGAACTTAATTGGATGACCTGGGAGATCGGCACACGCAGCGAATGCGGGTTCATGGCAGGATTGAACAGTTGGCAGTACATGTTCAGAGACTTGATCTCCCAGCGCAGACCATTCATGATCACGCATTCTCCTTCACGCACATCTCCCAGATTCAGGAGAAAGCGAGCCTGCTGGTAGTATTTGGGGGCTACTGTTTTTGCCGCTAAAAGCACGGCCAGAAGAGCAATGATGGTAAGCCCGAGCATGAGCCAATCACCCGTCGAGTAAAGCACAGTGACGAAAGCGATGATGGCAATGACAAGTGCCATTGAGTGGTAAATCACATCGATGAGTCGAGCCATGAATGGTTTCGGAGAAACTCGATGCCATGGACTCAATCGGGTGAACCAACGGTGCATGGCGCGCCAGCCAAAAAAAGCGAGCACCATCGCGAGCACGGCAATCATCAAGTGAAACCCCCTCGCTACGAAAAAAGTGCTGGCTGCATGAGTGAGGAGATCCCAAATCGACTTTCTCCGTGAAAGTTGCTCCGACAGTTGGTAGCTAATGGCCTTTTCCCTCCCCGTCACCTCTTCAAGCGAGCGCTTCCAACGCTCGTGAGTTTGATCGAGGGAGCGCCGAAGTTTCGCATCAGTGGTGCCTTCTTTGGCTTTGGGCAGTTGCTCGCGGATCGCATTCAAGCGCGAGAGGGCATCCACCAAAAGACCCTCCTGCCTCTGTAATTGGCTCAGATCGCCTCTCAGCTTTTCGATGGCCCTCGGCTGTTCGGTTGCGGCGTTGATTTCCTGGATAAGAGGTTGAATCAGTTGGTCAAACTGTGATTTGAGATCAAAAGCTTCCGGGGATCTGGGTTTGAACTCTTCCGAGTTAATCCCGGTAGCGATGGAATCGAAATCAGCCTGAAGCGAACCGAGCCTCTTTTGCAAGGCGGCCACTGCGGCCTTGGTCTCTTCGGTCTGAGCTGTTTTCGCGAGCTGATTCTCCTTCTCAATTTGAGCCCTTATTCCATTTATGGATTCCGTTAAGGAGCGCAGGGCATCGAGTGTTGAAGGCGGCTCTTCCGTCAGTTTCGATGATGCCCCCGAGCCGGTGGGAGGAGGGCTAGGTGTAATGGCTTTCTTTTCCGGCAACTGTCCCGCCAATGAGGAAAATAGAACCGACGCGATCCAAATGAGCAAAGGCAGATAAAACGGGCGTTGAGTGCTCTTCATTGAATGAATCATGGCCGCACTATTGACCCGACTCAATGCAGCTCAAATCAAGATTCAGCCGAGTAACAAGCAGGGTGCCCCCTTGGATCAGCCTTGCATTCGACGCTATCGTCCCTTAACTGCACGTAGCTATGGCAACCCGCACTCCACCTTCTCTGCCGTTTCCTGAAAATTTCCCCAAGGGTATCAGCGTCGGCGGCATCATGTTTGCCATCCTCGTGCTGATAGGAATCGTCGGCCTCTTCTCCAGCTTCTATCAGGTGCCGGCAAATTCACTGGGTGTCGTTCAGCGCTTCGGTGCATTCCACGGAATCACCGAGCCGGGTCTTCAGTTCAAATTGCCCTTCTCGATCGATACGGTGTCTCTCGTTGAGGTCCGACGTCAGCATAAACTGGAGTTTGGTTTCTCCACTCCCGGAGCCACGAATGTGTTCCAAGCCGCCTACGATCGAGGGGAGCAAGAAATCGAGCGGAACATGGTGACCGGGGATCAGAATGCAGCCGTTGTTGAGTGGGTGGTTCAGTATCAGATCTCCGATCCCAAATCTTACCTGTTCAATTTCCGTGAACCTGAAAAAACCCTGCGAGATTTGTCCGAAGCCGTCATGCGCGAGGTTGTGGGAGATCGCACGGTTGATGAAGTTTTGACCATTGGACGCCAGGAAATGGAAGTCACTGCGCTGGACCGACTCAAAGGGTTGGTTTCGAAATTGGAAATGGGGATTCAGATCGATCAGATCCAGTTGCGAAATGTGAATCCGCCCACTCCGGTGCAAGCGAGTTTCGATGAGGTGAATCGAGCCCAGCAGGAGAAGGAGCAAATGATCAATCAGGCGAATGGCGAGTACAACAAGGTCGTCCCGCGCGCCAAAGGCGAGGCTGAGCAAAAACTCAGTGAGGCTGAAGGCTATGCCACCAAAAGAACCAATGAAGCAGAGGGGGACGCAGCGCGCTTCACTGCAATGCTGAATGAATTTCAAAAAGCGCCAGAGGTCACCCGGAAGCGAATCTTTCTGGAGACGCTCGGTGAAGTGCTCCCAAACATTCCCAACAAAGTGATTCTCGACCACAAAGCACCTCAGTTTTTACCCATGATGCCCCTGCGTCAAAATACGCCCGCTGGCACCACAGCCCCATCAGGAGGAAGATAATGAAAACCGCGACCTCAGCTATCATCGTCATCGTCTTCTTCGCCGCCATGGCGATCTTCAAGCTGTGCGCCTACACCGTGGGTGAGCAGGAGCAGATCATCATCACCCAGTTTGGTAAACCCGTGGGAGATCCTGTCAAAACGGCGGGATTGCATTTTAAACTGCCATTTGTCCAAGTCGTCAACCGCTTCGAAAAGCGAGTCTTGGAGTGGGATGGGCCTTCAGCAAGAATGCCAACGCGCGACAAGGTCTATGTCGTCGTCGATACCTTTGGTCGTTGGGTGATCTCTGATCCTCTTTTGTATTACCAGCGCATGAGAGATGAGCGTTCAGCCTTGTCGCGGCTCGATGACATCTTGGGTTCTGAAACTCGAAACGTGATCGCTAAAAATGATTTCATGGAAGTCGTGCGCACCACGAAAGATCGCGTAGTCACAAGAGATGAAAATCTAGCAGCTGCCGACTCACGGATCGGGTTGCTTCATCCCATTTCGCGTGGACGCACCCAATTAGAGGCGGAGATCTTCAAGAGCTCACTGCCCAAGGTGGCAGGTTATGGCGTGACATTGCTGGATGTGCGTGTGAAGCGGGTGAACTACAATGACAGCGTCAGCCAGACCATCTATGAGCGCATGATCAGCGAGCGCTCCCAGATTGCAGAGCGATTCCGGTCTGAAGGTGCGGGCGAGGCTGCAAAGATTTTGGGGCAGCGCGAGCGCGATCTCAAGACGATCGAGTCCGAGGCTTATCGAAAGATCCAAGAAATCGAGGGCGCCGCCGATGCCAAAGCCACTGAGATCTACGCTAAGGCCTATAACCAAAATCCGGAATCCGTGAAGCTATTCGAATTTCTTCGCAGCATGGAGACATACAAAAAGGTGATGACACCCGACACCACGCTGGTGCTCACCACTGACAGTGATTTCTTCCAATATTTGAAATCATCCGAGCCTCCCCCTCCCGCAAACGACCTCACCAAAAGTCTGTTGAACGGCCCATCCCTCCTCGATCTCCAGCCGAAATAGATGCGGAACTGGAGCCGAGTGTCGGATTTGAACCGACGACCTACTGATTACAAATCAGTTGCTCTACCACTGAGCTAACCCGGCGTCTGGTCAGCATCATACGTGGCTGTTTATTTTGGGCAACTTGAATTCGGACTTGGTTGTGAAGTTAGGCGTGCTAGCAATCTGCCAAGGTCGAAACCATCATGACGCAGAGAATTCTTATCGCCACTTCGAACGCCCACAAGACGGAGGAGATCCGGCAGATCATGGGGGGAGAATGGGAGGTCGTGGATCTCAGGTCTCACCCCGCACTGGTGTTGCCGGAGGAGACAGGCGACACGTTTGAAGCCAATGCGGTCATCAAGGCAGAGGCCGCCAGCCTTGCTGTGGCGGGGGTGTGGGTGCTTTCTGACGATTCAGGTCTTGAAGTGGATGCGCTGGGCGGTCAGCCAGGAGTCAGGTCCGCGCGGTATTCCGGAGAAACTGCCAATGATGCCAGCAATCGTGAAAAGCTGAAGTCGGAGTTGGGGAAGCTGGAAGGTCCATTCGCCGGGCGTTTTCGCTGCTGCATGGCTGTTGCGAAGGATGGGAAAGTGATCCGGGTGTTTCATGGGAGCGTCGAGGGGGTATTGAGAGTCGAAGAGGAAGGGGTAGGTGGTTTTGGCTACGATCCCCTCTTTGTGCCGAACGGATTCGAGCAAAGCTTCGGCGTGCTTCCTCCAGCTACGAAAAATGAGCTGAGCCATCGGGCACGGGCTCTCTTGCAGGTCATTGAGTGGCTGAAGGAGGCATCGTAGAATGAAGAAAATGATCAAGCGAGTTCTTTGGGTGGCGTGGGTGCTTTTAATGCCAGCGTGTGCTCCGCTTTTTGGTCCTGGGTCCTACACGCAGCCCGCAGCCCCATCGTATCCAGCTCAGTCATACGCTCAGACCCGACCCTCCTCCCCACCTAGCACACCGACTCCGGCACCCGGAGCCATCAAACCCGCTTACTCAGACGATGCGATTGCTCCGGTTCGATCAAACTGGCGATTCTCCGCTGTTCCCCAGTCAGAAGTAATCGTTGGCAGGGGTGCGCAGAGGTGGAAAATCAAGGTGACGGACGGGCAGCAATCCGTGGACATTCATGCGGTGGCCTTTGATTCGAAAAACTATGCCTTGCGTGTTATTGATCAGCCGCAACCGGGTGCGGGTGGAGGGGCAATCGCCACCGCGATGCGTAATGGCAGAGCGGCGGCGGGTGTGAATGGAGGTTACTTCACGCCGGAATTTCAGCCTTTGGGGAAGATGATTGCGGGCGGCGTTGGAGTGAGCTCCATGAGCGCGGCGTCTCTCTTGTGTGGGATGGTTGTTGGTGAGGGTGGTCAACCTCACCTGGTATGGCGGCAGGAGTTCGCGGGTGAGAAGGGCGTGACCGATCTCATTCAGAGTGGTCCGCGATTGGTGGATGCTGGAGCGGCGGTGGCTGGACTGGAGCGGACGAAATCCCGACAGAGGACTTTTATTGCAACCGATGGTCACTCGGCTTGGGTTATCGGAGTTGCGAGATCGACCTCGCTGGGTGCTTTGGCCGAGATTCTAGCGTCACCCGATGTGATTCCAAATATGCGGATTCAAAGAGCTCTGAATTTGGATGGTGGGAACTCCTCGGCCATTTGGATGCGGACCGCCCAGGGGCAGGAGATCTCGGAGCCAGGATGGAGCACGGTGAGAAACTACATCGCGATTGTCCCGCGATGACCGCGCGCGTGGGCCGTTAGGCGATTTCGACGCGTGGGAAAAGTGGCACTCCCTCGCCGAGCTGATGACCGTCGGGTAGGATTCCCCATTTGAGTTCAGCGAGCTTGAATCCTGAGGGCAGGGACCAACCAAGCTGATCACAGATCTTTTCACTCATCACGGGCATGATGGGATTAAGCAGAATGGCAACATGAAGAATGGCCTCCGCGAGGTGGTGCAAAACCGCATCGAGCCTTGCTGACTGGGCTTCGTCTTTGGCCAGTTTAAACGGCTGTGTGAGCTCAATGAAACCGTTGGCGGCTGTTACGATTTTCCAGGCTTCTTCGATGCCCTGGTGAATGCTCCACGATTCCATTTTTTCCGGGTAGGCGGCTTCGGCTTCAGCCGTGGCTTGGCGGAGAGATTCACACATCGCATCATCAAAATCACCTCGCTTGATGACTCCGGACCGGTAGTTGTTTGCCATTTTGAGGGTGCGATTGAGCAAGTTCCCCAGACCCCCGCCGAGTTCCTTGTTGTAGGCATTGAGGATTCGCTCTTCACTGAAGTCGGCATCGTATCCGGTGGCGATATCGCGCATCAAATAATAACGGAGCCCATCGGGCGTGAAGGTGTCTGCGAGTGCACTGGGGTCGATCACGTTTCCTGTGCTCTTGCTCATCTTGGCACCCTTCACATTCCACCAACCGTGGACAATGAGCTTTGGAATCTGGTCATCCGAAAAGCCGAGGGCGTGGAGCATGATGGGCCAGTAAACAGCGTGGGCGGGCACCAGGATATCTTTCCCGATAATCTCCGCATCCGCCGGCCAGAGCTTGCTGAAATCAGGGAGGTCATCGTTGCCGCATTCGTGAGCGAGATAACCCGCAAAGCTGATGTAATTGGTTAGCGCATCGAACCAGACAAAGTTCACAAACTTCTCGTCAAAGGGGAGGGGGATGCCCCAGCTGAGTCGCTCGATCGGGCGAGAGATGCAAAGATCCAGCGCCTTACCCTCGAGGGCGTTCAAAACATCGTTGGCTCGGTGGGAAGGAAAAATGAAATCGGGATGAGTCCGGATGTAGCCTTTGAGCCACTCGACGTGTTCACTTAATTTGAAGTACCAGTTCTCTTCAGCCAACTCCACCACTTCTCCCCACTCCTCGCCAAATTGGCCATCGGGACCGCGTTCTTTGTCGGTGAGGAACTGCTCCTGGCGGACGGAATAGAAGCCCGTGTGGCTGGCTTTGTAGAGTTGGCCGCAGTCGTGGAGCTTTTGCAGCATCGCCTGCACCACTCGCTTGTGTTTCGGATCCGTGGTGGCTGCCCAACCATCAAAGCGGACATTCAGTTTTTCCCAGAGCGCGGTGAAGTGTTGCGTCACACCGTTCACAAAATCCTGGGGGCTGAGTCCCACTTTTTCGGCGCTCTTCTGCACCTTCTGCCCGTGCTGATCCACACCCGTGAGGAAATAGACCTCCCGACCATTCAATCTCTGAAAGCGCGTCATCACATCAGCCAGCACTTTTTCATAGGCATGGCCGATGTGGGGCGGAGCGTTCGTGTAATCGATGGCGGTGGTGATGTAGTAGGGCTTGGACATGATCAAATGAGAGTGGAGAGGAACTCCCGTTCCGGAAGAAGCATCAGTGCGCGGAATCGAGAAACTTGAAACCCGAATTTTGGATTACTCCCGCACGACTTTTCCGCCGAGTGACAGGATGCGGGCCTTGCCCTTGGCATCTTCCGCTTCGGCGATCTTGCCGTCGCTCACATACATCTGCGAAAGAGCTGTCCAAGCGAGAAGATCATTGGGCCGCAGCGTCGTGGCCATCATGCCCGCGCCGATGGCTTCGCTCTTATGCCCAGTTTTCAATAGGGCCATGCCCAGCGCGTGCCAGCCATCGAAGAATTGGGGATCCAGCTCCACGCACTTGCGGTAGAGGGGAACGGATTCTTCGATCTCCCCGACTGCGAGATGACCATTGGCCTCATCAAAAAGTGATTCAACCGCGGCGGAGGGTTCGCTCATGTCAAATCACGCTGCGGCGTCAAAGCGGACATCGAGCTTGGCTTCCTCACGGCGGCGCTCAAACCAAGCCTTGAAGACTTCAAACTGCTCACGGAAAACAAGGGAGTCCTGAAGGCTCTGGCGCAGAGTGCCAGAGTCTTCACGCTTCCGGAGTTCCTTGGCATTCACGAAGACCAAGGCGGCTCCCGTCTCCGTGTTGACGGGGGTTGAGAGTTGGCCCGCCGGGATCTTCACCGCTTCGTCGGTGATCTCACGGCCAACTTTCGTATCGGGGGAAGGAGCGCTGGGTGAGAACTCGGGAACCTCGACAAGCGCAAGCTTCTTATCTTTCACGAGGTCTGCGATTTTCTTGCCTTCCTTCAGGCCTGCCTGGAGGGCTTCACGGGCTTCATTGGCAGCCTTCAGCATGGACTCTTGCGCCTTTTGCAGCACAAGGCCTTCCTTGATCTTGTCGGACACTTCCTTGAGTTCCTGCTGCTTCGGTTCTTCGGTTTTCAGCACACTGAAGATGTAGTAGCCCTTGGTGCCCTTGATTGGGTCACTAATAGATTGGTTGGCCGTGTCATGGGCAAAAATGGCGCTTACCAGATCCGCTTCTGCTTTGAGGGCCTCGGGTGCAGCGTCCTGGGTGAAGGGGGCGGTGGCCTCTGTCTTCATCTTCATTCCCGCAGCGATGAGCTCGAGCTTAGCACCTGGCCTCAGCGTGGCTTCGTTGAAGTCATTCACCAGTTTGCCATAGTCATTCTGCGCTTTCTTGAGCTTCTCCGCATCCATCTTGTCCTGATCCTTGGGCTCCTCAAAAAAGACATACGAGACGGCGCGCTTTTCCGGAGTTTTGTAGGTCTCCTTTTTCTCTTCGTAATACTTCTTGATCTCGTCGTCCTTCACTTGGGCTTGTTTTTTGAAGTCCTCGAGAGCGAAGGTGATGGTGGATGCCTTCACGGTTTGGTATTGGCGGGCATACGTCTTCGTCACGGCCACCGGAGACGGATCAAAGTTTCCGCTGATCAGGGCCTTGAGTTTATCGAGGCCGATTTTGTCCTTCACGATCTCGAGCATGTCAGATGAGCGGAAGCCCATGGCTCCCAGATTGTCCTCAGCCATGCTGGCGCGCGCAGGGTCAAAGACACCATTGTTCTGGAGAGAGGGAAGCTTCTTCAGTTCGGCCTCAGCCTCCGCATCTGAGATGGCGATGCCGTTTTTCTCCAGTTCTTTCCGGAGCACCAGGAGGTTAAACACGAAATCGAGAGGCACTTCATCCTGGGTCTGAAACTTGCGGGAGACCATCACCAACTGCTGCGGCAGATCATACATGCCCAGCATGTAGGCCAGCCTCATGTAGCGCTGGTAGCGGCCCAGTTCAGCCACAGAATAGTCGCGGCCATAGATGTTGAAAGCAGTGCGGGTCGGATCTCCGGGCTGCTGGGCATCTGTCCTCGGACCACCCCAGAATGAAAAGGCAATGATGACGACGATGGCAAGGACGATCATGAAGGCACCACGGTGCCGGCGGAAAAACTCAAGCATGGTTGGAAAAGTAAAGTGAGGTGAAGGGCTAAATAAGACCCATAAGGGCGGGCGGCAACCGGAAAGTGGTTCTGGCTGCCTTCGTCACAGAGGAAGGATTCAAGGGGATGCATCTCAGCCCCACCCATTCAGCGTGCTGAAACCGCCGCTCCGCTCAGGATTTTTTCCAGACTCGGGTCTGGTTTAACGCCCTTTTTCAGAGCATCCGAGTAGTGGGTGCGGGCTTCATCCCATTTGGGCGGATCCCAACTGATGTAGAGCACGGCCAGATTAAAATGAGCGTCCCCGTAGCTGGGGTCGATCGCCAAAACGGCTTTGAACTCCCTCTCAGCCCGGTCTGAGAGGCCCATCTTAGTGGCGATGATGCCGAGGTAATGATGACCTCGAGAATTCTTTGGTTGTTTAAGGAGGCTCCTCTCAAAATACGTCATCGACTCCTTGTGCTTCTGCTGGCTGAAGTAATTGATGCCCATGTTGAAGAGCGCGGTCTCATTGTCAGGCTCATAGGTCAGGCACTTCTTGAGCGTGATCTCTGCATCAGAATGCTTGCCGCCGCGCATTTGGGAGGAGCTCAGCCCGATGAGGGCAACAATATTCTTCGGCTCAGCGCGCAACACTTCCTCATAGAGCTTTGCCGCATTGCTCAGGTCGTCCCCCTCGAGGGCCT
>CAMBPV010000095.1 GCA_945869695.1 Prosthecobacter debontii
GGCGGGTCGCGACGGAGAAGTCAGGAACTATGGAGAGATCCCCAACACCTTTCACAGCGTCGACAAGCTCATGCGCAAGCTGGGCCATCCAGACAATGGGAGAATGTCTGGCATCTTTCCTTTCCAACACTGCGCGAGGCCCGCACGGCGACGACAGCGGCTTGGAGCAGCGGCTCAGGACGTCCCCCAGTGTTTTCAGACTGCGTTGCTAGTCATCTTTTTCGGGCGTCATCAATCAATACACCTCATCATGCGTGCCAGTATTCAGCAGCAATACCCGCGCATGACCGCCCTCTTCTTCATACACGATGCGCAGATCATAGCCCGCGCTGATCGCCCGTAGACCGCGCAGCTTACCGACCAGTCCGTGGTTCTTCAGGGCTGGGTGGAAGGGCTGGTCCATGAATAGCGTCAGCGCCGCCTCCACTCGCTGCTGGTCACGCACCGCCAGTTTAGCAAAGGCCTTATCAAAGCGGTTTGTCGTCCGCAGCGTCATGGCTTGACTTGGCGCAGGTGACTGATAAGCGACTCCGCAGTGGTGAAAGGGCCACTCAGCAACCCTGCCTTTCGTGACTCACGCTTGGCATTTAGGATCTCCTTGGTCTCCTTGGCGCTGAAGCGGTAAGCCTCTGGCTCCTCGGCGAGGGCAAAGGGGATTGAGTGGGTAGCCACCACCTTGGTCAGAAACACCCTCACGGCGCTTTCCATATCCAGGCCTAAACCATCCAGCACTTTGGCGGCCTTCTTTTTCAACGTGGGATCAAGGGTAACTTCAAGCGTCTGCGGGTTCATGGGCTTATCGTAGTGGGAATTTCCAACTGCCGCAAGACTTCATGCCACGCGGGTGTGCTTCGGCGTCTGGCGCACCGTGATTGGATAGGCGCTGCGCCGGTCCGGCACCAGCAGACAGGCTGCAACAGCACCCTCGGCGGCCCCGACCTGCGCACCCTCTTCATCACCTCCGGCAATCGCCTCTGGAGCGTGCCTCTGAAGTGAGGCCGCCATCGGGTGGAATCATTTGCCCCGCTCCGGCATCAGCAGTGAATCCATCAGCAGCAAGCAAAGGCGGTTTCTATTGCCTCACCATGGGAGAATGTCTGGCATCTTTCCATGGCATCTTTCCATTTCAGCGCAATCGCCTAGCCGTGAGCCTCAACAATCGGCCCCGCAAGCGACTCGGATACACGAATCTAAACGAAGTCGGTGTATTCATGCGGATCGACTTCGCTAGTTAGCCGGACGTGTCATCCTTTGTTCTGGTTGAAAGGCGCGAGAGCATTCCGAACTTCTGCTGAAACCGCTTTGAGTTTGGCGCTTGATGGCTGGATGTTTTGTTCGTAGTCGTAAATCAGTTCACCCGGAAGGTTAGAAAACAGGCTTCGGAGATCGTCACTTGTGATTCCCGAGAACAAAGCTTCGACTATTTTTCGAGTCGTCGGAAGGTCGTAAACCCCTCCGTAGATCATGTCGTAATACTGCTCTATGAAAAACTGTGAGCCATCTCCAGAGTCTGCGAAATCCACGGACGATTGACCGTCTCCGGCATCAATCTGGAGAAATCCTGTTTCCCGATGAAGGCGCTCCACTGCCTCAATCGCGGTGGGAAAGTCGACTTCCTCAAATTCGACCTTAGATCGCCGTTTGGTGCGTCCGAGTAGACGGAGGAAAGGATTGCCGCTTGGCTCTTCAAAGCTGACATCACGCCCGATAGCGCGCTTCCCCGTGCCATCTCGATATGTCGCTCGAAGCATCATTTTTTAGGGAGACGCTGAATAAAGCGGAGTTTGAAAAAATGTCCTCTTCGCTGCCAGCTCGGAAAATTTTGCCGCGGTTTTCAGGCCTGCAATCCGGCAGGGGTCGAGGTTTGTATTCGCGATCTGAGTTTGATGCGACCTCCGAGGGTTCTCGCTGCGCGGTTTTGAGGTTGCCTGGTTGGTTTGGGGTTCTGCGGATGCTTGTCAGACGCTCAACAGACGCTTCTTGGCCATGACCAGATTGGCCAGCGCGAAGAGCGTGTGGAGTTGCGCCTCGTTCTTCTTGATCCCGCGATAGCGCACCTTGCGGTGCTTGAAGAGGTTCTTCACGATGTGGAACGGGTGCTCCACCAAGGCGCGCACTCTTGCCTTGAGCTTCTCATATCCAAGCGTGAGGTCTTTGACCCAGCTCGGTGGCATCGCTTTGATCTTGCTGCGTTTGGCCGCCACGCACCACTCCACGCTGCTGTGTCCGGCGATGATCTCGGCGCGTTTCTCCACGCCGATGTAGCCTGCGTCGGCATGCACGGTCTTCTCTCTTCCGTGCAGCACCTCATGCGTCTGGCTGATATCCGAGACGTTGGCCGCAGTGCCCACCACGCTGTGCACCAGCCCCGAGGCCGTGTCAGCTCCGATGTGCGCTTTCATGCCGAAATACCACTGGTTGCCCTTCTTGGTCTGATGCATCTCGGGGTCGCGCTCGCCCTGCTTGTTCTTCGTCGAACTGGGTGCGGCGATGATCGTGGCGTCCACCATGCTGCCTTCGCGCATGAGCAACTTGCGCTCTTCGAGCAGGACATTGACCTCGTCAAAGATGCGCTTGGTGAGTTCATGCGCTTCGAGCAGATGGCGGAACTTCAGGAGCGTGGTGGCATCGGGCACCGGGTTGCAGGCCAGGTCGATGCCGGCGAAGTTGCGCATCGCCTGGCTGTCATAAATGGTGTCCTCCAGTGCCTCGTCAGCCAGTCCGTACCACTGCTGGAGAAAGTAAACGCGCAGCATCCGCTCAATGCCCATCGGCGGACGCCCGCGCTTCCCCGTCGGATAGTGCGGACGGATCAGCTCCACCAGCCGCGCCCAAGGCACCACCTGGTTCATCTCGGCGAGAAACTTGTCGCGCCGCGTGGTCTTTTTCTTCCGCGCGTACTCCTGTTGGGCAAAGCTCAGTTGTCGTTCCATGCCTGTGAACTTACCCCACCGCGCAACTTCTTTTTGCTCCTGACTGTCGCGCCGAGTAAATCAGCGTTTCCCTAACCCCAAACCACCCCGAAAGTCGAACATCCCATCGCATTCAAGCCGGAGGCTTGAGAGCCGTTAGCCAGTGGCTGCGCGAGGCACGAGCGGTGCCCCCGGTTCAGGTTCACCTCCCACCGGGCATCCTGAAGGGATGCGAGAAACGACCGGAGACTTCTCCGACCCCTCCCTGGAGCGGCGCTCGCCAGAGCGTGGCCCGAGCTCGCCGGTGGGCGTAGCATTGGGTGCTTTCGATGGGGGGTCGATAGCCTGTCGGAGGCTGAGGGTTTGCAGGCACCTCGAGGGCGGAAGAAATCCAAAAGGCCGGGTTCCAAGTTGCGATGTTCAGGGACGAAGGGATGAACCGAAGCTTGACCGAAGTGCAGGCCCGGGATGCGCGCAGAGCCCTTCTGCGTCCGTGCAGATCGGGGGCTGCCGGGCCCGTCTGACTAAAAGATTCCAGACAGCTTCCACCGGCGGCGAAGCGGATGGCGACCACCGAAAACAGCTCTGGGAAATGAAAAAACAGAGACGGGATGCTGCATTTCGTCCACGGAAAATGGAAAAGCAATATTGGGATGCCGCATTCCATGAATGGGAAATGGAAAAACAATATTGGGATGCGGCATCCCATGAATGGGAAATGGAAAAACAATATTGGGATGCGACATCCCATGAATGGGAAATGGAAAAACAATATTGGGATGCGACATCCCATGAATGGGAAATGAAAAACCAATATTGGGATGCGGCATCCCATGAATGGGAGACGAAAAAGCAATATTGGGATGCGGCATCCCATGAATAGGAAATGGAAAAACAATAATGGGATGTGGCATCCCATGAATGGGAAATGAAAAAACGATATTGGGATGCGACATCTCATGAATGGGAAACGGAAAAGCAATATTGGGATGCGGCATTTCGTCCATTAAAAATGGAAGAACCATGATGGGAAAGGAGGGGTGGACCCTGTCCAAAAGGTTGTGCCTCAGCGCTTTTCAAGGCCGTGTTTTAGACGGCGTCTAGTCACGTGTTCCCCGCGTTTCTCGAGGAGGAGACGGGTTTTCGTCGTGAATCGCCGTCCATTCCAGCTTCCAGTCCCTCAGCCCTTCACGCGGTTTCCGAATGGCAAGAAAGCAGAGCCCAGCGAGCCTCCCGAGGGATGAACCCAAGAGAAGCCTTTGAAAAACCATACTTTCGTCACGATTTGTTCCCTGACACCTTCTTCCTTGGCTCACGACGTCGCGAGATGACGAACAGTATCAAGGCACCGGATAGGGTAAGGACCGCACTGCCGGGTTCAGGGACAAGCGCGAGGGTGTCATATTCCACACCAGATCCCGCCGTGGCGGAGAATTGATCGTTGGCGAACAAATCCGTATTGCTGGAGGGATTAGAGGTGGCGAGCCCTGCATAGGCATAGGCGAGCTGGCTAAAATCTGCGGCGTTCAGGCCAAGCGAAGCGTATGGGACGGCGAGTTCGATTGTGGTTCCGGTGCGTTTGGCGAGCAAGGAGCCAACTGCAATCTCGGATTCAAAGCCATCACTCAATCCCTGCTCAGCTCCACCACTAGAGTCATTAGTGATGGTGAGTCCTGAACCCAGCGCATTACCATTGGCATCCCGGTAAACCTTGCCGATGGAGCCGAATGAACTGGTTCCAACCGAGCTGCCGTCATCGATGGTCAGCAGGAACTGCTTGGTCAAGTCGCCGGTCACGCCAAAATAGAAATTATAACGCGCCTTAAGGCCGATGAAGGTTGGAGACTGACCCACCTCATCAATGAAATCTCCCGCTGACGTGAAACTGGCATACAGGTAGGTGGTATCCAGCCCGAAGCCCGCCTGCTGGAGATCGCCGTAGGAGTAGTATTTCCCTGTGGTAGTGACCATGCCGGCGGACATCGACCATTTGCCGTCCTCTACAGGACGCTCCCAAACCTCATAGGCGTAGTTCTCGGCCGATGTGCTCACTTGATAAGCGCCTCCGCCGATAGGCGTCCAAGTGGTATCAAACAGGCTAGTCTGATAGGATGGCGTCTGTGATAATGCAGACCCGGCGGCAATCAGTCCTAGAACGATAATCATGGTATGAAAGAACCCAGACATACCTCACTTTAGCCTTAAATTATGGTAATTCAATAAAATTTGTTTCTAGCAAGCAAATCGGACAGTCCAAACGGTGGTCATCTCATATGCGGAAATAGGGTCGGGTGTTACACGATCCCATTTTTTCGGAGTCCAACCGGCATCATTTATCTGCTGAGTTTTCTGCTAGGACTGCTAGACGGCATGGGTTTGTCAGGTGGGAGTGGCCCCCCGATATTGACGACCTATGAACACATCAACGCAATCCCACCCGACTGAAATCTGTCAATCGATCAAGCTTGGCATCGACGCCCACCGCAATACCTCATTGGAAGCGACACCGAAGTTGGGGAGGCTTGGGGGGATGGTTTGAGTCAACTGCTGGAAATTTGCTTTTGATGTGGTCGGGTCGGGTTGGCCCTGGACGTGGCGCGGGGACGAGGTGTGGGGGGGGCTGTTGACGTCATCTTCATTGAGGCAGCCGGTCACGCAGCTTTCGCAAGCGGTGACACAGTCTTGGCAGGCTTTGATGCAGCTTGCGTTTTCCTTCGCGGCCAGGGAGTCGGCTGCTTGGGTAGTCGTCGTAGCGAAGACGGCGAGTGCCATCGTGAGTACCATTGTCGAGCGGGTGAGCATGTTCATTGATCTTGTCTTTGGATTTGGTTTTTTGTTTCGGCAACGGTCCATGGGGGCTGTTGCAGAGACCCACCCTGCCCATTCGGGTAAACACTCTCCATGGGGTGATACCCACCCATGAGCGAAGGGTAGGGTTATGCTCGCAGGGGCTTCGTCGCTGTGATGCTTTCGCTCACAGTGGTGCTCACGATGCCTTCATGCGTCTTGTCATTTTTGCCGGGTTACTTCGGCAATTTGGAAAGGTATTTGGCTTGATTGGCCTCGAACTTTTTGATGCAGGGTTTGCAGCAGAATTTGATCTCCTGGCCGTTGTAAACCTTGGTGATGGGACCACCCATGCTGTCGAGGTCATTGCCGCTGATGAGGCACTTGGCGAGCGGGTAAGGTTTGGCCTTCTCGGCAGCAGCGGCGGTATCAGGTGCAGCGCAGGCGGCGAGAGTGAGGCCGAGGAGGGCGGTGGTAAGGAGGGTGCGGATTTTTGTTTTCATATCAGTGGTTTTATTGGGGGGTTGGTTTGTGTTTTCCGAGAGTGTTAGGGCTCTCAAAAGCGGATGGGCAGATCGACGCCGGGGCCGAAATCGGAATGGTAACTGGCGGTGAGCGAGGTGCGGCGGGTGAGTGTGGAAGGCGAAAATTGGAATTCACGGTGGAGTGGGCTGCGTGCGCCTAGGTGGCACCTTGCCTAACAATTCACTCGCCCCGAAAAACGGGGATATCACTTCATCATCTTTGGCGATTTTAGATAGGCGTCCTGCATCTGCTTGCTGTAGCTGGCTGCGGGGCTCTGGATCAGAGTACGCACAATGATACTTCGAAGCGGGGGTTCGGTGCTTGTTAGAGCTTCGTCATCCGCAGACGCAGGGCATTCGTGATGACTGAGACCGAACTCAAGCTCATGGCGGCACCGGCGATGATGGGGCTGAGGAGAAGTCCGAAGAAAGGGTAAAGCACGCCTGCCGCGATGGGGATGCCGAGGACGTTGTAGAGGAAGGCGAAGACGAGGTTCTGACGAATATTGCTCATCGTGGCGCGGCTGAGACGGATGGCCTGGGCAATGCCCCGCAGATCGCCTTTGACGAGGGTGATGCCCGCGCTCTGCATGGCGACATCGGTGCCGGTGCCCATGGCAATGCCCACCTCCGCTTCACTGAGAGCGGGAGCGTCATTGATGCCGTCGCCAGCCATCGCGACATGTTTTCCTACTTCGCGCAGCTTTTTGATGTGGGCTACTTTCCCGGCGGGTTCGATCTCGGCTTCCACGGAATCGATCCCGAGTTGCTTCGCCACGGCGGCGGCAATGCCCGCGCCGTGTTCGATTACTTCATCGGCTACAAGCTCGGCCTCACCGCCACGCCGTTCGACTACCTCAAGAAATACGACAAGGACAAGCCCACCACTAAGGATCCGCGCGAGTTCGAGCGCCGTCTCATGCTGGATACCTACCGCACCTTTGGCTGCGACGACGGTCAGCCCACCTTCCGCTACTCCCTGCTCGATGGCGTGAAGGATGGCTTTCTGATCAATCCCACCGTCGTGGATGCCCGCAGCGAAGTGACCACCCAGCTCCTATCCGACTAGGGTTTCATCGCCCAGTTCAAGGATGACAATGGTGATGACAAGAACGAGGCCTTCAAGCAGCGCGAGTTTGAGAAGCGCTTTTTCTCCAAAGCCACCAACCAGCTCTTCTGCAAGACCTTCCTCGAAAACGCCCTGCGTGATCCCATCAGTGGCGAGATCGGCAAGTCCATCATCTTCGCCGTTAGTCAGAACCACGCGGGCAAACTGGCGCAGATTCTCAACCTGATGGCCGACCGGATGTTCCCTGGCAAATACCAGTCCGACTTCGCTGTGCAGGTCACCTCGCAGGTGGATGGTGCCCAGCAGCACACGATCAATTTCACGAATAACAACCTGCTCGGCTCAGCCAACTTCCTCCCCACCTACAAGACCAGCAAGGCCCGCGTCTGCGTCACCGTCGGCATGATGACCACGGGCTATGATTGCCCCGACCTCCTGAACCTCGGGCTTTTCCGTCCCATCTTTTCCCCCACTGACTTCATCCAGATCAAAGGGCGCGGCACGCGGAAGCATGACTTTTCCGAAGAGATCAAAGACCCAAGCTTCAAGGAAGAAGCAGGCCACCATCCAAAGACCTCCTTCAAGCTCTTCGATTTCTTCGCCAACTGCGAATACTTCGAGAAGGAGTTCAAATACGATCAAGTCCGCAAGCTCCCAAAGATAGGCGGCAAAGGCGACGAAGGGCCAACTCCTCCGCCCGCATCCACCTTCGAGCACCTCGGTGAAGACATCCTCTCCACTATCAAAGAGGAAGCTATCGGAGTCGAAGGCATGAAGATCGACCGCATGTTCTACGAGAAGTTAGAGGACACCGTGCGCGAGAACGACTTCATCGCCGCCAGCGTGGAGGCCGGTCAGTGGGACCGCGTCATCGACTACGTGAACAAGGAACTCTTCGACAAACCCGCCGAGTTCTACAACCTCGACAAGCTGCGCAAAGCCGCCGCCGTGGACCGCCGCCTGGGTCTCCGGGAAATCCTCGAAAAGATCTTCGGCCTCATCCCACGCTTCAAATCCAAGGACGAGCTGTTGGAAGAGGAATTCTCCAAGTTCGTCGCCGACTACAAGCCGAGCGAGGCCAAGCTCATCCCTGCCTTGAAGCAGTTCTTCAAAGCCTATGCCACGGACAGTCATATCCGCGCCATTCTCGATGATTCGAAGCGGCTCACCGAGCTTTACACCACCACCTCTTTCACCATCGCCGATCTCAAGGCCGTGCCACCTGAATACCGCAAGCTCATCCCTGAATACATCAAGGATTATGTCAGCCTGAACCAGTTTGCTGCTTGAGCCATGATTGTTGAGAAGAGAGTTGCCAAAACCGAAGCGGTTGGGTTAGATACACTCATCAAACCCGCCGCGCCTCTGCTTGCATGCGAAATTCGGCGGGTGTTTTTTTATCGGGCTACAGCGCCGAGGCAAAAAGGAGAACCTCGATGATTTACGCTAAGTCAGCACTCACTGTCGAGCAGCAAGCAGATCAGCTCATTGCCCGAGGGCTTGTGGCAGAGCGTAGCGAACTAATTGCACGGCTCAAAGTCGTCAATTATTACCGGCTTAGCGGCTACCTCTACCCGTTTCGCGTTCGCGGTGCGGACGCGAAACCCACTGACACCTTTGCCCCTGGGACCACTCTGGACATGATCTGGAGGCGCTACAACTTTGACAGGCGGCTGCGGATTCTGCTCCTGCACGCCATCGAGCGGATTGAAGTCGCCGTGCGAACCCGCCTAGTTTATCACTTCGTCCTGGCGCACGGCCCTTTTGGCCACTTGGCGGCAAGCAACCTGCCTGGCTTTAAACAACTTCCCTTCATGAATGGGGTCAGGTGTTTCATGTTGCAGGATTCCAGAAATTCGACCCAAAAAAGATGTCAGGCATCTTCCTCTCTGACTTCTCCGTCGCGACCCGCCTCGGCGATGGCGACAGCAATGTTTTCGGCATGGACATCAAGG
Source organism: Prosthecobacter debontii (assembly GCA_945869695.1). Taxonomy (GTDB): domain Bacteria; phylum Verrucomicrobiota; class Verrucomicrobiia; order Verrucomicrobiales; family Verrucomicrobiaceae; genus JAIBCL01. Next base: position 9,248 of record CAMBPV010000095.1, read on the forward strand.
TCCAGATAAAGTACTTCTTTGCTCATTGTCTTCATTTATGGGTTGTGTTGGTTGCTCTCTACTCCGTTCATCCGGCAAGGACTTCGCGTCCTTCCCTGAACCTGCGGATAGGCTTCTCACGAAGCAGCCCGCGAATCCCATGCAGCCAGCACACCACGCCTTTTTAATCAGCCGTGCCGCGCTTCCGACCTGCCAAAGCAAGTCGGGCCGCAGCCATAAAGTCTCGGCGTTTCCTCAAACACTGAAATGAGCAGCGTTACAAACCCAACTGAGAAGAAGCGTCTCGCTTACGAACGCGATCACTACAATCGCAACGGCCAAAGCAATAAGGCATGGCGGAAGACGAAACCTGTCAAGAAAGCCAAGGCTCGCCGAGCCTATCGCAAGACAGCCAACGATCTTACCATCGTTACTGCCACTGACGACACAGCGCCAACCGCCGCCACCCGCAAGAAGGAAGGCATGGAGCAGCGCCGCGTATCCGATTGGGGGGCCATCGGTCTCCGTGATTTCGTCGCCTCTCGCCAGGAGCGTCGAGAGTCCACAATTGGCGCGAAGCAGAGACGCAAGGCGAGAGCCAAACAGCCGATTCCACCACTCAACACCTAAACCAATGCGGCCGGAAACGCCGAACGGACATGGTTATCATTGCGCGAAGCCGCAAGGATAACCGTTGTTGAACGAGTTGCGGTCGAGGTGGCTTGAGCCGACTCCTTGGGGAAAGCTTTGGGCCGATTCTTCGACGGCGTGAGGTCAGATCGTGCCGGGTTTCGGCTTTTGGATCTCGGTGGTGCGGCTGATTCGATCATGCGGCGATGGTCTTCAAAAGTTGCGATACATCTTCCCTCTTCCCCTGCAATCGGGGAGATGATGGCAACAGAAAGGGGGTAGTTGAAGGTTGAGATGGCAGTGATGGAATCTGCAGGCTTCTGAGGCGCGCTTGCTCTGCGGCAATCAGCCAGGCCGTGACTGGGGATGTTTCCCTGAAACCACACGCCCCATGACCCTTGGGGATTCATGGGGCGTGTGAGGGAGTCGAGTCGAGTTGACTTATTTCATAGGGTGCTGTTTGAGCAGCTCGTCGGTCATGTAGAACATGATGCGGCCGGGGTTAGCGTCGCGGATGGCTTTGACCTGGGCAGGCTTGATGGGGTCGGCTTGGTTGCCGAAGCTGTTGCGGACGAAGGTGAGCACGGCGGCCATTTCGTCGTCTTTGAGCATGCCTCCAAAGGGTGTCATGGGCACTTGGCCATCGTATTTTTTGCCGCTGATCTCCAGCGGCCCCATGAGGCCATAGAGGGCAAGCTTGATGAGGCGGTCGCTGTCGCCAGAGACCCAGGGGCTTTTCTCGATGGAGGGGAAGGCGGGGTCCAGACCTTTGCCATTGGGCTGATGACAGGTGACGCAGTGGCCTTCGCGGAAGTAGATTTTCTGTCCTGCGAGGAACTGGGCCTTGGCCTCGGCGTTGAGATGAGCCGGGGCTTTGAGCTCGACGTGGTCGGCTTTTTCGACTTCGGCTACGCCGTTGAGACGATCCGTGGCGGTTTTGATGGCGGCCTGATTCCAGACGTCCATGGGCTTGCTGGCTGCGATGGCGACGATCTTTTTCGCGGCGGCGATGTCGGGCAGCCAGGAGGCGGCGACGGCGGCCTCGAGGCGGACACGTCCGTGGTCATCAGCTGCGGCTTTTTCAAGCAAGACGGCGTGATCGGCGATGCGGTGGTGATTGTAGCGCAGCACGCGGACGGCGGCAGCACGGGCATGGAAGTCGCTGTTCACTAGGATCTCGCGCAGCAGGCCTTCATCTGCCTGATTCAGGCCCCAGGTGGTCCAGAGGGCTTCGAGCTTGGCGTGTGTGTCTTTTTGTTCAGCGGCCCAGGCTTTCACGGCAGGTAGGACTTCGCTCACAGGATGGGCACGCAGTTCCCGGCGGGTGCGGTAGCGGGTGCGCAGCTCGGGCTCTTTCAAATTGTTAAGCAGGGTGTCGATGGGGGCGCCTGCGACGGGGGCTGGCTTCACGAGCGGGCGGCTCGGGTAGGTGATGCGGTAGATGCGGCCGTGGACGTGGTCACGCAAGGGGTCACGGGCATTGTGTTGCATGTGGCCGATGAGGACATTGTGCCAGTCGATGACGTAGAGGCTGCCGTCTGGCGCGAATTCGAGATCGACGGGGCGGAAATTGCCATCTTTGCTGACGAGCAGGTCATGGCGGAAGCTGGTCTTCCAGCCGGTGCCGTCATCGACGATTTTGTGCTGCTTGATGCCGAGGAATCCGATGGCATTGCAAAGCACGATGTCGCCCTGAACATCATCGGGGAAGTGGCGTGAGGAGACGATCTCCAGGCCGGAGGTGGGGCGCACTTTCTGATCGGATGGGATGAGGTCAGGTGTGGACGGCGTTTTGCTGCCGAAGGTGGGCTTCACGGAGACGGGCAGGCCCCAGTTCATGCTGGTGCCGGAGGTGTGGAGGAAGAAGTCTTGTCCCCACTGATCAAAGACGAAGCCCCATGGATTTGGGATGCTCATCTGGATGGTGCGCTCGAGCTGACCACGCTGGGGGCTGTAACGGAAGAAGCCACCGTCCACACAGCGCACGGGGCCATAGGGTGTCTCGACATTGGAGTGAAGGAAAACGCCCTCGCACATCATGAATGCGCCGCTCGGATCGGCGGCGTAAGCGCTGATGGCGTGGTGCGTGTCGTGGGTATCAAAACCGCCGAGGATGATCTCGGTTTTGTCTGCCTTGTCGTCTCCATTGGTGTCACTGATGAGCACCAGATTGGGTTCCTGGGAGAGATACACACCTTCGGGTGCAAACTCGAATCCGATGGGCAAATGCAGCTTGTCAGCAAAGACGGTTTCTTTGTCTGCTTTGCCGTCGCCATTGGTGTCCTCGTAGATAATGAGCTTGTCATCTGGCAGAGCATCACCGGGGCGATAATGCGGATAGGTGGGCATGGTGGCGACCCAAAGACGGCCTTTGTTATCAAAGGACATTTGCATTGGATTGGCCAGATTTGGGAATTCTTTTTCACTGGCAAACAGCTCGACCTTGTAGCCTTCGGGAACGGTGAGGGACTGCACAGCTTCTTCACCATAGAGGTACTTGGTGCTGCCGTTCTTCACGCTGGGGACGTAGTTGGTCGGGACGTCGGGAAGCTTGTGCGTCTTGCTGTCATCAACGGCGATATCGGTCTTCTTTGAGGTGGCGATGTCATGAACGGCGGCATCACGAAGGGCGGCCATTTCGCGAGTCTTCTTCACTTCATCCGGGTAGTTCTGTGGACCATACGGATTGTAGCGTTGGCCGTGGGAGTGGACGCCGTTGACGAGGTTGTAGTCGCTGTTCCAGAAGTAGTCCTTGGCCTTCACGGCTGCATTGATGAGTTCGGGGTCCGCCTTGGAGACGCGTGATTGATGACCATAAATCCCGGTGCTGAGGATTTCAGCGACTTGTTTGTAGCCTTCTTCATTTGGCACAAAGCCACCCGTGGTGAGCGGTTGCTGGGTTTTCGCGTAGAGTGCTTTGGTGGGGGAGAAAAGGTCGATGAAGGTGAGGCCGCGCTTCTTGGCTACGGTCTCAACGGCGGCGGAATAGAGGATGATGTTTGCGTTCTCTTTGTCACCGGTAGGCAGGTCGCGCTTGGCGGATTGGTTTTCAAACGCGACGGGGGAAACCAGCACGACACGCGGTGCGGCTTTTCCGTTGTAGGCCTTGCTCAAGGTGTGCTGCACCCAGGCATCCAGTTCGGCTTCGAAGTTGCCGACTTTGCTGGGGCCATCGAAGGATTCATTGTAACCAAAAAATGCGACGATGGTGTCCGCTTGAAGGTGTGTCAGCCATTGGTCGGGCGTGGAGAAGAAGCCTTTGCCATGATGCACTTGTTTATCGGGATGGAATTTCTCAGCGCCAGGAAAGGCCCATTGAGATACACGAGAGGGATGAGGACGAAAGCCGGGGGTGTCTCCCACATGTCCCATGTTACGGAAGAATAGATTCTGATCGGGGTAGCGAAGATGCAGCTCAGTTTCGATGCGGCTGTAATACACATCACGCTCAGCGAGACCGTTTCCGATGAGGACGATGCGCTCGCCTTTGGCAGGGGGCGCCACGGCTTGTGCGCGTGAGGTCGTTGCGGTGGCTGGCTCGGCGTTGGGTGCATGGGGAGGCGCGTCGCTTTTGTTGTTGGATGGTTTTTTGTCGGCGTTGGGTTTGTCCGTCGGCAGGCCGGTCGATGGGCTTTTGCCCGCGGCAAAGTCGGCAGGCTTCAGTTTGATCTGCTTGTAATGATCACTCTTGAGCGCGGAGTAGAAGGTGGGTTTGAAGGGATCGATGAAGGCTACGTCTGCTTTTTCGGGCACGGGTGCACCGACGAGCTGATGGGCCGCATTGACGATGAGACGGCGGAGATTTTCATCGGCGAAATCGACGGACGCTCCGAGCGTGGTGCAAAAGGAGCGGCCTTTGGTGGTGCCATTGGGGGCCGTGTATTCATGCAACCAAGCCAGTGGCATCATGGGCTCGTTCTTCGGACCTGCGACTGCTTTGGACTTCGGATCGAGGGATTCGGTTACTTGACCGCGAAGCAGGATGGTGGCGATGCTTTGATCGAGGTTCTTGATGCCATAAACATCAGTGGGGGCAAAGATTTCACCCACACCGCGAAGGATGTCGTTCTTGCTGTTGGCCGATTCGATGACGGAGCGGGTGCCTTCTTTTTTGTGGGCACCGTGGTGACTCACCCATCTCTCACCGAGGATCTTCAGGCCAAAGTCTGACCATTTGAAGTCGCCTGTCTTTGCGCCGCCGGAGAAGGCATGAGTGGCGGTGCGGATTCCGATGACGGGTTTTCCGGCGTTCAAAAAGCGAGCGAAAGGTGCGAGCTGCGCTTCTGGCAATTGGCGGAAGCGTGTGCCGATGATCATCAACTGGGCATTGTCCAGCATCTCGGTGCCGCGAATGTTCTTTTGATTGTTGGGGTCGATGAAGCCTTCCTTTTCGTCGGTGGAGAAGAGCACCACACAATTGAAGCCATGGGTTTTCGCCAGGATCTTAGCCAGCATGGGCATCGATTCCTCGGTTCGGTATTCCTCATCACCAGCCACGAGCACGATGGTTTTCCCTTTGCCTGCGCCGACGGGATTGGCGGCGATTTCTAGATAATCCTGAGCCTGGGCGATCGCGAATGAGCCGAGGAGGGCAAGGGTGAGTAGGGTGTGCTTCATGGTTGGAACGAAAGGGTGAGTTCTGGACAGCCCGCGTTTAGCCGATAAACCGGACATGTGAAATCAAAGAAAACGCAGATTGCCCGAAAATCGGGCGAAAAAGGGGAGGGGATCGCTTCTTGAAACCGATGCAAACGTTACTTGGCATTAACAATAAATGTGATGATAGTCGCCCTCCGCATTTAGAAACCGACCCTGAGTAATACGAGAATGGAAAAAAGACCCGTAAAGACACCCGCTTGGAGCATTGAGCAAAGCGCCAGCATGTATGGCATCAATGATTGGGGACATGGTTATTTTGGGATCTCGGCAAAAGGAGAAGTGACCGTCAGTCTGAAGGACGGCAAGAAATCGAAGGACGTGAGCTTGGCTCAGATCGTGCGGGGTCTGCGTGATCGCGGCACTCAGCTTCCGGTGTTGATTCGTTTTGGTGATCTGCTCCGGGGACGGATCGACGAGCTAAACGAAGGTTTTGCTTCGGCGATCAAGGAAGCAAATTACCAAGGTGTGTATCGTGGGGTTTACCCGATTAAGGTGAACCAGCAGCATGAGGTGATCGAGGAGATCACGCGTTATGGAAGAAAGTACCACTACGGACTGGAAGCCGGCAGCAAGCCTGAACTCATCGCCGCGCTGGCCTACATGCATGATCCCTTGGCCTACATTGTTTGCAATGGCTACAAGGATGAGGAGTTCATCGATCTGGCGCTCTACGCTCAAAAGATGGGCCTTCAAGTGATCCTCGTGCTGGAGATGCCGAGTGAGTTGGAATTGATCCTGAAGCGCAGTCGTAAGATGGGCGTGCGTCCGATGTTGGGTGTGCGTTTTCGTCTGTCCTCAGAGAGCGCCGGTCACTGGTCAGCCTCAGGAGGAGACGCGAGTGTTTTCGGACTCAATATTTCTCAGGTCATGCGCACCGTGGACTTCCTGAGAGAGCAGGGGATGCTGGATTGCCTGCGGATGCTGCATTACCACCAAGGATCTCAGATCCCGAACATCCGAGCCATCCGGCAAGCGGTGACTGAAGCGACTCGCGTTTATGTCGGCCTCGTGCAGGAAGGTGCGAAGATGGGGATTCTCGATCTTGGTGGCGGCTTGGCGATCAGTTATGATGGGCTCAAAGGTGCCTCCTCCGCGAGCAGCAACTACGAGATGCGTGAGTATTGCGCCGATGTGATCGAGGCGATCACGGAAGTGACGGCCGAGGCGGGTGTGGCGCACCCTGATATCATCACCGAGTCGGGTCGTGCGGTGGTCGCCTACTACTCCGTTCTCATCATCAACATCCTTGATGTGAACCGCTTCGAGACCAACTCACCGACCGTGGTGACCAAAGGAGCGCCCGCATTGTTGAAGAATCTCATGGATCTCTACGGCGAGACCAAGACGACGCTCTCGACCAAGCTGACGCGTGAGCGACTCCAGGAAGTGTACAACGATGCGGTGTATTATCGCGACAAGCTGCGCACTGAATTTAGCTACGGCAAGGTGACGCTTCGGCAGCGCTCGCAGGGTGAAGAGTTGTACTGGGAGATCATGAATTTCGTCTCCTCCAAACTGAAGAGCACCGGTCATGATGGCGCACAGATGGAGAGACTGGCTGCGGTTCAGACCGACTTCTATTACGGGAACTTCAGTGTGTTCCAGAGTCTGCCTGACCTTTGGGCCATCGATCAAATTTTCCCGGTGATGCCGATTCATCGCTTGAAGGAAAAGCCGGAACGCTCGGTGGTTCTGTCTGACATCACTTGCGATAGCGATGGCAAGATTTGTCACTTTGCTCACTCGGAAGAACTCCACGCCACGCTTCCCCTGCATGATATCGATTTCAAAGTGGGCGAAGATTACATGCTCGGCATCTTCCTCGTGGGAGCCTATCAAGAGACATTGGGTGATCTCCACAATCTCTTGGGTGATACCAATGTGGCGAGCGTCCGGATCGACAATGGAAAACTCAAATACAGCAACGAGCTCGAAGGCGATACGGTGGCTGAGGTGCTGAGTTACGTCGAGTATGACCCGAAGGAACTCGTCACGCGTTTGCGGAATCTGGCGGAGAGCGCCGTGGTCTCGAAGCGCATCACGGCGACTGAGCGGCGTGAGATCATGGGTGCCTTTGAAGAGGGGCTGCGCGGATACACTTACTTCGAAAGTTAAACTGATCGAACTCTGGACCTTGGTTGGATTTGGCAGGCACCTGAGGTGTATTCCCTTTGGTCTCGATCCACTCTCCCGGTGAGTTCAGTTTCCCGCTGTAGCCTTGAAGGCCTTTGTGGCCGACGACTTTGGACATCACCACCAGCCAGTTTTTGTTACCATGGCCGGTGACGGAAGGGATGGCGTGGCCTTCATTCCATTTCTCACTGATCCAATCCACGGGCCACTCACCGGAGCCTCGGTAACTCTGGGCTCCGATCCCTGAGTTTTCACTCATCACCACGACCCATGAGTTTTGACTGTCCTTCCCTCCCTCCGTTCCTGCGACCGAGGTGATTCGATAGCCGTCATCCCATCGGGCCTTGATCCAGTCTTTGCGCTTCTCATCGAAACTGCCCGGCAGGGTGTAGCGCTGATTTCCAAATCCTGTGGATTGATCCATCACGATCACCCACTTCTCACCGAAACCGGCCACGCTTCGGATCCGGAAGCCCTCGTCCATGTTGGACTTGAGTTGGGTCTGATTAAAATCGTAGCCGACGAGGCGTTGGATCGATAGTGAAGGAATCTGGGACATCGTCACCGCCCAGCCGCCTGCATCTCCGGCGAGACTTGAGATGGCAAATCCGCCTTT
>CAMBPV010000096.1 GCA_945869695.1 Prosthecobacter debontii
TCGGGTGCAGATATCCGCCAACCTGTTGCGCCTGCTTCTTCTGGAGACGCTGGAGCGGGGGGCGGAGTCAACGCAGGTCCCAACCCGCTTCTCCCCTCCCTCTAACCGGGAAAGCGACAAAAATTGACAAAGGAAAGGCGGGTGAATCATTCACCCGCCTTTTTGATTTTTTACTCATGAAGACTTGGATCGTCACAGGCGGAGCCGCCACCGGCAAAAGTAGTTTCAGCCAACTCCTGGTCAAGATCGGGGCCGACCAAGTGCGCTATTTCTCTTGTGATGAGAAGGCCAAGTCGCTCTGGGAGGTGGCAGATTGTGTCGAAAAAGTGAAGCTCCTCCTTGGAAATGAGGTGTTGGACGAGAGAGGGGGCCTTGATCGAGTGAAGGTCAGGGAGAAAGTGTTTAATGACCCGAACTTGAGAGTCGGACTCGAGCAGATCTTCCATCCGATCATTCTGGATGCTTTAGAGACGGAAAGAGCGCACCTGTTAGAAGCCGGGAAAACCAAGGTTTTCCTTGCGGAGGTGCCTCTTCACTATGAGATTCATGAGTCCGTAAAAGCGGATACGGTGATTGTCGTTGCGACGTCCCAGACCGTGCAAGTAGCTCGCTTGATAGATCGACGTAAACTAGATGCGATCACAGCGGAGAACCTGCTGAAGGCCCAATTACCCTTGAATGTGAAAGTGAACAAGGCGGATTCGGTTGTCTGGAACGACGGCTCCCAAACGATGCTTGAAGCCCAAGCGCTGATGATCCTGAGTGACCTGACTAAATTTTGAATCCCAACATGTCTGAAATTGATCCAAACACCCCCGAGCCATTGGTTGATCAAGAGTCTGCCAGGGGCACTCCTGAAAACAAGGCCGATGCTTCTGAGCCGTCGGTCCCCGTTGTTTTGACCGCTGAGGCTCCCCCACCAGAATCCAGCGATGTTTCGATGTCCCCTCCTCCTGCTCCAGTCGAGGTGACGGGTGCAGTCGCACCTTTCCCCGAGGAGGTTTCGGTGAATGATCTGCAAGGCAAAGGCTTGGGCGAACTGTTAGCGCTGGCGGAAGAGTTGGGGTGGCGGACGAATGCCAGCCGCACCAAACATCAATTGATCTATGATCTGCTCGTCTGGATGGAGCAGCACAAGACCAAGCTCTCGATGGAAGGTTTTCTTGAAATCGGATGTGATAACTTTGGGTTGGTCCGCTACCCCAAGTACAGCTTCATGCCCTTGCCCGAAGATGTCTTTGTGCCGTTGTTTTTGGTGCGCAAGTTCCAATTGCAACCCGGCCAAAAGATCAAGGGATACGCAAAGGCCCCCCGTGAAAAAGAGAAGTATCTCGCCATTGATCGCATCGTGGAAATCGAAGGCAAGCCGATCGATTCCTGGGAGGTGCCGGTTGCCTTTGATAAGCTGACCGCCACCTTCCCCACCGGGCGGATCATCATGGAGACGCCCAAAGATTCATCGGTGAGCGCTCGGGTCATTGATCTCGTTGCGCCTTTGGGGAAGGGACAGAGAGCCCTGATTTGTGCCTCGCCACGTTCAGGGAAAACGATGTTGCTCAAGGAGGTGGCCAAATCGATTACCGTCAATCACCCTGAGATCAGCCTCATCGTCCTGCTCTTGGATGAGCGTCCAGAGGAGGTGACTGATTTTGAGGAAACCGTGCAAGGCTGCGAGATCTACAGCTCCACCTTTGATGAAAGCCCCAAGCGCCACACGCAGGTCGCCGAGCTCGTGGCGGAAAGAGCGAAGAGACTCGTCGAGCAGGGCAAAGATGTGGTCATCCTGCTGGATAGCATCACGCGACTAGCCAGGGGATACAACGCACTTCAAGGTGGCAAAGGGCGGACTATGTCTGGGGGTGTTGAGTCGAAGGCACTCATGAAGCCGAAGAAGTTCTTCGGCGCCGCGCGCAATGTGGAAGAAGGGGGAAGTCTCACCATCGTCGCTACGGCTTTGATCGAAACAGAAAGTCGGATGGATGAGGTGATTTTTGAGGAGTTTAAGGGGACCGGGAACATGGAGATCAATCTCGATCGTGAGATCTCTGAAAGAAGAATTTTCCCAGCCATTCATGTCCTCAAATCAGGCACAAGAAGAGACGATCTCCTCTACCACCCGGATGAGTTTAAGCGGGTCTCTGTGGTTCGGAAGCAACTCTCGGCCGTCCCGGCTTATGAGTCGATCGAGCTCCTGATTCGGAACATTCAGAAGACAGGAAACAATGCCGAACTTCTGCTGAAGGGACTGAAATCATGAGCCAACAGGAGTGGGTTGCCTCAGCCTCAGCGCCGCCTGAGAAGGACTATCGATACATCGACACACAGGCCGATCTCAATGATTGGGTCCGTGAGGCGCTCGGCAGCCTTGAAAACGGCGGGGACTCCCGCTGTTGCATTGATACCGAAGCAGACAGCCTTCATCATTTCCACGAAAAACTTTGCCTGATCCAGATCGCTTTTTGCGGCAAGTTCGCCCTCGTAGATCCCCTTGCGATCGGGGACATGTCTCCTTTGATCGATTTTTTTGACCGCTGTGAACTCTGGCTCCATGGCGCGGACTACGATCTCACCATGCTCAGAAAGGCCTACGGTTGGAGCCCAAAGATCATTCGCGATACCCAAATCGGAGCAAGGCTTGTGGGGCACCGTCAATTTGGTCTCGCAGCTCTTGTTGAAAATGTATTCGGCCACCGTTTATCGAAGGCCTCGCAAAAGGAAGACTGGAGCCGGCGTCCGTTACCTGATACCATGTTGAGGTATGCCGTTGATGATGTGCGTTATCTCATCCCCTTGGCGGATGTTTTGCAGGCTGAGCTGAAGCAAAAAAATCGGGAGGATTGGTTTTTACAAAGCTGCATCGCGCTTCAAGCAGGCGTGGCCGCGAGAACCATGGCGGCGAAAGAAGACCCTTGGCGTGTTCAAGGCTCGGGGAGGCTCCAGCCGAAAGGTCTTGCTCTCTTGCGTGCGTTTTGGGAGTGGCGAGACGGAGTCGCGGCAGAGCGCGATATCCCTTGTTTCCGTGTGATGTCGAATAAGCAAATGCTCGATTACGCCCTCTTGTATGAGAGCGGACAAGCCATCTACCCTCCGGGAGGATGGCGTCCGAAATGGAAGCGAGATTTTTCCGAGGTGTTGGGCGTCCTCGCTGAGGCAGATCCCCGCACTTTCCCCCAGCGTCAGAAAAAGGCGCGCGGGCGTTTATCGGAAGACTCGCGGATGCAAGTCGAGAACCTCTGCAAGATCAGAGACATCAAGGCACAGGAACTCGGGATCGAGTCTTCCTTGCTTGGCTCTCGATCGACACTCGAACAGCTCATCGCTTCTCCAGAGGGGCTCGGAGACCTCCTGCCGTGGCAGAGACTCGCGCTTGGTGATGACCTCGAGCGCATTCACGCCGAGGTCCATGCCCACCGAGAAGAAAACTCAGTCGCCTGATGGTTTCCTCATCTTTGGAGAGACGCCGTTTGGGTCCTAAGTCGTTGTGCGACGTTCCACGTTGAGACCCATTTTGCGATAGAGCGTAGCGATGCTCACACCGAGCATGCTCGCCGTTTTCTCACGGGACCCATTGTTGTACTTGAGCGTCTCGTTGATGAAGACTCTCTCCTGCGCACGGATGAAATCATCGAGCGTGGAGCCAATGGGAAGCTGAGTGGTTCCGCCGCCCGTCGGGGTAGGGACTTCAATCTGCTGGCTCACCTTGGGTGGAAGGTCCGTGGGTAGGATCCGATCTTTCTCGGAGAAAGCACAGGCGCGCTCCACCGCGTTACGAAGCTCGCTGATGTTGCCCGGCCACGCATACTTCTCTAGAAAACTCATCGCATTGTTGTCGATAGTCTTGGCAACCGTTTCCGAGCGGTCTGCCATCTCCTTGAGGATGTGCTCCACCAATGGACGGATATCCTCTCTGCGCTCGCGTAACGGGGGAATCTTCACCGGCACAACGGACAACTTGTAATAGAGATCCTCGCGGAAACGACCCGATGTCGTTGATTCCTCGAGCGGAGTCGTTGTGGACACCACCAAGCGGAAATCAGGAGCTACTCCCTCCAAGCCTGATCGTCCGGATCGCTTCCTTGCCTGAATCTCATCCAAGAAAGAATTGAGTTGGGCCTGAATACGAGCCGGCAACTGATGAACCTCTGCCAGATGCACCGTGCCTCCGTTGGCTCGGGAAAAGATGCCTCCGGCTTGATTTCCACTGTGGCCGAACAGTTCCGCGTCCAAGAGATCCTCGGGCATTGCGCTACACTGCAATTCCTTAAAGGGAGCTGCACTCCGCCGGCTCGCCTCATGGAGTGCACGGGCGACCATGTGCTTGCCGACTCCGAACTCACCCTCGAGAAGAACGGGGCTATCATTGTCCGCCACACGTCTGACGATTTCAAAAATCTTTTGAATCGCCTCGCTATGACCGATCAATTTGGATGATGAAGGCGTCCTCATCATCACGGAAGGCTGCACCGGAGCCTCCGGATTGCCAGGAGAGTTCTGAAGGGCCTGTTTCACGGTCTTGACCAGATCGCCAAGGTCAAAAGGCTTCGTCAGGTAATCAAAGGCACCCAAGCGCATCGCCTCGACCGCGGTCTCAATACTCCCGTGTCCAGTGACCATGATCACAGCTGTATCCGGGAAATCCTCTCGGCAGGTATTGACGATGTCCAACCCGTTGATGTCGCCAATGCGCAGATCCACGATCACCAATTCGGGTTTTTGCGCGCGGATTTCGGCCATCCCCTCGGTTCCCGTGAGGCAACCCGTGACCGAGTGCCCGGTCGACCGGACGAGCTTTGTCATCAGCTCTAAGATTGCGGATTCATCATCTATGATTACTACTTTAGCCATAATTTTTTCGTGAAATGAGAGGCAATTGTGATTATTAAAGAGTCTAAATTAAAAGACCTGCACGGTCAAACGAGAAAATTCTCGTTGCCGACAGGTCTTGGCGTAAACAGTTAGAGATTAGCTATTTAGGGCGACTCAAATATTGGAGCATGAGTTCCCATGCCCGTCGAAAGTCCTCTTTTTCCGCATAAATGGAAGCCATTTCATAACTGAGATAGTTCGGCGCAGTGGGCAGAGCTGCGACCTTTTCCAAGGTTGCGAGAGCCAGGGTCCACTCCCCTCGCGACTTGTAACCGAAATACAAATCAATGCCCCGGCGTGCATCGGTGGGGTTGAAGAGGAAGTTTTGTTCCAGTTGATTGACCGGCATCAATCCCGTGATTGAGGGGCTAGTCGGAGGCAATTCATACCGCTGAGCCATCTTGAAAGCCTCCTCATATCTTCCATCCCGAGCATATTCATTGCAAAGAATCTGCCATCCGTCCAAATGCCAGCTGGAATTAGCCTCTAGCCCCTTCATCAGGGCTAAACGATCTCCGTGCTGGGACCAAACCTGAAACAAAGTGTTCCTGCCCTTTGAGTCCAAGGATTCGATGTTGGTCTCTTGAGTCAGGAATTTTCCGAGCATTTCTTGAAAGGTTCCAGGCGAGTGGTCCTCATAGAGAGAAGGGTATGACAGGATGGTAAGCTTCTGCTCCGGCGTCTTCGCCAGCTGAATGAGCCCCGGAAGCAAGGCGCGGCTGCGGGCTCCCTCCATAAAGAGGGTGTGGTATAAGCTCGTCGAGTGGACGGGTTCCCGGCGCAGAGCCTCGCCCCACGCCGCTATCGCCAATTCGGGTCTCCGATCTTTCCAGATCACTCCCTCCTCAACGCAAGGTTTCACGAGATTCGGCTCCAGAGCCCTCGCCCTTCCAAAGTCTAAATAAGCTTCGCTCTCCGGATGATTCAATCTCAGGTGGATCTGTGCACGCTGAAAATAGAAGGACCAATTCAGCGGGTTCATGGAAATGGCCTTTTCCATCGCATCGAAGGCATCCTGATCCCGATCTGAATGGGCCAACTCGAACGAACTTTCCGCCAGCACCCTTGCACTCGAACTTCCAGGTAAAACAGGCCGGCCAAACGCTGTGCAAAGTTGAAGGCAGCCCAGCACAGCGATTCCCAAACCTATGATTCGATTTGCGGCCCTCGTCATTCCGGATGAAGGGATCGAGACCTCTGCCGATCGTATGGCCAGACCTAAAAACAGGGCGGAGAGCAAGCCGTAGCCCGGTGTGTGGTTGGGAACATCGACTAAACCGTGTAGCGCCGCTAAAAAGACAGCAATCGCAAAGGCATTTCGCAAGCGTTTATCCTGTCTCGAATCAGAGCTTGAATCAGCATCCTTATTGACGAGCCAAGGTCCCGTTATGAGAGCGAGCAGGCCTACCAAGGCCGCGAAGGTGCAAAAAGTCGTGATTCCTCCCTCCGTCAGCAGCCAGAGCCAATCGCTTTCGGGGTGGAGAAAGCAGTACATGGGCCCGTGAGTGGTCGAGAATTGAGGGAACACGTTTTTGAAGTTACCAAATCCGATGCCTATCCAAGGGGAATCTGACGCGACCGAAATTGAGTCCTCAAAAAGCTGGGTTCGTGTCGTGAGTGATGAAAACTGAATGCCGCTTCCATCCGGCTTCGTGATGCGTGAAAGGATCTTGCCGCCAAAAAGGAATAGCCCCGCCAAGCCCGCCAACGCCAATGATCCCGTGAGCGAAATCTTCCGCAGCAATCCCCCTTTTACAGATGCAGTCCAAAGCCAGAGGCTAATCCCAACAAAGTAAAGAACGAGTGCCGCACGAGAAGTATTGTGAAGGATCACCACTCCGGGTGGCACCAGTGACAAAAGGAAAAGGATACCCACTCGATCCTTCCGCCGAAAGGCGTCGTAAGAGGCCGCTGCGCTCAGCAAACTGCCCACCACCATCAGGCTGGAGGTATGATTTCGGTTCGCCAAAGGCCCAATCGTGACGCCGAGTTCAGACGGAAAAGTCCACCAGGCAATATGGAGGATTTTTGCTTCAACCAAGAGTGTAAAAATCGCGATGACACAGATTCCGAAAGAAAGGATTCGAATGGCGAGTCTCCGGTCGCTTGTTGTGCTTCCGCGAGACCCACACCAGACCAACCAGACGAGGGCCACCGTGTAGTCGATCCACGACTCCAAAGTCATCCAAGGTTGAGACGTGGAGAAGGAAGAAAGGTTTATTCCCCAGTTTTCAGTCAGCATGGATCTCCATGACGTCTCCGGGACCAAGAGTGAAGCCGGAAGAAAGGCCAGTAGCGGTGCGCCGATGGCTGCAGCGAGTGAAATCAGGACGACCTTCGGAAGGCGATAACCGGGTGGCAGCATGATCCCCCAAATCCCGATCAAGATCATTGCCGAACTTTTCACCACTAGACTGCGGCCCCCTCCAAAGAAACACACGGCGAGAACCAAAAGAACAATTCCCCAAACCTCCCATTTGGGGCGTTGGATTGCAGCGAAAAAATGTTCTAACCTGGAGCGCCTCCTCACACGCTTGCGCTTGAGCTCATTGCGCTCGCCCGCTTGGGGTTGTTGATCCGGATCAGAGCTCAAGGGAGGACGTCTCTTGGTTAGTGACAGGGAGATCGACGGAAGGAGAGACCCTTTTAGGATCAGGAGCAACTTGAAGATCGGGAAGGGATCCCCATTGAGTGATCGCTGCGTCCAAACAAGCCTTTACCGCGTCAATTCGGTTTTCTTCCTCAAGTCGGTGTTTGACTTCCCCTGATTTAAAAAGAATGGCCAAGCCCCCATTTACCAGCGGAATTTCGACCGGATTGAGACCCGGCGTTTCGTCGAGGTGTAACCCGAGTCGGGATAGCCCTTGCCTCAAAATCGGCATGAATTCGGCGGGTTTGGCGCATTTTTCGATCTCAAGTTCCATGACTCGAGCGTGAGCATTCACGTATTCTTGATCCTTCCTTCGCGCTATGGATTCCTTCATCTGCTGTCGAAATCCCTTCCAAGTGCGGACATAGCCGAGGTATCTCGCGGCAGCCATCGCCAGCAAAAAAAGGACGGCTCCTACCACAGGAAGGGCAAGCCCCTTTGTGAGGAGGATACTGATCCCCACCAGACTCAGGACCACGCAAACCGCATACATCATCATCAATGCCTGGCCTTTGGTGTAACCCAAGACAATGAGGCGGTGATGGATATGTTCAGCGTCGGCTTTGAAGATGGGCACACCCCGCACCGCGCGGCGCAGAATGGCAAAAAGCGTATCAAGAATGGGAACCCCTAGGGCAACCATCATGACCAGAAGCGCCGCGAGGATGGATCCCTTATTGGAGGTCAAGAGCGCCACCGAGGCGATGAAGAATCCGATCAAATAAGCGCCGCCATCGCCCAAAAAAATCTTGGCGGGTGGAAAGTTGAAGACCAAAAAACCGCCGAGGGCACCCGCCATGATCAGAGAAACATAAACAACATCCGGCTGGCCGGAAAGGTGGCCCACCATCGCGAGGGTTAAACTGATGAACATTCCAAAGCCAGTGGCCAAGCCATCCATCCCATCGATCAAGTTGACGATGTTGGGGATCGAAACCAGCCAGAAGACCGTAAGGGGAAGGCTCAACCATCCGAGACTGATGCTGCCTGAGCCGAAGGGGTTGCTCAGAATATCAATCGACACACCCAGTGCGAATAGAATGGTCGCCGCTCCTATCTGCCCGATGAGTTTCGTCCTGGCCCCCAGAGGCTTCAGGTCATCGAGAAAACCAATCGCAAAGACTAAGCCGTTGCAGATCAGAATGGGCCACCAGCGGATCCATTCGATCCCTCGCGTCTGAAGTGCAATGGCCAGCCCAAACAAAAGAGCCACGAAAATGGCCGCTCCACCGAGCCGCGAAACGGGCTTTTCATGGGTCTTGCGCCTTGAGTCGGGAACGTCAATCCCAATGTTTTGCTGGGTCTTTAAAATAAAGGCAGTGGTCACGACCGACAAAACACAAGCCAACGCAAAAAAACCGGAATACACCCAGGCCGCAGGAGTAGACGGCTTGGATGAGATGATCTGGGAGAATAATTCGAAACGGAGCATCAAAAGGGTAGATACTTAAGCAGACGTGTTCTCTAGCAACTGAATCAGCCGAGGACAAATGCTGTCATGGGAAAAATTCAGACTGAGCCGACGCGCCGCTGGGTTGGGATCCATGATTCCTGTCTGCACGGCTGCACGGATCTGTTGGACAACGGCGTTGGTGTCGCCATTTCGGGCCATTCTCGCCTGATTCGGATCGTCTAAAACATCCGACAGATCACCCACATGTGATTGACTCGGTCCGATGAAGAGAAACGGAGTTCCAATGGAGAGAATGTTGTAAATTTTGCAGGGATGCACGATTCCAACAAACGGATCACCCATCACCACCAAATGAAGATCAGCCGATGAGAGAGAGCCTGAGAGTTTGGCGATCGGTTGGTAGGGGAGGGTTGTGATGTTTGGCAACTTCTTCTCATGGGAAAAGGCTTGAACCTTTTTGAATTCGCTCCCGCCCCCCACAAACAAAAATTGAATTCGGTCATCCGAGGCAAGTCTTTCGGCTGCGGCAAGAACCGTGTCCAGAGGGTGACAGGGGCTGTGATTCCCGGAGTACATCACCACAAATTTTCCCTCCAGCCGATGTTCAGCTCTGAAGGACGCCCTCGCCGTTGGGTCAAACTTCACCACCTGATCATGAGACCAGGGTGCATCCACGTGAATGAGGTGCTCCGGCACCCCTTTGGCAAGGAGGCGCTCGGCCATGAATCGATCAAGAGCAATGATCCGTGCGGACTTTGAAAAGCTCCAGTTTTGGAGGGCGCTCATCAGCTTCTCGGGAAGACTGCCTGCGCGCAGCCAGCCTGCGGCAACGGCTTCATCGGGATTCAAATCCATGATCCAAGGAACCACGGCCCCTCCTTTGATCTGAGCGACGAGGGTTCCCAAGATCGATATCAAGGGCGGGGAAGTCAGGCAGACCGTGACATCAAAACGGGGGAGTTTGAGAAGAATCAGCGATGCGCTGATCCAGAATGAGGCAAAATCGATCAATCGACGCCATTTGCTGCTCTTGCCCAGCCCGGGTGTCCAAATTCGGTGAATCTCAATGCCCTCCCAATTTTCGTGTGAAGGGTATTTCCTTTGTCTGTCGTCATAGCCGCGGCCAGATGCCACGACGGTCACCTGATGTCCGCGCTCGGTCAGACCTTTTGCAAAGTCAGTCAAGACAAGAGCCGTCGCTACCACGTCCGGGTAGAAGGCTTGGTTGACCAGAAGAATCCTGAGGGGCTTCGAAGCCATGGAAAAAGAGGAGAAATACGAAAATCAAAGGCGCCACGCGGATCGACCCGATCGGATCTTCAGTACATCACGGGCCATCCGCCAGGAATCACGAAAGAGTTGGACCTTGCCGCCTGGAACTTCGGACCAATCAATTGGCACTTCCTCGATTCGGCAGCCGGTGTCGAGAAGTGCCACCATCAGTTCCACGTCAAAGGCGAAGCCCTTGATTTGCAGCTTGGCAGCAACGCTTTCATAAGCCCGCCTCGGCACAATTTTCAGACCGCACTGTGAATCATAAACGGGGATGTCCAAAAGTTCAGAGACAAGAGTCGCAAAAACCCGCCCGAGGAGATGTCGTTTGAACAACCTGTCGACCTTGCGCCCGAGCATCTTCACTCGAGAGGCGAAAATGGCACATGGACTCGTCAGTCCTGATCGGGTTATGCGGATCAATCGGGCGACTTCGGAAGCAGAGCACGATCCGTCTGCGTCAACAAATCCCAGCCATTCAGCGCCGTCGTGCTCGCGCCATCCGGCATACACTGCTCCGCCTTTGCCAACATTCTGAGGTATGGATTTCAGCGGCAGCAGGCAGGGGAACTCGGCCCGCAGATCATCCACGATCCGCTGCATCCTCGCCAATTCATCGGCATCGGAACCGTCTTCCACCACCAGCACACGTGCCAGTCCAAGTGCCGACATTTCATGGCAAAGATCTGGCAGGAAGCTGCCGATGCGCGCGCTCTCGCGGTAGCAAGGTACGACCAGATGCACGCTCGGGGCTTCATTCGTCATGGCTTAAACCTTCTCTCGATCAGCCGCAGCGCGAGCAGCATTTCCGCCAGCATACGCTGAAGCGCATAGTACCAGCCGCGCCAGCCATCCCAGAGCGTGCCCTTGACCAGAAGCGTATAAACCAGACTCGCTGGCACCGCCGCCCACATGCTGCGGCGGAGTCTGTCCTGCAATCGGAGCTTCCCGGGATCAGCCGCGGATAGCTTCTCTGCCTCCAAGTGCGCATACTTGTCCTGGGAGGAGAGCCAACGTGTCAGGGGCTTGCGATCGTCGTGATCGATTTTTGTCTTGAGGTGTCCGAGTGTGCCGTTGACCTGGAGAATTTGCGTGTGTCCATCCTCCACATAAAAGCAGCGGTCTTTCCGAAAAAGCACGGCACGCGGCGGGTAAAGACAGGCCCGGAGAGGCATTCCAAAGACCAAGTAGCGAAACGAGGCGCAGAAGGCGTCGAAGGGAGTGGCTTCATCGAGCCGAGCCAGTTCATCCTCAAAGCTGGGGCAGAGAGCATAGTCGCAATCGAGAGACAGCACCCAGTTTGTCGAAGTGGCACCGATGCCGAAATTCCACTGCTTGGTATGATCATCAAAGGGGCGTTCGAGCAGGCGTGTATTGGGATACTCAGCGGCAATGGCCGCCGTCGCATCCGTGCTGCCGCTGTCGATAATCACGACCTGGCTGGCCCATCTGAGTCGTTCTAGACAGCGCCTGAGATTGGGCTCCTCATTCCAAGTCAGAATGACCGGCGTGATTTGATCAAGTTGCACGGCTCGTGACGTCCAGGTAGAGGTGTTCGAGGGCTGAGCCCATGGCGGGGAGGGAATAGTCTTTTTCGGCGACCGCCTTTGCGGCACTCGCCAGAGCTTGCCGTTCAGCCGTAGAGTTCAGGAGTTCCTCTAAAACTGCCGCCATTTCCTTGGAATCCAGAGGGCTTATGCGAACCGCATTTCGGCCAGCCACTTCCACAGCCAGAGCCACTTGATCGGTGCTCACGCAGGGCAGTCCCGCCGCCATGGCTTCGAGAAGGGCGATGCCAAAATTCTCCGAATAAGAGGGAAGCACAAAGATTTCCGCAGCAGCCAATGCAGACAGGCGCAGGTCCCCTTCCACAGGTCCAGTCCAAGTTACTCGGGGTGAGATGCCCTCATCTGAGGCCATCGCCTTGAGCTTCTCCAAGTAAGCCGGATCACCCCCCCCACAAACAACGAGCCGGATGTCGGCGTGGCGTCGGCTGATTTGAGCAAAGGCAGGAATCAAAAGATCGAGCCCCTTTTTGGCGTCGATTCGAGATAGGTAAAGGAGGTTGCGGGTGTTCGCAGTTTCCGGAAAGGCCTGGCTAAAGATCTGTCTGGGTGGTAGCTGGCGGAAGGGTTCAAGGTCCAAGCCAACAGGGATGACGCATTGGATGTTGTTGAGGCCGAACCGTGAGACCTCCTCCATTTCCATGCGACTGGTGTAATGCATGGCGGAGGCCTTCTTGAGAAAGGGAAAATCAAAGAGGCGAAAAGAGATCGATTTGAGAAGTCTCCTCCGGTTCTCCATTCCCCACCTGTTCAAGACACCCAGAGGGCGCACGATGTAGGGCACTTTGTTCCGCGCCGCCACCCGTCCCGCCATCAGACTGGAGAAGGAGAACACGGCGTGGATATGCACCAAGTCGAACTCGTGAATATGTTCTGAAAGCCATGAATACATCGGCAGTGAACATTTGTAGAACTCAGTCTGCTTCGGGAAGTAGATGATGGAGTCAAACTCGCGGGCAATCGGAACGCCGCACGTGATGCCATCGACATGGAGCCCTCTGCCATGGTCATCGGTGGTCACCACCGTGACGTGAATCCCTCGATGGTGGAGGGATTCAGCCATCGCTGGCAAGGCGAAGCTCGGACCGCCCGAGGTGGCTGAGAGAGACGGGATGACGTGAAGGACCCGCATGAAAAATTATCGGGACTCAGGTTCGAGGCCTTTTCGCTTCAGCCAAAAATGGAGCACAAAAATGCACCATTGTTGATACCAGGTCGGATTCGGGACGGGGAGCCTCCGGTTGGTTTCCAAAAACACGTCTCCCCAGGTTGATTTCGCCCAAGTCTCGTAAGGGAAGAGAAAACCTCGTTTGCGTTGATTTTTGATCCAATCTGGAATTTCGGGCACGGCTTCCAAAAGGAGTTTTTTTCCTTGTTGGAGCCGGATCGCGGCGGGGATGCGGGAGATAGTTTCGAACAACACCCGGTCCACAAAGGGGACTCGCAATTCCAGACTGTTCTTCATGCTCATCACATCGCTATCCCTCAGAAGCTGGTTGCGCATGTAGAGAGTTAATTCGCAATGACTGACCTCGTCACCGGGATTCGGCATCATGGTCGGCGGCACTTTTTCAGAAGAGTGAACCATGAACTGGGAGATCGGCACGCCTGTGAATTGGGCTGCCAGCAGGCGGGCTGTGCGGCGGGTAAAAATGCCGCGAAAGGCTAGGTATGCATTCCGGATCGTGCTCCGCGATTGGAGAAATCCACCCAACCGGCCAGCGCGTTGAGAGTAGTTACCGTGCTCCAGTTTGAATCCGAGGTGTTGGCGAAGTCCGGGAATGAGATTCAGCCAATTCGAGAGTTTCACCAGTCGAGGGACATCTCGGAAGCTCGGATATCCTGCAAACAGTTCATCACCCCCGAGTCCGCTTAAAACCACCTTGATCCCGCATTCACGAGCAAAGCTTGAGACGACGTAGGTGTTGAAACCGTCGATGCTCGGCTGATCGATGTGTTCGAGGTACTCGCCAAAGCGTCGTTTGGCATCCCCTTCCTCTAGAATCAATTCGTGGTGATCCGTGCCAAAGTGTTCAGCCGTGCGGCGAGCCAGGCCGCTTTCATCCAGTGCCTGATTGGTCAGGCCGATCGAGAAGGTCGAAAGGTTCTTGATCCCAATTTCCCTGGCCAGGGCTACGAACACGGTTGAGTCGATTCCTCCACTGAGAAAAATACCAACGGGGACATCACTCACAAAGTGGTGGCGCAGGCTGTCGAGAAGAGCTCGCCTGACCACTTGCGCAGGTTTTTCGGTCGCCGGGGATGCGGGGAATCGAATCGTCCAGTAGGCCTGCTTTTCGAGCACGTTTTGACTCCACTCCAGCCAATGCCCGGCCTCCAGGAGTCTGACATCTGACAAGAGGGTCAGTGGCTCCGGCACGGTGCCCGATTCGAAATAGGATCCCAAGGCTACGGGATCGAGACTTTGGGAGGTGAAGCTCGCTGCTTGAAGCGCACGCATTTCCGAGGCGAAGGCGACGACCCCCTTCTGGGAGGTATAGTAGAGAGGTTTGATGCCAAAGGGGTCTCTGGCCAGGAAACCGCGCTGTTCCTTCTCGTCCCAGATTGCAAAGGCAAACATGCCCCTCAGTCTTTCGAGCATCGAGGCGCCCTGCCTCGCATAAAGGTGCAGAAGCACTTCCGTGTCTGTGTCGGAAACAAAGACGGCACCCTCTTTTTCCAGGTCACCCCGCAGCTCCCGGAAATTGTAGATCTCTCCGTTGAAAGTGATCGTGTACCTCCCCGATGCGTCGCTCATCGGCTGGTGCCCGGCTGCAGAAAGATCGAGGATGGACAGTCGCGTGTGGGCGAAGTGGGCCACTCCGGAGGGTGATGACCATGCGCCTTGGTCATCAGGGCCACGATGATGGAGCTCCCGTTGGAGCAAAGCAAGGCGCTCGGTCACATCCGTCACGGTGTGTTTTGGGTCAAAAAAGCCAGCAATACCGCACATGTTAAGAGGAGTGGACTGCGCTAGGCGCGCATCCATTGTTCGACTGCATTCCGTGCTTCTGTGATGAATTTGCGAGCACCTTCCTTCACACTTTGATCCTTCACGGACTGACGCGCTGCGGCCTTCATCTCAGAAAACGGATCGGCGGGGACCGAGAGCGCATCTCGGATCGCAATCACGAGAGCGTTCAAGTCGTCCGCCTTCACCAACCATCCATTGTGTCCGTGGGAGATCAAGTCAATCGCAGAACCTGTTTGATCGGTGGCGATCGCCGGTAAACCTGATGCCAGAGCTTCGACCAAGGCCAGGCCCCAGCCATCGTAGCGGGAAGGGAAACAAAAAATGTCCCCCTTCGAGTAGAATCGAGGTAAATCCTGCCAATCTTGAAACCCGGCCCACTCGACACGGTCAGAGCACGACGCGAGTGTTGTTTCCATCGCACTCTTTTCCGGCCCGTCACCGACAATGCAGAGTCTCACGGTTGAATCTTCCTCGGCAATCTTGGCAAAGGCTTTGGCCAGCAGATCAGCACCCTTTCTTTTCGAGAGCACTCCGGAATAGAGAAGGGTGCGGGGACGGCCGGGTTTTTCGTTTGGCTTGATCTCAAGGAAACGGCCCAAATCCGAAAAGTAGGGCATGTTGGAATACGGGTGTTCCTTACCAAACTCGGACCGGTAGCCCTCAATGCCAAACTGTCCCACACCCCAGATGGGCACGCTTGACTGGTGGAGGGAGTGCAACACCAACCTTCGGAACCAGAGGCTCGGAGGCCCGATCTGAAGGAAACCAGGACGCTCACCCCAAAAGACCCAGGGCTTTCCCGTCCGCGCGCGCCGACTGAGGGCGTGGAGGGCAAACAGATCCGTGTAATAATTGAAGACCGTAATATCGGCGGTGAGGAGGAGTCGGGTAGCCTCGTCCTTCAGCTCGGGCGTTTGTGAGAGGATGATGTGGTTGTGCCGGATATCCTCCAGTTTCCATTTTCGGGAGCGGTCTTGACTCGTCAGGTAGATCACCGTCAATTCACATTCATTCAAATCTGTAAAGGCATTGAAGAACTCGACTTGGTAGGGTGAGGTCAGTTGGGTCAGCACCACGATGCGAAGCCGAGGTGTCGGTGATTCAGCGCTCAGGCCATTGAGAGCGGTGATCGGTGAGTCCAGTGCAGGTTCACCCGCCGCACGCAGCAAGGGGGTAAAAGCTTCTTTCACCCTCCGGTTGAAGGCCTCGGGGCCAAAGGTTTTGACCACCTCTTGATGGAGAGCCGTGGGGTCAAAAAGGAGTCGATTCGGGTGGCTGCGCTCGAGCAGGCTGATCACCGCTTGCTGGATCTCCTCGCTCTCGTTGGGGTTTACCAAGACCCCGAGGCGACCACCGTCCAGCGCATCAACAGACCCGTCCAGATTTCCGGCGATGACAGGCTTGCCGCAGGCCATGGCTTCCAGGAAGACAATGCCAAACCCCTCCTTCTGACTCGGCATGACAAAGATGTCACAGAGTTGGTAGTGGGCACACAGCTCCTCATTCGGGATGAATCCCGTGAAAGTCACCAGGTCTGAAACGCCGAGTTCCTCGGCTCTGCTTCTGAGGTTTGCTGAGTAATCACCCGTTCCGCCGATCAAATACCGGACTTTCGGGAAGTGTTTGCGAACTTCAGGCAGCGATTCCAAAACCCGTTCGTGGCCTTTGTACCGTTCAGACATTGCAAGCCGACTGATCGTCAGGAGCACGGGCTGGTCTGGCTGTAAATCGTAGTGCGCCAAAAGGGCTCCCGGCTTTGGTCCGACTGTGTAGCGTTCCTCGTTAAACGTGTTGGAAATGATGCTGATCGAGCTGGGCGCCACTTGATGTTTCTCTGCCGTCACTTCTGCTGTGTACTGGCTGACAGCAATGAGCAAATCAGCGTGTCGAAGGGACTCGACCCGGATTCGCCCTTTCGCCTGCCAAACTTCGATTCCGTGCAAGACGCATGCCACCTTGGTTCGTTGAAGTTTTTGTAACAATATGAGCGGAGGCAAAAAGTGCAGGTGCATCGTGAGCGCTAATGCGGGGCTCTCTTTCAGGCCGTAATAAATCCCTATCAAGGTCAGCGCCAGAGTGCGCAGGATAGGAGGCCAATGGGAGACGCTCCGGAAAGTGATGCCCAGATTCAGAAGGGGATCGTGAGCGCCGAGTTGATCATTCTTGATGAAAACGGTAATGGAACGCCCAGGTAACGCCGCACGAAGGGCCGACACGTAGGATCGGGAAAGGGCTTGGATGCCGCCGCTTCCTTCGCTTAGCTCGGGTGCCCAGATGTGAATGGGAGATTGTTGAGTGGTTGGCAAATCAGTCTGAGGATGTGTTTGAAATGAGAAAGGAGACCAAGTCTGTTCGGCGCGGCCCTAAGGATGTCAATGAAGGCGAAGTCGCTCTCGTCGAAGGAGAAGCCACGACCAGGTGCTCTTGCTCGGAAGGGGGTTCCGGTGGTGGAAGTTCTGCCGAATTGTCGCAGGCAGCCGGTTCGCCGTTCGGGCGAGGACGGA
>CAMBPV010000097.1 GCA_945869695.1 Prosthecobacter debontii
AGCAATTTCCTAGCAGCCAGTCGTGGTGGTTGGCTGAGTGGTTCGTGGGTTGATCAAGCAACCAAACTCGTCCGCATTCTTTCAGCTTTGATGAGAGCGCGGAAACGGGCTTCGTCTTCCTCGCGGGTGCTGCTGACGAGGGTGTAGTCATACCGAGGCCAGTGCTCCATTTCGGCGACGGCATTGGCCATGCGCAGCTCGAAGCTGGCGGGGTCTTCCGTGCCGCGACCAGAGAGGCGGCTGCGCAGTTCCTCGACGCTGGGGGGAAGGATAAAAACATCGAGGAAGCATTTTTTCAAAAGCTCATCCTCACAGGCACGGACTTGCACGGCACCTTGGACATCGATGTCGAGAAGCACATCGACTCCGCGCTGAAGGTTGGCGAACACATGGCTCTTGAGCGTGCCATACCAGTGGTTGTGGACTTTGGCGTGCTCGAAGAGTTCTCCGCGCTCTACCTTGGCCAGGAACTCAGTCTCGGTGAGGAAAAAGTAGTCTTTGCCATCGACCTCACCCGGGCGTGGAGATCGCGTGGTGCAGGAAACCGAGAAGACCGCCTCGCCCGCTTCACAGGCTTTCCGGCACAGGGTGGTCTTACCTGAGCCCGAGGGGCCGGAGACAACAATGAGGAGTCCAAGTCTGTTTTGCGGTGTCTGCACGATCATTCCACGTTTTGCACCTGTTCCCGGATCTTCTCAATCTCCGTTTTCCCCGTGACCACCAGGTGGGCGATCTCGGCGTTGTTGGCTTTGGAGCCAATGGTGTTGAACTCGCGCGCCAATTCCTGAGTCAGGAAGTCAAGGCTGCGCCCCATGGGCTCAGTGGCGGCCAGGTAGGTGTGAAATTGTTTCAAGTGGCTCGCGGCACGGGTTAGCTCCTCGGACACGTCACAGCGATCTGCAAAGAGGGCGATCTCTTTGACAAGCCGGTCGTCATCGAGCGGCAGTGGCACGCCGGCATCTTCCAGTCGCTGGCGGAGCTGTTTTCGATAGTGATCGACGACTTGGGGGGAGAGTCGCCCAATGGAGACGAGCAATGCGGCGAGCGTTTCCAGTCGTGCCGTCATGTCGGCCTTGAGGTGGGCCCCTTCGGACTCACGCATCGAGACGAGCCGGGCGAGGGCCGCATCGAGAGCCTTCTCGATCAAAGGCCAGGCGCTGGTGGGCTCGGTCGAGCCTTCCTCGAGTCGGAAAACGCCTGGGCATCGAGTCATGTCAGCTGCTGTCGGAAGCGACGTGAGGCTCAGACGCTCAGCCATGTCGCGCATGGCAGTCACGTATTGGGCCGCCAGCGCCTCGTCCACCTTCAAGACGGACGCACTTCCGCCCGAAGTGTCCGTCTTCACGGAAACATTGACGCGTCCTCGGGATGCGACGGCGCTCACTTTGGCCCGGGCTGCATTTTCGAGCTCGGCTAAATCACGCGGCAGGTTGATCACTACCTCCAATGCCTTGCGGTTCACGGCGCTGCACTCCACCAGCCAGGTCACTCCTGCTCCATGTGCCTCTCCCCGCCCAAATCCTGTCATGCTTCTCATTGTCCTTGATGATGGACGGCTCATGGCTAGGCGCAACCGGAGAGGTGACCACGCGGTCACTCGCCTGGACCCTTGCTGTTGGTCTCCAACCAAGCCGCGTCGGCGGACTCCGTCATTTCTCCCGCTGCCAGCGCTAACGTCCGAAGCGCGGCGTCGGTTTCGGTGGCGAAGAAATGGAAACCATTCCGCTCCAAGAAACCGGCAGCCATCATGAAGCCTGTACGTTTATTGCCATCGAGAAACGGATGATTTTTGACAATGCCAAATGCATAGCTGGCTGCGAGATCCGCCATCGTTGGGTGCCCGTAGGCAAACACGTTTTGTGGTTTTCCAAGTGCCGATTTGAGCAAAGACTCGTCCCTCAGTCCAAGTGTCCCTCCATGATGCGCCACCATCATTTCATGCAGTGCCATGCACTCGTCGAGGGTTAACCAATAGGGCTCTATCACTTCGCCAACTCCCGCAGGGTGTTTCGATAGCGCTCGGACAGGCTCTTCATCACCTCCATCGTCTTCGCGAAGTCCGACTGGGCCGGCGCGATGCGATAGCCCTCAGGTGTTTCAGTGAAGACAAGAGTCTGCCCCTCCTGTGCACCCAAGTGCGTCAGGGCTTCCTTGGGGAGCACAATTCCGACGGAGTTGCCGATTTTGCGAAGCTTGATTTCCATGGATGCCAATGTAGCTACGTCCGTTATAACATCAAGTTTCGGTTTGGTTTGGGAGGCTGATTTGAGTTCGCCACTGGGGTGCGAGATCATTCGCCTTGAATCGTTTCGTTTTTTGGCTTCAGATTCGGAATGCAAAACCTCAATTGGAACTCCCGAGCACTTACTCACGGCTGGCAACGGGGGATCAATGCCTTCTTCTGGGGCCTTGGCTTCAAAAAGGAGGATTTCGACAAAGCACAGATCGGCATTGGGACTCCGCTGCTGGACGGAAATTTGTGCAATGTTCACACGCATGAACTGGCAAAGCTGATCCAGGAGGGTTGCAAGGAAGCCGGGTTGATCGGATTTCCTTTTGGGGTCACTGGAGTGAGTGACAACATCACGCAAGGCCATGAGGGCGGCAGCGCCTCTCTCCCCTCACGCAACCTCATTGCAAACGGAGCGGAGATGGTTTGCAGCAGTCACTTCTATGATGCGCTGATCGGGCTTCACCATTGTGACAAAAACGGCCCCGGATTTGCGATGGCCCTCGCACGGCTGAACATCCCTGGATTGATCGTGAATGGCGGCAGTATCATGCCGGGCTGCCACAAGGGAAAACCGACAACGATCCTGGATGTCTATGATGCGGCGGCGCGGGCAAATTCAGGAACGATGAGTTTTGAGGAGTCGGAGCAAGTCATCGCCACGGCATGTCCTGGCCCGGGAGGCTGCGGCATCGCTGCTTCATTCAACACGTGGGGCATCGCGCTCGAGGCCATGGGCATGAGCTTGCCCGATACGTCCTCCATGCCCGCGATCGAGGCTGGCAAGCGTGAGGAGTGCCGACGGGTGGGTGCGGCCGTGCGGATTTTGCTCGAAAAAAATCTGCGTCCTCGTGATATCATCACGAAAGCGTCGATGACCAATGCGATGACGGCCATTGCAGCCATTGGAGGTTCGTCCAACGGCGTTTTGCATATCCTCGCGGTCGCGCGTGAAGCGGGCGTGGACTTCACCTTGCGGGATATCCAGGCGATCTGCCGCAAGACTCCTGTCCTGTGCAACTTTGCCCCGCGCGGCAGTGGCAATATGGTGGACCTTCACCGACTCGGCGGCACCTCGATGCTGCTGAAACATTTGCTCAAAGCCGGCCTGCTGGATGGCTCTTGCATGACAGTGACCGGTCGGACCCTGGCAGAGAATATATCCGGTGCTGCCGAGGTGCCTCAGCCGAATCCGCTCATCGCGCCTCTTGATGCGCCTTTCAAAGAGTATGCCGATATTCAAATCTGTTTCGGTAATCTGGCGCCCGACGGGATCGTTTTCAAAATTTCGTCCATGAAGGAACCTCGTTTTAAGGGGCGCGCGTTGTGCTTCGAGGACTCCAAGTCTGTTTATGATGCGGCGGCAGCGGGGCAGATTCAGCCTGGCCACATTGTGGTGGTTCGAGGTTGTGGTCCGGTGGCGGCGGGAATGCCAGAATTGCATGTGGCCAGTGCCGCGCTGGCAGTGCCTGAACTTTATGGAAAAGTAGCGCTCATTTCCGATACCCGAGTCTCCGGTGTATCGAGTGGAGCGATCGGTGTTCATTGCTCACCTGAGGCGGTGGTCGGAGGTCCGATCGGATACGTGAAGGATGGGGATGAGATTGAGTTTGATCTGATCACGGGCGAGATCACGGTCCATGCGAATCTCGATGCTCGACTGAGCGGTGCTGAGGGAGTGCGTCATGCGCGCGGTTATCTGGCTGATTTTGCTGCGACGGTCACACAGGCGCACGAGGGGTGCGTGAGTCAGTGGGTGGGTGAGGTC
Organism: Prosthecobacter debontii; assembly: GCA_945869695.1. Lineage (GTDB taxonomy): Bacteria > Verrucomicrobiota > Verrucomicrobiia > Verrucomicrobiales > Verrucomicrobiaceae > JAIBCL01. The sequence continues at coordinate 3,999 of CAMBPV010000097.1, forward strand.
GGTTCACCTCAGTGACAGCAGCTCGGAGCCTCATCTCCCATCAAGGTGCCACGTAAGCGCCAGGCCATGATGACCGCTGCCATCAGGGCGAGCCCGCGCTGCAAACGACGGAGGGTAACGGGCGAGACACGCCCACCCAACCAGTGCAGCTGAGTCTGTGCCAAGAAAAGCAGCGGCAGTGTGCCTAGCCCAAATGCCACGGTGAACTCAGCGCCTCGCAAGGCCGAGCCATTGGCCATCGCGAGGGCAAACATGACGTAAAGCGGACCGCATGGCAGCAGAGGTGTGGCCAGACCGAGTAACGAGGCTCGCAGCGAACCACTCATTTTCATGATGGCTAAGCGCAGTCGTGCGATGGGGATGCTCAGGAAAGCGGGTTTCGGAAACCATGACTCCAAGCCCAATCCGACAAGTGCGAAGGCAATCACGAGCAGCCACGGAAGAACTGCGCCGCTACCCGATTGAAACCAACGCAACGGCATGATGCCGATGAATCCCGCGATGGCACCGACAATGCCGTAACTCAAGAGTCTCGAGCCATGATACAAGCCGGTGTTGAACATGAACTGGGTGCTGCTTGTTTTTCCACTGCCGCCAAGTGCCCATGAGCATGAGAGCGGTCCGCACATGCCGATGCAATGCAGACTGGTGACGAGGCCGGCCAAAAAGGCGGCCGCACTGGTATCAATGCTGGGCATGCCTCGTTACGACGCCGGGAACAGGAGCAAGGGGAACGGTCTGCGGTTGGTTCTTGATGGCTAGGTTGATAAAAAAGACCCAGAAAGCCACGAAGGACCCGAAGAGGAGGACAACCAGCAGCCATGGTCTACTGGACAAAGTTTTTGGGATCGAGAGGTGCATTGGATTGGGTGCGTGGGTCTGGACCGAGAAACTCCATCACACGGGTGGTGACAATGTCTCCTCGATCCACATCAGTGACTTTGATCTGCATTTTTTTGGGACCGGTGTAGGAGGCTTCAGGCATCGAAAGAACGATGGATTTTTGCTCCTCACCCATTGGCGGAAGTTGCAGCGTTTGTGCATTTCCCGTGATGCTGATGCCCGGAGGCATGTCTCCGATCAACTCCAAACGATAAGTCGAACTGGCGTTCCTCTTGTTGATCACGCGGACCAAAAACTGATTCCGCAAAACGCCATTACCCACGTAATACGGGGCTCCCACCATCCGAACGACGCTGGCTCGCAGGGGTGAGATGCGCGTGGTGGCGACGCCGAAAGCGATGATGCCAACGATGAGAATGCAGGAGTAGAAGATCGTGCGGGGCCGGATGAGCCGAGTCTTTCCGCCATTCAGCCCGATGTGTGAGTCGTAACGCACGAGTCCTTTTGGCCTGCCAACCTTCGTCATGATGTCATCACATGCATCCACACAAGCTGCACAGCCAATGCACTCAAGCTGCAGGCCATTTCGGATGTCGATCCCGGTGGGGCACACCTGCACGCAGCGGCGACAGTCGATACAGGCACCCGGCGTGGAGCCCGCTTTCCCCCGAGGCTCGCCGCGTATTTTGTCATAGCCGATCACTACGGAGTTGTCATCGGTCAGTGCAGACTGAAGTCTTCCATACGGGCAGAGAATGATGCAGAACTGCTCACGAAACCAACTGAAGGAGAAGTAGAGGGCCCCAGTCAGAAAGAGCATGATGCCAAAAGCCATCATGTGACTTTCTGGAGAGTGCTGCATCATGGAATACAGACCTTTGATGGAAACAAAATAACTGATGAAGATGTGCGCGATCAGCGCGGAGACGAGAAGAAAAATGCTATGCTTCAAAACACGCTTGGCGATTTTTTCCGATGTCCACGGTGCATCCTCCAGACGCCTGCGAGCAGCCCCGTCCCCATCAATCATCCGCTCAATCCGCCGATACACGTGCTCGAGAAAAACGGTGTAGGGGCAGGTCCAGCCACACCAGATCCGCCCGAAGAGGGAGGTCACAAAGAAAAGAGTGAAGGCGAGGCCCGTGATCAAAAAGAAACCCACCCAGAGATCTTGCGTCGCGAGAGTGAGACCGAAGAAATGAAACCTGCGTTCTTGGACATCAAGGAACACGGCGGGGAATCCGTTGATGGGAATCCACGGAAGCGCGATGTAAACAACCAGGAAAATGAGGGAACTGATGCGTCGCCATTTCGAGAAAGGCCCCTTCACATCCGCCGGGTGCACAAATTTGCGCGAGCCATCGGAGTGAATGGTGGACAGGGACTCGAGTGTGGGTGTTTCAGGTTTCATGTTCGACCTTACGAGCCGCCTGCCTTTGGCACGGCCGGTGCAGGTACGGGAGCGGAACTACCTATGAGAGGCGAATCAGCGGCAAGAGTGAAGGCATCAGCCTTGTCGTGTTTACTCAGCACATAGGCCACGACTTCGATCACGCGTGCGATGCCGAGTTGCGGCTCCCACGGCGGCATACCCTTGGTGATGTCCGGTGCGCCTTTGCGAACGATGCTGAGCAACTGGGTTGGGTTGTGCCCATGCTTCCACTCTTTGTCAATCAGTGGGAGACCGGGCAGCTTGGCGCCAGCAATATGGCCGGACAGATCGGGTGCGTGACATGCTACACAGGTGGTTTTGTACGTGGCTTCGCCGGCAGCGACGACTTTTGGGTCTTTGGACATGGCCCACAGTTTTTCGTCATCCACGGACTCCAAAGCTTTCGCGCGAGATGCTTCGACGACGGCAATAGCGGCATCAATCTTCTCGACGTCAGATTTTCCGCGACCCATCTGGTAGTAGGCTACCCAAGCGACGACAAACCAGAAGATACAAATGTACCAGGTGAAAAGCCACCAGTTCGGGAGCTTCTGGTCATACTCCTGAATGCCGTCATAAACGTGCTCGCGTAGGATGGGCCGGTTGTCGTTGATGGATTTGCTGGGGTCCATGGATTGAAGGGGATCTAGAGTGTGGATGGTTCAGTTATCGAGAGGCAGGCGCGCCATGGCATCAGCGCGTTCCTTCCGCAGAGTGATGGCCCGGATCACGAAGGAGAAGAACACAAGAGCCGTGATACCAAAGGCAACATAAGGCACCCAGTCGGCCCAGTTTTCGTAGATGACGCGTTTATACATGGGGTGAAATGAGGGAGGGTTTAGTTTGATGTGGTCCGGAACTTATCAGGCAAGCCGGGTTTGACGGGGAAGGGAATTCCAGCGGGCGTGCCTTGAAGTTTTTCTTCGATTTTTGGCACATCAAACTTTCCGAGCTTCTGGAGGTAAGCGATCACCGCGATGATCTTGGTGTCGGGCTGTGCATCCTTGCCCTGCGTCTTGAGTTCTCCTACGATCTTGATGCCTTGCTCAATGGCATTGGTCTTGATCTCCGTGGCATCCATCATCGGGTAGGGGACGCCTAGCTGTACCATGACCGCTATTTTTCTTGGGAGCGTCTTTTGATCGAACTTCTCGGTGTAGAGATGCGGATAGGATGGCATGTTTGATCCGATGGACGTCGAGCGTGGTTCCATCATGTGGTCGAAATGCCAGCTGTGCGGATACTTGTCTCCCTCACGTGCAAGGTCGGGACCTGTGCGCTTGGATCCCCATTGAAATGGATGATCGTAAATGCTCTCACCGAGGCGGGAATAGTCGCCGTAGCGCAACACATCCGGAAGCATGGTGCGGATCATTTGCGAGTGGCAATTGTAACAGCCCTCGGAGACGTAGATGTCGCGACCCGCGAGTTCGAGCGGCGTGTAAGGCTGCTGAATTCTGTCCTCGATGTTCTTGGCCTGACTGACGGTCACGGTCGGGATGATCTGAATCAATCCGCCCAGAGCAACGGCGATGAAGGTGAGCACGGAGAAGGGTAACCAATTGGTTAGCAGGCTCTCATACCAGCGGGACCAACGGCTATGACCTTCGGAGAATTTCTTGACTGCCAGGGCTGCGAAAATGCCAGCGCAGATGAGCGAGGCGATGTCGGCACCTGGTGGGAGGAAAAGCCAGCCGAGAATCAGCAGCAGCCCCCCGAACATGTATGAAATGGGGTCATTGATGAAGGTCTCCTTCATCGTCATCGTGTCCTTCTGACCGCGCTCGAGTAGGACGACCTCACGGGTTTCATTGATGGCTTTGCCACTGCGGACCGTCATGAGGATATTGACCCCCATGAGGATGGTGCCCACGAGGTACATGGCCCCACCGACGATTCGGAAACCCATCATGGCGCGGATCGAGGTCAGGGTTTCGATGAAATTCGGATAAGCCAGCGCAGTGCCTCCGGCATCGGTCGCATTCAACATCAGGCCCTGCATGATGCCTGAGACCCACATGGCGGCCACATAGATCAGGATGCCGATGGTGCCGATCCAGAAGTGGAAATTAGCCCAACTTTGCGAGTAGAGTTTTGTTCCGTAGAGACGCGGTGCAAGCCAATAAAACAGGCCTGCAGCCATGAATCCATTCCAACCGAGGGCTCCACTGTGAACATGGCCGATCGTCCAATCTGAATAGTGAGAGAGCGCATTGACCGCACGAATGGAGAGGAGCGGACCTTCAAAGGTAGACATGCCGTAAAAGGTGATGGCTGCAATGAAGAACTTGATCACCGGATCGGTCCGGAGTTTGTCCCATGCTCCGCGCAGAGTAAGCAGACCATTTAACATGCCTCCCCAGCTCGGTGCCCATAACATGAGGCTGAAAAACATGCCTAACATCTGGAGCCACTTTGGCAGGGCGGTGTTGAGAAGGTGATGAGGACCGGCCCAGATGTAGATGAACACCAGTGACCAGAAATGGACGATGGAGAGCCGGTAAGAATAGACCGGTCTTTCCGCCGCTTTGGGCAGAAAGTAGTACATGATGCCCAGGATCGGGGTGGTCAGAAAGAAGGCCACCGCATTGTGCCCATACCACCACTGGACAAGGCCGTTCTGGACGCCGGCAAAGATCGTATAACTGTGCGTCCAACTGGTTGGGATCGAAAGGTGATTGACGATGTAGAGGATCGCGATGGTGATGACCGTGGAGATGTAAAACCAAAGCGCGACGTAGAGGGAAGGCTCATTTCGACGAGCAAGCGTCCAGAAAAAGTTGATGGCAAACACCACCCAAATCACGGCCACCATGATGTTGATGGGCCAGATCAGCTCCGCGTATTCTTGTCCGCGAGTCAGACCGAGGGGCAGGGTAATCGCCGCGCAAACGATGATGAACTGCCAACCCCAAAAATGAAGAGACGAGAGGAAGTCAGAGGCCATCCGCGCCTTGCAGAGTCGCTGAGTCGAATAATAGACCCCGCAGAACATCATGTTCCCGACGAAGGCGAAGATGACTGCATTGGTGTGGAGAGGACGGAGTCGGCCGAAACTGAACCAGGAAGCCAAGTTGAGCTGATGGAAGTTGAGCTGGAGAGCGACGACGACGCCCACCAACATGCCAACAATCCCCCAAATGATAGAGGCATGCATGAACTGGCGGACGACCTTGTCGTTGAACTCAATGGTTGTCTTGGCTGAGGAGGCTGAGGCTTGGGTCATAGAATTTGGGAAGTTCCTTGGTCCGGACTCCTGTTGTCAGAGGCCAGTGTGGTATTTCCGTCATCGAGCGGTAAGAGCGCCATCTGCTCAATGCCTGTGCGGTCGCTTTGCGACCTCTCGGCAAAAAACAGCACCGCAAAAAGCACTGCGAACAGCAGGCTCATGAAGATGGTGACGGCGAATACTTCCATGGGAAAAACCGAGCCGGATTCGAATGAATCACGACGCGGGCACCACTATGCCTTTTGCCATTCGGCGATGCTCTCCCTGCATTGGTGAAGCCTGACCCGATATTGTGTGCAGGATGCAACAAAAGCCGCTCACCCCTCAAACAGAGAAAAGCCGCAGGCATCACCCCGTGCGTGACACAGAACCTTTTTAGGATTGAAGTCGGCCGGCTCTTCTATTCTATCGCCGGGTTTGACTCTTTGCGCCGCTGGTCTTCAGCCCGGATGAGAGATCTGGTCGTGTCTGATTGACGCCGTCTTCCTTTGACGAAAGCAGGCCGAAAGGCCGAGAATTCTTTTCTCGCTAGCTGAGCAGCGTCCTCCTTACTCAGGCCTTCTGCTATGAGTCTCCCTTTGTAATGGGCTCTGTATCGCTGCGCTTCCAACATGATTCACTTTTTGACATGAGAGGAGATCGTTTGTTCGAAACAAATCGCCAATGGCTTCCATGGATGAAGCATCTCTCATTCCATTTTCGGTGTCGACAAACTGAGGCCGATTCAAGTGAAAAGAATATGGGTTCCTGCACCCGCGGACGCCTCATAAAACTGCCCTACGGTGAGCACTCCATCCACTCGATCCATGAGGTCTTCTTTCTTCAGTTTGAACATGTCCATGGCTAGCTTGCAGGCATAGATCTTACCGCCCGAGTCTGAGATTAGCTCGAGAAACTCACGCACCGGGGGAATGTCGAGTTTTTCCATTTCCTTATTCATCAGGCCAGTGGCGAAGGCACTGACGCCGGGAATGGCACCCATCCAGGTCGGAAAAGGCACGGTCATCGGCAGTCCGAGCATGGGCATCGCCATGTTGAGCGCCGAGTTCCCCACGGTTGAGACCTTGAGGTGATCCAGCGTCTTGTCCGCGAGGGCATTAAGGCCGAAAAAAGTGAAAAAGAGCGAGGCCTCGATTCCTTCCATCCGGGCTCCGTTTGCCATGATCAGCGCCGGGTAGATTCCGTCCAGTGAGCCACGACTCACGATGATGGACATTTTTTTCACAGGTTGTTTGTCTTCGGGTGAGCTCATAAAAAAGGGATTTGGGATTAAATGCAGCCAACAGGTTTGGGGATTCCAGCGATCTTCGATGATTTTTTGAGAGGGCCGCCAGGGAACAGGTCGTAAAGCTCCTTGGTGGTAACCACTCCGCTCTTTCCCATGCTCCGAATCGTTAATGCTGCGCCCTTAGCCTGTTGGGCCCTCAAATACTGGATGACTTTCTGGTGCCCCTCGTTGAGCGGCCCAACGCCTTCCTCGGCAGCAATGGCCGTTGCGATGTTTTCATTCCATTGAGACATGTCGGTGAGGTAACCCTCTTCGTTCACGTCCACTTCGGTTCCTGCGATGTTTTTCTTCATGGTTTGGGTGTATTCAAATCGTTTATCAGACCTCGACGGGCTTCTTCTTCTGCCTGCTGATCCCCGGCAGCGGCCATGCTCTCAGAAGCACATTCCAGTAAACATGACGGAAAGCTAATTTTCCGAGGTGATTCAAGCGGCTTTCTTCTAACAGCTTCATCGGACCGAATGCGAAGGGAAAATTTCCCTCATGTGGCTCGAACTCGTAATTGAAATCAATGAGGAGGGCTTTGCCATGGCCGGATTCGATGAAGCAATTCGAGTGGCCATCAAACTCCTCTTTGAGTGGCTGGCCCTCAATGAAACAGATGACGTTGTCTGCCAGTGTTTCGCTCTCAAAGTGCGCCACGGAACCCGCTTTGGATGCTGGAACATTGGTAGCATCTCCGATCACAAAGACGTCGGAATACTTGAGGGATTGAAGGGTGCTTTTGTGAGTCGGGATGAAATCGAGGTCATCTCCCAAGCCTGAACGGCGCACCGCTTCCGAGCCCATGTTCGTGGGCGTGGTTACAAGCAGGTCGTAGGGCACCTCGCGTCCGTCGAAGCACACGAGTTTGTTATGGTCCTGATCCACTCGCTCGGCCACAAAGTCGGTGACGAGCTCGATCCCTTTGTCGCTCAAGAGGTGCCCGAGTTTTTTGGATGCCTTGGGTTTTGTGAAGGCACCCGAGAGCGGCGTCACATAGGTGAGCGTGACTTTGTCGCGGATGCCTTGCTCGCGGAAAAAGGTGTCTGCCAGGAAGGTGAACTCGAGAGGAGCCACCGGACACTTGATCGGCATTTCGTTGATGTGGATGACGACGCGACCACCGGAGAAGTTTGACAGTTTTTCGCGGAGGGCGCGGGCACCATCCAGTGTGTAAAAGTCGTGCACGTTGACCCGCCACTTCGGTCCCAGCATGCCTTCTGTTTCTTCTGGCGCTGTGCGGCAGCCCGTGGCGACGATGAGAATGTCATATCTCAGTTCGCGACCACCGCGCAAGGTTACCGCGTGGCTTTCTGGAGTGATTTGCTCCACTTCTTCTTGGATGAACTCAACGCCACGAGGAATGAAATCTCGTGTCTGTCTGATGATGTCACTCTCTTCGTAGAGCCCAAAGGGGAGAAACAAAAAGCCAGGCTGATAAAGGTGTTTTTCAGAACGGTCCACCACGGTCATTTGCCAATCCGACGTGGGAAGACGGCGCCGTAAGTGGTTGGCCATCATGGTGCCTGCTGTGCCGCCGCCTAGAATAAGAAGATGCTTGCTCATGAAGGTTGGATTGTTTTCTTGCGGCCACACTATATGAGTGTATGCGTATATGCAATAACTAACTTTTAGCTCCAGCCTATCCTCATGAGTCAATCCTATGCTTCCGATGAAAAAGGTGTCGTCCTCACCTGTCCTGAGTGTCAAACTGCGAATCGCATCGCCTACGCTCGACTCGATCAGCAGGGCCGCTGTGGATCTTGCAAAGCTCAACTCCCCCTCGTCAGCTGGCCTGTGGAAGTGAGCAGCGCTCAGGGTTTCGGCACAATGGTCAGCCAGTGTCCACTTCCTCTCGTGATCGATTTCTGGGCACCGTGGTGCGGCCCCTGTCAGATGATGGCTCCTGAATTTGCCAAAGCCGCCACTCAGGCCGCAGGTGAAGCCATTTTTGTCAAAGTGAACACGGACGAGCAGCCAGAGATCGCCAGCCGGTTTCGGATTCAGGGGATTCCCGCTTTCGTGCTGATGAGGAAGGGTGAAGTCAGTGCGCAGACATCGGGTTTTCAGCCAGCGGCTGCTCTTCTGGCCTGGCTCCGAAGGGCGTGATTTCTAGTAGACCTTCACGGTTCCCGTTTCCGCGCCGATGACGAGTGTGCGCGCGTCTTTGGGTAGTCTGGGGCTGTTCCCATCGTAATCATTGACGAAGGTGAGCGTCCACGGCCTGCCTTCTTGGACTTCGAGATTGGTTGAGCCATTGGGGCGGAACTCGACAAACAGATACGAGAAGCTTTGGCCGCCACTGCCCCCTGGACTGTCGCCCAATGGATTCTCGGACGCGACCAAGGTCGAGAATTGCGGTTGGCTCGATACCACCGTGGTTCCTTCCATCTGCTGAAGCTCGGTGATCTGAAAATAGCGGTCGCCACCGGGTTTCGCTCCCACACCCACCAAATGAAAAGCGCGGAAGTGAGGATCGGGTTCGACCACTTCTCCAGCGCGCACTTTGTAAATCCGCATTTGCACGGGCACATTTTGTTTGATCGCGTAGGCCTGTGCCATCTTGCAAGCCTGCGCCACAGCGGCGGCGGACCCTGCGATCTGCTGAGAGCGCCAGCTGTTCGTGAGACCATTGCCTGCGATGGACAAGATCAGGGCGAGGGCGGCTACGACCACGAGAATCTCCACCAAGCTGTGCGCTTGATTCCAAGGTGAGCGAATGGACTTCGGTGAGCTCATGATGCCGGGCGGCCCGCAGGATAAGCGATATCAAAGGGAAGAATCTTGAATCTGAGTTTTCGCCGATTCAGATCCCCCGTCAGACGATCGACGTCTTGTTCAAAACTCGAGGCCGAGGAAAAGGAGCCGTTGATCACACCTGTCAGTTCCTGACCCAAACTGCTGGCGCGTCCGTCATCCAGCTTGGACCAGTCAGATTCTTCGAGAACGATGACGGCCACACGGATCAAGGGCGGAAGCCGATGACGATTGCTTTCGGCCAAAACGGATCCCTTTTCCCACTGATGTCGGCGTGAGTCGAAGAGATAATCAGGAGCGATTCGAGTGGGGCCTGTGGCTCCGGGTCCGCCGCCTTGATCGACCTCACCTTCACGAGGACTCATGATGACGGCGAGCACGTTCTCGGCCACGACGGTGCAGCGCCGGCGGGTGAAATCCTGAGTCTGTGACAGCGGTGTGGTGAACCATTGGTAGAGTAAATTGGGGCTGGTGGCCGTGCTCAATCGAAGCACCGGGGGAATGGAGGTATCCATTTGAAAAAGATCGAGCTCGAGCGTGGGCTGTCGGAACTCCATGAGCCGGAATCGGTTTCTCTGGGAGGAAGGAGCCTGTCCGGGGCCGAGAAAAGAGGGTGCCCTGACCGGGTCGGGACCAAACTCAACAAAGTATCCCCATGCATTCAGCGCCTGAATCAAGTGCGGGAATTCATCCGTATTCGACGTGCTCGTGGTTCCAGACGCAACGGTTGGGGTCACATGATAGCCGAGAGGTGCCTGGAAAAAAACAGCGTGTCCGACGGCTGTTGGTGACACACGAAGCTGGGTGACGGGACCACAGACGAAGTGAAGATCCGAATCCACCAGCAATGCCGGATTTTCTCCGTCGGTCACTTCGGTCCAGCGCGGATTCAGCACGGCTCTCGAAAGACGCAGCGTCAGTGTATCCACGGCTGCACGTCCATCCTGGCCCTCCTTCACGCGGGAGTTGGTGCGCACCCAGACATCCTGAACTCGATCCATTGCCCGCACGACGACCAGCATGATGCCTGCCACGATGACCATGGCGGTGAGCATCTCGAGGAGACTGAATGCCCTCTCTTTGAAAGGCTGGATGCTGACGTTTTTCAGTTTCACGGCTTGGGAGAAGGTGCGGGGGCATCACCGCCCGAGCCCGTCGGATTTGGGCTAGGCGCGGTGGGTGGAGCCGCTTTGTCGAGATTCACGATGGAGGCAAATCTGTCCGTGTGCAGGGTGTTGTTGCCAGAGACAGCATTTGGATTTTGTCCGGGTCTGATCTCCATCCTGAGTCGCCTCAAGTAGGGGCTGGCCACCGTCTCATTCGGCATGGGAAAACCTTCGACGAGAGAAAGCCGCACGCGGAAGGCCGCGCGATTGGTATCTGCGCCTTTGAGTAAACGATTACCGTCTGCATCAAACAACGCTTCCGTGCCGCCGGTGGATAAAGCCAGGTCCAATTGGCTCCAGGGCAGAGCCTGAAACTGGGTGGAGAGCTGTTGGACGATCCGCGCCTCGGCGGCTTGTTTCTGAGCATCCTGAAGTGAGTTCAGTCCCTCGGGCAAGACCGCCAGCAATGTCAGCAGAGCAAAGGAGGTGATGGCCATGGCCATGAGCACCTCCGCCAGCGAGAAACCGGAAAGCCGCGATCGAGGAGTGATGGAATGTCGGCCGACGATCATGGGGCGAAGGGTTGTCTTTGAATGATCCGATAGCGATATTCATCGTCAACCGCGCGAATCGCATTCAGCTCCGTCACGTAGTCAGGCTGGGTGGTGTCGGTCGTGTCGAGGTAGCGTTCGACCGTCGCAGAGCCCCGTTGTTCTGCGGCTACCCGGTCTTTTGTTTCATCCCACACATCGGGTGCGGTGGAGCGTGATTTGCGCAGGAACTGCACTTTGTAATGCACCTGATAAACATTGGAGCGCGTGCAGAGTCGCGGGTAAAGCTGCGCATAGGGAGACTCGCGGGTATTGTCTCCCGTGGGCTGAAATCCTGCCTGCTCTCCTCTTCCGTTCCACCAGTCGAGCATGGCAGCCCGTGTCAGTCCCGATGTTGCCGTCGCAGTGCCATAGTCGTGATCTGAATTCACCGACGCTGTCCCTGGCCTGTCAGGCTCACCTGCGCGTTTGGGCACGAGGAAGGTCTCACAAATCTCAGCCGCCGAGCGAAAGATATCGCCTTGGTTAAATCGATCTTCATCCATGCCCCGGAGCGTCTCAAACGCATTCACCGGATAGCGGAATTCCAAGGGAGAAGGTTGGCTTGGATTGGGAGTCTTCGAATGCGAGGCTGATGCTGGGTCAGCCTGGTGGTAGGCGGTGATCCGCACACCCTGAAGAGCGCCATGCATGGCGGTGGCACGTCGGATGTAAGTGAAGGGCATGATCTGGTGGTTCAGATTCACCTTTCCTTCCGTGGCCAATGCGACGCTGAGAGGCCGCGGCTCGGTGGCGGGCATCCAGAAAAACTCCAACCATTGATGATCGGGCACTCCCGTAAAACCGAAGTGATCTTCGGGCCTTACGGCGACCCCGGGAGCCGATTGCCTTGAGGGCGGATGGGGGCAGAAGAGCAGCGTTTGCCAAGGGCGCGGGAGTTCGGGTTGATCGCCTCCATTTGGATCGCCGTAGACTCCAGTGGGAAGCGAGCCAAAAGCGATCGCCGAGGACATCTGACGGAGCGGAGTGGTGGTTAATCCTTGCTCATCCGACAAAAACGGTCCGCCGCGCCCGAAGTAGCTCCCGGGCTTGTTCGGCGAGATTTGTGACGCCTGCTCCACCCTTTGATTGCCAAAGTCGGAACGGGATACATACGGGCCATCCTCGATGAGGCCGGGTCCGTTATCCCAGTCTCCGAGGCGGTTGAAGAAATTAAGTGCTCCGTTCATTTCCGGAACAGCTGCGGGATATGGAAAAAAAGGAATGTCTTGTGTCGGCTGAGGCCCATTTTCATTCGAAAGAGGGATCAATCGCCCAGAAACAGCGGCATGATCCATCCTGCCATTATTTCGAGGAGCATTCCCGCCAAACTGTCCGCCGTTCACATAAGAGCCGCTGCGCAAACTGTGAAACTCGCGGGGCTGGATTCCTGGACCGGGAGGGATGGGAAACGTGGTCTTGAAGTAGGTCGAAGGCACATTGGGAAGTGCCGCTAATAGTCGGTAGTCTCCTCGACTGGCACCCGCTGAATTGAGTTCAAGTGATCGCACAACGTCGCCTTTGACGATCAATTCCTGCCGCAACTGTCCTGCTTCAGCCTTGAGTGCAAAACGAGGAGAAATGAGCCTCAAATCTCCTTCTCCCTCGACCACAGGCAGCTTCATGCGTGGCACGGGCACCTCCACGGTGGGGAA
>CAMBPV010000098.1 GCA_945869695.1 Prosthecobacter debontii
GAAGAATAAAGACAGGCGGTGCATCATCTGCCGAATCAAACGCAGCCACAGGTTCCAAATGTCAGCAAATGCTGTGTCGGATCCCGCAGGTGAGCTTCCTATCATACGCATGAAGCTATTTGAAATACAACACCCAGCCTGACGTTCCCAAACCCTGACATGAACCGCTCATCCTTCCTTCACCTCTTCGCCGTTATTGCCCTCACTTTGCCTGTCGCGCTCCATGCGCAGGCGAAAAAGACCAAGACTCCTGAGGTCTGGCCAAAGCCAAAACCAACGACACACGATTACAAGAAGTGGGAAAAAGACATCACCAAATTTGAAGAGGCAGACAAAAAATCACCTCCCGCACAAGGCAGTGTGCTGTTCATCGGATCTTCAACCATCGTGCGCTGGAAGACCCTCGCGGAGGATTTCGCGGGCATTTCCGTCCTAAATCGGGGTTTTGGCGGCAATCAGATCAAGGACTCTACTTTTTATGCCGAGCGCATGATCTTCCCCTATGCTCCGAAGGCCATTTTTATCCGCGCGGGTGGCAATGATATCAATGCAGGATGGCCAGCGGAAGATGTGTTCAACGACTTTAAGACTTTCGTCACAAAGATGCGCGAGCGTCTTCCCAACATCCCGATCTACTATATCGGCCTGAGCCCAACCGTGAAACGCCTCGCGCAAGTCGAGGAGGGCAACAAACTCAATGGTCTGATCGCCGCATGGGCCAAAGAGCAGACTGGCATCACCTATATCGACACTCGCACCCTCACTCTTGATCAAGATGGCAAGGTGCGCCCCGATTTGTTTGTGGAGGACATGCTGCACTTCAACCCTGAAGGCTATAATCTCCTTGCCGCTGCATTGAAGCCATTTGTTACTGCCGCAGCGAAGTAATCCAAAACTTCTTCTGTCTGCTCCCCGATATGTTTGGCGGATTCCTCTCTTATCACTTCATGGCTCGATCGCTGAGACTGAGAACGGCTTTGCCTTCTGCGTCATTGAGTTCGAACTTTTGAATCTGAGTGCTTCCACCAGGTAAATGAAGACGCAGGTGGATGATTTTGCCGCTCGGAGGAAGTTCGATCTTAAGTGTCTGCCAATCGCTGTTAGCGCTGACTTTGAAGGATGCTCGGTTGACTGGGAGGAAGTCATTGTCGCCATCCATACGCCAAGCAATACCTCCTCTACCAGCATTGTCCGTTTTGATCGTGAGTGAGGCTACAAGCGGGCCTTTGAGCTTGAGTTGGCTGCGCGTGATGAATGGTGCTTGGTTACCTTTATCAGACTTAAGCAGTAAGATTCCATCTTTCACGTTGAGGGTGCCGTCGCGTGCCAGCCACCCTTGGACCCCAGTGTCGGCTTTACTCTTCGAGGCTTTTCCGGGCGCATTCGCGATGGTTTTGCCTTCGAGGTAGTGATCAAAGTAGTCGTTCCAAGTAGCAGCCATCGGACCGAGTGCCATGCCGGGTGGATTGAGACCGTCGGCCCATGTTTTAAGCTTCGCGCGGAGTCGTGTGGCGATCTCGGGGTGTTTCGCGGTGAGGTTGTGCTTCTCCTCGCGATCGGTGGCAAGGTCGTAGAGGTATTCGCGATCACCGCCGCGCAGGAGTTTCCAGTTTCCTTCGCGGACGGCACTTTGGGCATTCCAACGCCAGTAGAGGGCTGCGTGCGGCGGCGCTTTATTTTCGCCGGTGAGATGTGGAAGAAGGTTCACGCCGTCCAAACCGCCTCGGTTTCCAATCGAAGCTGCGGCGGAGGCGGTCGCGGCGAAATCGAGCGCGGTGACGGGATGCTCGTAAACCCGCCCGCCTGGAATGGTGCCGGGCCAGGCGATGAGGAAGGGCGTGGAGATGCCGCCTTCGGAGAGCATGCCCTTTTCGCCATTCAGCGGTGTGTTCAGGCTTCCGTCCCAGCCTCCGGCATCACTATCGCGGGGGGAGTCGATTTTGTGAATCTTTAATGGGGCACCGTTGTCGCCGATGAAAAAGATGAGCGTCTTCTCGGTGAGGTTATGTTTTTTCAAAGTGCTCACGATGAGACCGACGCCATCATCCATGGCCGAGATCATGCCGAGAGCCAGACGGCGGCGCTCCGGCATCTCGCCGGGAAAGCGGTCGAGGTAACGCCCTGGCGCATCCAGTGGAGTGTGTGGCGCGCGATAAGCAAGGTAGAGGAAAAAGGGCTGATCCTTGTAGCGCTCAATGATGGACACGGCAGCCTTTGAGCAGGCATCGAGGTGATACTCGCCCGGCGGTAGATCGCTCATCGGGCGGTCCTGGCCTTCGAGCGTGATGTTCGCCGAGAAGGGACGCTGCGCATTCTGCGAGAACACATGTTTGAAACCATGCTTCGTAATGGCCTCTGTTGGGCCGAGATGCCATTTTCCGAACTGCGCCGTGGCGTAGCCCGCGTTTTGCAACCGCATGGCGATGGTGGTCTCTTTATTGAAGCCGTCGAGCGCGGAGCCGTTGTTATCGAGGTCAAAGCGGCCCTGAAAGCGTCCCGTCATTACTCCGCCACGCGAGGGCACACATTGCGGAGCCGTGCTGTAACCCTGCGTCGCCACCACGCCGCTGCGGGCCAGCGCATCGAGATGCGGCGTGCGGATGTCCTTCACCACACCGTGAATGCCGAGATCGGCGTGCCCGTGGTCATCGGTGTAGATAAGGATGATATTGGGTTTATCAGCCACAGCCACATGGGCAAACGCCGTGATGCAGAAGAGTGAGAGGATGTTTTGTCTTTTCATGTTTGAGGTTTTGCTTCAGTCAGGAGATGCGTCCGATTTCTGAGACCGCTTCCGTTTGCCTTTCATTTGGCCCGTGATCGAGAGGTCGAAGTCATTCTTCTGTGCCACACCGGGCGTGCTTCGCCCCTTGTTGATGTAGTCTTGCATGAGCACGGTCATCTTTGCAGCGACCTCGCTGTTTGCCGTGAGGACATCCTTTGTTTCACTCAGGTCCGAATTGAGGTCGTAAAGCTCACGATTACCCCCCTTTTTGAAAATGAGCTTCCACCGTCCTTGCCGAAGCGCTAGGTCTCCGGCAGCGGACTGGTGAATGGTCGCCTCGCGCACGCCAGTCTCCGAAGCGCCAAGAAGTTCAGGAATCAGACTCACGCTGTCCTCGCCCGCGTGATCAGGTATCTCTGCGCCCGCCATCTCGGCGGCGGTAGCCATGAGATCATTGAGACAGACGGTGTGATCATTCACGGATCCGGCCTTCACCTTGCCTGGCCAACGCGCCACAAACGGCACGCGATGTCCGCCTTCGTAGATGCTCCGTTTCGAGTCGCGCAAGGGCTCGTAAGCGCGATGTTCAGCGCCGTTGTCACTGGTGGCGATGACGAGTGTATTTTCGGCGAGATGATTCCGATCCAGGGCGTCCAAAATTTCCCCCAACATGGCGTCTCCCTGATAGAGCCAGTCGCCGTATTTCGGATCTTTCTTCACCGAATCCAATGCGCCACTCTTCCCGGAAAACTGATCGGATGGAACGACCGGCTCATGCGGAATACCCAACGGAAAGTAGAGAAAGAAAGGCTGGTCCGCCTTTCTCTGATTGAGCCATTCGACAGCCTTTTTGAGCATGAGCGGTTAATTCTCCACCGACTCCACATGCTTAACGACAGCATCCTGCTCGATGATGGTTCCGATATTGCGAGCGTGGGTGAAGCCGTAGAAATAATCAAAGCCCAGCGCATTCGGACCACCAACCATTGCGGCACCGATCGGCACTTCTTTTTCGGTGCCGGGCTTGCCCTCGACCCAATCCATACCCAGATGCCACTTACCAATGCATGCCGTCGCGTAGCCCTGCTTTCTGAGCATTGAGGCCACCGTTATTCGGCTCGGTGGAATGATTGGTTTTGAGAAGGTGGTGAGCACTCCAAACTGTCCTCGGCGGGATGGATAACGCCCGGTGAGCACTCCGTATCGAGTGGGAGTGCAGACAGCCGCCCCGGTGTGTGCATCCGTGAATCTCATGCCCTGCGCCGAGAGCTTGTCGAGGTTCGGCGTGCGCAATGCTGATTTCGGATGGTAACTCTGGGGCTGACCGTAACCCAAGTCGTCGAAGAGGACGAAGACAAGGTTAGGCGCGTCGGCATCTACAAGCGCGGGACAAAAAATCAAAAACAGGAGCGATAGGCGAAACATGAATCCGCGTGAAACGTCATCCAATTCCAAACATGTCAGCAAATGATGAATCGTATTGACGCCGCTGTGAGAAAGGGAATTGGAAAGGTTCATTCTTCCGCCGACTTGTATTCCAAAGTCGCTCGTTCTCCCATCATTCAGCCGGAAGCATCCACATTTTAGCGCAGTGTTTCCGAGGCAAACGAGCCTTTGAAAGAGGTAGCGGCTATTGAGGATCGACTTTCTTTCCGCGGCGCATGATCCAGGCGAACGGCTCCCAAAGTTGGCCGAAATAGCCCTTAGGCATCGGCTCGCAGATTCCGAAGTTCTCGGGGTAACGCCCTTTCGGCATGTAGTAGGTGCCGAACAGAATGTCCCAAATTGGCAGCAAACCCGCGAAGTTCTTGTCCCACGCCTCGCGGTCCTTCGAGTGATGCCAACGATGGAAAACCGGCGTGGCGATGACACACCGAAGCGGTCCGAAGTCCCAATTCACATTCGCATGCAAAAAAATGGCATAGAAGGTGAGAATGGGTGCCGTGGAGAGCGTGGCGAGTGGATTATACCCCATCAGCAGCACCGGCGTGACTTGTGTTAATTTGATGACGAGATCATTGATCGGATGCACACGGAGACTTCCCATCCAATCCAGATCCTCAGAGCTGTGATGCACCGCATGAAATGGCCACCACTTGCCTCGGTGGAACATCCGGTGCGTCCAGTAGGCAGCGAAATCGACGAGCACGTAAATCTGAATCACCTGCAACCAAATAGGCTGACGACTCAGAGGACCGTAGCCTGTGTAAGCACCCATTTTCATCAGATCAATCGAAGTCACCTCAGCCAAAATCAGGACTCCGATCGGCAGGATCAGCAGGAGGCGAACGATCGGCTTGGTGAGCAAAAGGGTGGCAAACCAATAGACCACATCGGTGAGCCACCCCGAACGAAAGATCGGCTGCACACGGTTGCGTCCTCTTCCTGCGATTCGCTCGATCACAAAGAAGATTACAGAAAGAATGATGAGCGTTCCGAGAACGCTGAGGAAGGTTTGATCGGGTTTCATCGGAGAGGCGGTTTGGGAAAAGAAGCGGGGCCGGATTTTGGGCCTCCTTTGTTCCAACGAGGACTTAACCCCGACAGAAACCGTGTGTTTCGAAAATAGTCACTCTCAACAAGAATTCATCACCCTATTTCTCTGCCGACATTTGGAGCGACGACGGCATCTCTTCCGAAAAGCCAGCCCGCGTTCGACGTGCCTCGTCGACTGCAAGACCGCGAAGTCTCTTGAGGTTAATCCGCTGCTTGGGATCATCCGCGAGATTGATTAACTCCTCCGGATCCGCTTTCAGATCATAGAGCTCCTCGGTCTCATCAGCCTTCAGATAACGGATGTATTTCCAACGCCCATCATTCAGAGCGATGTAGAACGGCACGTGATTATGCACCGCATGTTCGGGATCCTCGCGCAGAGTCTTCTCAACATCACTCCCGTAGGCATGACCCGTGTGCTCGTAAAAACAGGGGCGGATGCTGGACTCGGCAATCTCGGGATTCTTCAACAGGGGAGTGAGATCCCGGCCATGCATTTCCCAAGGCTGTGCAATGCCCGCTGTGGCAAAAAAGGTGCTAACCAGATCGACACCGTGCACAGGCTGCTGGCAAACTTTACCCGAAGGGAAACGAGCCGGCATTGATACAATCAAGGGAGAACGGTAGGTCGCATCCCACGGACCCAGTTTCATACGGAAGCCGTGCTCACCCATCGCAAATCCCTGATCAGCTGTGAAAACGATGAGCGTATTCTCGAGTTGACCCGACTCACGGAGCGCGTCGATCACTCGACCGATTCCCTCATCAAGCGCATCGACGCATTCGTTGGTTTGATGAACAAAGTCTTCAAACGAAGTCCGTTTTTTCTCGTTTTCGTTATCACCAAAAGCTGCGCCGCTTTTCCCGGCATAGACTGCACCGTTCTCACCCCGCACCCAGGCTTGAGTCTTTTCCAGGTAGGCGGGTTTCCCCAGCCTCGGACCGAACAGGTCAGCGGGACGTTTCACTTCGTCTTTTTGGTGTTTGCCCAGATGTCGAGGGGCGGGCGTCGTGGGGCCGTGGATCGCTCCATAACACAGCCAGAGAAACCAGGGTTTATCGGCATCCCGCTTTTTTCCTTTGAGGTAATCGACAGCCCAGTCGGTGTATTTGTCGGTCGTGTATCCGGCCTCCATTCTTTTCACTCCATCTTCATAGAGGATCTGATCATAAAAGTAGTTTCCGGCATTTTCCGGATGAAGCGGGCGATTCCACACAATCTGGTGATCCCAATCACGACCCCAACCCGTGTCGGTCCCGGTATGCCACTTCCCGATGTGAGCCGTCTGATAGCCTTTATCACGAAAGACCTTGGGCCAAAACTGACAGACTGCCGGATCATAAGTGCTTCCGGGATAAGTCCCCGCGAGCCGCATCGACTCGATCCCGTGAGGATGCCTACCCGTCAGAAGCGAGGCCCTCGACGGCATGCACCATGAGCCCATATAAGCATGCGTAAATCGGATTCCCGCTCGCGCCAGGGCATCGATGTTCGGAGTCCGCGCACCCGGCAAAGCTTCCGGATAACATGAAACCGTTTTGTAGGACTGGTCATCGCTGAACAAGAAGAGAATGTTCGGCTGCTTCTCTTCAGCATCAACCGGACTCAGCGCAATGAAGAGCAATGCGAAAATCTCAAGAGAGAGCTGACGGCTAAATCCTGAGTGGGAGTGTGAATTTTTTAGGGAATGAGCCATGCACGACGTTGAACGCGACACTCTCTTCTCCCTTTCCAAAAATTCCGTCTCTTCACCCCATCCACCTCCAACACAATAGTCAGGCAAAGGTGGACAGTGTGAAAAGTGGTTAGGCGGAAACAAAATCCCGCATGGTGCTCAGCATGATCGTCACGGAGCAGGCACCCGCATCAGGGAAACCAATGCAAGCTTCTCCGAGTGTTTTGGCACGGCCGAATTGAGCCACCATCGCTTTGCTAGATTCCTTGCCCGCTTCAGCTGCAGCTGCGACAGCGGTGAAGGCATCAGTCAGATCGTGAGCCGTGACCTCGCGCGCTCTTGCAGCCGCGGGGGCAAGTGCATCGATCATGGTTTTGTCCCCCGGCTTGGCTCCTCCACGTTTCATGACACCCTCCAATGCAGCTTCGAGCAAAAGGGCGAGCCCTTCAGAATCAAAGGCGGCACGTCCGGCAAGAGCTTTGCCGCCTGCCCGGTAAACGGTGCCAAACAGCGCACCGGAAGCACCGCCCATGCTCGTCATCATGGCTGTGCCTGTGGTGACGAAGACCTGCTCGACACTGCTCGGTTCCATTGGCTCGAGCTGCACTTTCACAGCCTCCATGCCGCGTTTCATTCCGAGACCGTGATCGCCATCACCGAGATCGCGGTCGGCTTGGGAGAGCATGGGTTCGGCTTCGATGATGGCATCAGCCACCTGAAGCATCATGAGGCGGACTTGATCAGGAGAGAGTGACATGGCCGCGATTACTTGGTTCCTTTGGCCTTGAGGTCGTTGTACATCTGGAATCCCTGCTCGGGTGTCAGACCTTCATGCACCACGCCGCGCACCGCCTGCATCATGCTGACCGGCGCATCGCTCTGGAAGATATTGCGACCCATATCCACGCCGTTCGCACCCTGCTGGATGGCGTTATAGCACATGGATAGTGCGTCGAGCTCGGGCAGCTTTTTGCCACCGGCGATCACGATCGGCACCGGGCAGCAGGACGTCACGGTGTCGAACTCGGTGTCCGTATAGTAGCACTTCACCACATTCGCTCCGAGTTCCGCCATGATGCGGGTGGCAAGGCGGAAATACTGCGGTGTGCGAGCCATCGCACGACCCACGGCGGTCACGCCCATTACGGCGATGCCGTAACGTGAAGCCGCATCGACAAGGTCGGTGAGGTTTTTGAGGCTCTGGCGCTCGTAAGCGCTGCCGATGAAAACCTGCACAGCGAGCACGCTCGCATTCAGACGAATGGCTTCTTCGATATTCAGCGCGGTGGATTCGTTGGAGAGCGGCTCGAAGCCTGGGCGGGCAAACTTGGCCCTTTTTCCATCAAGCTCGCCTTCCCATTCCTCCATCGGGCTGACCATGGAAGTGCCACCTGAAGCGCGGAGGGCAATGGCTTTTGTGGTGCTGGCCGGGATCACACTGCGCTGAATACCACGCGTCAGCATGAGGCAATCTGCATACGGCGCGAGAGGCAAAATCGTTTGATCGACACGCTCTAGACCCGTCGTCGGACCTTGAAAATAACCGTGATCAAAGGCGAGCATCACCGTGCGGCCGTCTTTGGGATCAAAAATGCGGCTCATTCGATTCTTGAGACCCCAATCATACTGATGGCAGCCTTTGAGAAAGAAGCCGGGGGCCTCCTGAGGGGTGGAGGTGAAGTACTCTTTATCCTTCTTGTCTACTGCGCTGGTTTGGATGTCGGCCATGGTTTTAGATTTGATCGAGTGTTTGAATGTGTCCGATTTTGAAGAGAATTTATCTTGAACAGAAACACGGTTGCCATCCATACCTTCGTCGGCCAGATTTGTGTCGCATTCAGCAAACCGTCATGCCGCAGTCCACCTCTTTTTTAAGCGTCGTTCCCCCAGGCTCGGCGCACCGCGTGTTTGGACACCGCTCGGTGGCGCTTCCGGGCGTCACGGTGGATATCATGACCACCCGAAAAATCGACCTTCAGCAGTGGGAACTCCTGCGCCTAAATGACCCTTATTGGCGGCTCTACTGGCCGCTGGAGACGGGGGGCGTTGTCGAGATCGACGGCACACAGACCGCACTCAAGCCTGGAACGGTGTATCTGATTCCGCCACACACCACATTCAGCACCACCACCACGGGACCGTTTAGCAAATGGTATGCTCACTTTAACCTCGGACCTGTCGCAGATCGAGCCGCACCAGGATTGTATGGTTATCCGGCGACGCCCCTCATGCGCAGCCTCATTCAGGCCTTGGCAAAACTGGGCGATGAATCCAACACGGTCCGCTTCCCTTGGGTCTCCACTCAGCTCGTGGCGGAGGTCGTTCAAAGACTGCCGGACAGCATCTGGAACCAAGAGCGGCTCGACCCTCGAGTGCTCAAGGCGATGGAGTTCATGAACCAACACATGGGACTTAAACTCACCGCCGAGCAGATCGCGCGCCATGCCGGCCTGAGTGTTCGAAATCTGAATCACCTCTTTCAACAAGAGCTGCAACTGCCACCGATGCGCATTCTGCTCGATTACCGGTTGGACGAAGCCTGCCGACTTCTTCGCCACACGGACGACAGCATTGAGGGGATCGCCGAATCCTGCGGGCTGGTGAACCGACATTATTTCAGTCGAATGATGCGCCAGTATCGGAACACCTCCCCTGCCGCCTATCGACAAGAGAGCCTGGCTTGAGAAGGCGGCATTTACCGTTCGGATGTTCATTCCACTGGCATTTGCAGTCATCATGACTGAAAGCACTTGATGTCACAGCCATTTGCAGAGTTAGGAGTTCCCGCAGAGATGATTCGGGGGTTAGAGGAGTTGGGGATCGTGACTCCGACAGAAGTTCAGTCCAAGGTCATCCCCTTCCTTCTCAAAGACGGCGGAGATCTCATCGCACAGGCACAAACGGGAACCGGAAAAACGGCCGCGTTTGGCCTTCCACTTCTCATGAAGATGGACCCCAAATGCAGGGACATCCAAGGCCTGGTCGTCGCCCCGACTCGTGAGTTGGCCAAGCAGATCGGCAAACAGCTCTTTCGGTTCACCAAATACACAGAGAAAATCTTCGTCGAGGTTCTCTGTGGCGGCGACAACATGGATCGCCAGATCGAATCCCTTTGCCGTCCCACGCACATCGTCGTCGCCACTCCCGGGCGGCTTATTGATTTGATCCTGCGGCGCGCATTGAATATCAAAACGGTGAAACATCTGGTGCTGGATGAGGCAGATGAAATGTTGAGCTTGGGCTTCAAAAAGCAGCTGGAGGACATCATCAGACTCACTTCTCAGCGGCAGACCACCTGGCTATTCTCAGCCACCTTCCCCGAGTCCATCCAGTTCCTGATCAAGGGCTGCATGTCTGCTCAGGCGCATTCCATCAAGATTGACCAGACTCATGTGGTGAATCGTGACATTGAGCACAAGTTCTCCGTTTGCCGCCAGGAGGATAAACAGGCTTTTGTGGCTGATTTCCTCAAGCGTCAGGGAGAAGAGCGCGGCCTGATTTTCTGCCGCACTCGTGAGGGCGCGATGACTCTGTGTCGTGAATTGGTAGCTCTGGGACTTCCAGTCGATGTGCTGCAGGGCGATCTGAGTCAAAAGGAGCGCGACAAGGTCATGAGGGCCTTTAAAAAGGAGCGCGTTCAATTCATGGTCGCCACAGATGTCGCCGCTCGGGGCATTGACGTAGCTGGGCTCTCGTTTGTCATTCATCACCAGCTTCCTGATCAAATGGAGTACTACACCCATCGAAGCGGTCGCACGGCGCGTGCCGGAAAAAAGGGAATCTCCCTCGCTTTAGTCGACCCTAAAGAGAAATGGAAAATCGGGTCACTGGAAACCAAGTTGAAGGTCTCTTTTAGCGAGTATCGATCACGTTAGGCAAACCCAAAAACGGAGAAATCCCACTCTCACTTCAGCGCCCGAAATCGCCCTGGTGACATGCCGGAGTAGCGGCTGAAGTGACGCGTGAAAGCGCTCTGGTCACACCACCCCGTCTCGATCGCGATATCGGCCAAAGATTGATCCGTCTCGCGGAGCAGTCGCGTGGCTTCATCTAGGCGCAGCTTATGCAAAAGCTGAAGCGGGCTCATGTGAAAAAGACGCTGAGCACGCTGTTCAAACTGGTAAACGCTGAGCCCAGCTTTTTTCGCCAGCTCATCGATTCGAAGACTCTCACCGTAGTGCTTCTGCATGTATCGCAGCGCGCTCGCCAGCTCTGCAAATCCGCTAGCCTTGTCACTCGGCGCATTCAAATCACGCGAGATGCCTGTCACACCCACGATCTGACCTTTGGAGTCACGCATGGCATGTTTTGTCGTCAGACACCAGCCCGTGACACCCCCGGGGTAGATGTGGAGTTCGAGCTGATGATCCACACTCTTCCCCGTCTTCAGCACCGATTCATCCTGCCGTGCATAACTGGCAGCCAGAGCCGCCGGAAAGACTTCGGTCGGTCTTCGACCGATCAGCTTGGTCTTATCACCCCCC
Organism: Prosthecobacter debontii; assembly: GCA_945869695.1. Taxonomy (GTDB): domain Bacteria; phylum Verrucomicrobiota; class Verrucomicrobiia; order Verrucomicrobiales; family Verrucomicrobiaceae; genus JAIBCL01. Next base: position 11,382 of record CAMBPV010000098.1, read on the forward strand.
GCGCACCGATTCGCCAGAGTTTGATTCACCCTCACATAACGCCCCACCGTGTCCTTGATAAAAAACACCACGTCCGGCAGCGCATCAAACAGCAGTTCCATGAGGGTGAATTCGGAGAATTGGCTGGTTCGATCCATGTTTTGACTGAAATGACAGGTTGCCGCCCAAAAAGCAATCAAGACCCTTGGCTCCTTTTATTTGATCATCCTCCCCATGAACTCAACCACATGGACAGGCGTCTTTCCCGCCGTCAACACCCAGTTGCATCAGGACCAGTCTCTCGACCTCGCCGCCTCAGCCCGGCATTGGGAGGCACAGATCGAGGCAGGCGTCTCTGGCCTCATCGTCTGCGGCTCCCTCGGTGAAAACCAGTGCCTGCAACCTGATGAAAAACGCACCGTGGTGAAACATGCCGTCGAAATCGCCGCAGGCCGCGTCCCCGTCGTCGGTGGCGTGGCCGAGATGAACACACAGGCCGCCATCCGCTACATGCAGGATTGCGAGAAGCTCGGTGCCTCCGGTTTCATGATCATGCCGCCCATGGTTTACAAAGGTGATGCGCGCGAGACTCAGCAGTGGTTCCGCACATTGGCCAAAGCCACACCGCTTTCCTGGATGCTTTACAACAACCCCGTCGGCTACCACACCGATGTCACGCCGGAGATGTTCGTCGAGCTTGCCGACATCCCGAACCTGCACGCCATCAAAGAGAGCAGCGCCAACACCCGCCGCGTCACGGAATTGCGCAATCTTGTCGGCAATCGCTATCAGATTTTCACGGGGGTGGATGATCTGTTTTTGGAGTCCGCCATCCTCGGCATCGACGGCTGGGTCTGTGGTAGCGGCATCGCATTTCCGAAGGAGAATCAGAAGCTCTGGGATCTCGCCCAAGCCGGTCGCTGGGACGAATGCCGCGCCCTCTACCAATGGAGCCAGCCCCTCATGAAGCTGGACACCCACGTGCATTTTGTCCAATACATCAAGCTCCTCTGCCAAGAGACCGGCCTCGGCCAAGAATGGGTGCGCGAGCCACGCCTTCCGCTCGCCGGAGCCGAGCGCGAGCAAGTGCTCAAAATCATTAGAGACGCGCTGGCAAAGCGACCTGCCTAGCCAGACCCACTCGGCGTCCGTCATTTCAACACTCAGGTGAAAACAGGCCTCAAACCTATTCCACTTTCCTCGGACCACTTGCGTTTCATCCTGCGATCCGGTAAAACATTGCCATGGTCCGCCCGCGCAAGAAATACACCGTTCATGATCTCCGTAAGCTCAAGGGCAAACGCTGCCTGACACACATTCATGTGAAGTCTCCCGAGGAGGCCATTGCAGCCGAAGCTGCCGGGATTGATCTCATGAGTTGCAGCTTTGACTCGCCAGAGGCTCAGGCACGACTGCCGCTGCTTGTCGCAGCCGTTCCCACCGCCTTCCTTTCCGGCTCTACCCCGCATGGCATGGCCACGCAGGAGGAGGCCATACGCACCGGCTTCCGCGCTCTCGACATGGGTGCCAGCTCCGTTTATTGCTCGGGCAGTCCTTTTTTGATCGAAGCGATGGCCCGGGAAGGTATCCCGGTCGTCGGCCACATCGGCATGGTGCCGCGTCATGTCACATGGACCGGCTACCGCAGCCTCGGCAAGACCGTCGATGAAGCAAAGGCCCTCTACGGCAAAATGAAAGACCTCGAAAATGCCGGTGCTTATGCCGCCGAGATCGAGATCGTTCCACACAACCTCGCCACCTGGCTTTGCAAGCAAACGAGCATGCTTCTCATGTCCCTCGGCTCTGGAACCGGCTGCGACACGCAGTTCCTGTTTTCCTGCGACATCCTCGGCGACTATGACGAGCGCATCCCGCGCCACGCCAAGTCCTACCGGAACTTCGCTGAAGAAAACCGCCGCCTGCAAAACGAGCGCATCGCCGCCTTCAGCGAATACGTCGCCGACGTCAAAGAAGGCCGCTTTCCCGAGCGCAGCAACCTCACCGAAATGGACGCCGCGCTGCTCGATGAGGTGGTGCGTTCGATCCCTTGATTCATGAAAGCGATCCTGCGATCTGCACTCATACTCCTTTCGCTTTCGGCCGCTGCCGCGCCACCGGAACTCACCTCTTTCCTCGATCAGCACTGCGTTGATTGTCACGATTGTGAGGTGAAGAAAGGGGGCCTTGACCTCACAAGCCTGCGCTTTGAACTCGCAGATCGGGCATCCTTCGATGTCTGGGTCAAAGTCCACAACGCCGTGGCGCAGGGTGACATGCCTCCGAAAACGAAAGACCAGTCCTAGGCAAGGGAAGCAAATGCATTCATCGCAGCACTGGATGAAAAGCTCCACTCCTTCAGCCTCGCGGAGCAGCAGACAACAGGGCGCACAGGCTCACCGTCTGAGTCGAAACGAATACGAAAACACGGTGCGTGATCTATTGGCCATCGACACGCCGATGCACGGCTTCGACACCGTGGCGGAGGGATTGCGCTTTTCGCAGCTCCAAATCGAAAAATACCTCGAAATCGCAGACACAGCGCTTGAGGCCGCGGTGGATTTGCGCGTGCTGTTGGAAATCAAAAACCACGCTTTACCCCGAATTTGATGAAATGCTGAAACTCTCCATGGTCGGGGAGACGGAATCGTTCTTCGCTGAAATGCTCCACCACGATTTGTCAGTCACCCATTTTATCCATAGCGATTTCTTGATGCTGAATCGCCGGATCGCCGGGCACTGCGGCATCGGTTCCGATGTTGCCAAAAGTGAGCAGTTCGTCCGTGTGAAACTCCCCGCCGACAGCGAGCGCGGCGGCGTTTTAACTCAGGCTAGCATTTGAAAAGTCACAGCCAATGGCACCGTTTTCGCACCCTTTCTACGGGGTGCTTGGGTCATGAAGCGCCTGCTCGGTCAGCCGCCCGCACCGCCGCCGCCTGGCACCCCGGGCGTCGAGCCCGACACGCGCAGAGCCAGCACCATCCGGGAGATTTTGGCCAAGCATCGCGACAGCGAGACCTGCGCCGATTGCCACGCCAAGATCGACCCACCCGGCTTCGCACTGGAGAACTTCGACTTCATCGGAGGATGGCGGGATCGCTACCGCAGCAAAGAAAAAGGTGACCGGCCCGACGCCAAAGTCGAGAACCGGGGAGTGTGGCAATACAAGCTGGCTCTTCCCATCGATTCCACAGGCAGCCTCGCTTGTGGGCGGGCATTTCGAGACATCCGGGAATTCAAAAAGCTCCTCCTCGCAAAGCCCGACGAGGTGCAACGCTGCCTCACCGAAAAACTTCTCACCTATGCCACTGGTGCGGCACCGACGTATGCCGATCAAACCGCCATTGCTGACATGATCGCAAAATTACTGAAGCAAGGGGGTGGTTTAAAGACGTTTGTAACGGAAGTCGTCCCGAGTGAAACCTTCCGACGCAAGTAACGATCCAGAATTTAACCCTCCGCCGAATGTCCGCCTTTTCAGACCCCTTCCAAAAAGCACGTCAAGACTCTGGCGTTCTCCAGTGCCCATTTCACGGCGAAAACATCACCATGATTTTGCGACATGAGGACGTGAGGAAGGCGGCCAAAGACTGGCAGACCTTCAGCTCCGACGCCCCATTCCGAGTGCCCATACCATCTGAGGAGGGTGTGCGCTCGATGCGGCAACTTCCCATTGAAACCAATCCGCCTGAGCACAGCAGCTACCGAGAGATCGTGGAGCCCTTTTTTCAGCGTGCCAAAGATCCCGCTACCATCACTCAAGTCGAAAGTTTGATCGGTTCCATGGTCACAAGAGCACTTGAGCGCGAGTCCATCGAGATCGTAAACGAGTTTGCTCTACCCGTGCAGTCACGCGCATTGACCTACCTCCTGAATGTTCCGGAGTCGGAAGGTGAAACCTGGATCGGTTGGGGCATTCATGTTTTTAAGGTCACGGGCGGAGAGTTTAAGACCGGCACCGTGTTAGAGGATTACCTTCATGCCGCCTTCGATCGCGCGGAGGCCAATCCTGGCCCAGACTTCTTCAGTGCCCTGACCGAGGCCACCTACCAAGGCCGGAAGCTGACTCGTGAAGAATGCATGGGTTTTGCCAATCTCGCTTTCGCGGGAGGACGTGACACGATCATTCACACCATCTCCTGTGCGCTGGGCTATTTGGCCGAGCACCCGGAGGGACTCGAATACCTGCGTGCAGACCCGAAGCGTATCACCTTGGCCAGCGAGGAGTTTTTCCGAGTCTTCATGCCGCTCACACACATCGGCCGCGTCTGTCCTGCTGACACAGACGTCAAGGGTGTCACCGTCAAAGCAGGTGAGCGCATCTCCCTAGCTTGGGCATCGGCAAACTTTGACGATGCCGCCTTCCCTGCCCCGCATGAAATCAGACTGGATCGCAGGCCCAATCCTCACATCTCTTTTGGTTTTGGCACCCACCTTTGCCTCGGAGCCCCGCACGCGCGGCTCATTTTACGATCCCTTCTAAAAATCTGCGGTGAGCGCGTGAAGACCATCACCATCCTCCAGTCGGAGGAGCGCATTGAGCACGAGGCTAAATTTGACCGGAAACTCGGTTACGATTCTCTCGTGGTGAAACTGACCGCCCTTTGATCCGTTTCAGAGTCCAAACATTCATGTCGAGATTTAAGCGGCTTAGCGTAGTCCGTGTAACCCCATGCTTTTTGCCGAAGACATCGCAGCCACACTGCTCGCCGAGAGACTGCCGCTCACCGCATTCATCGCCAGCGTGACGCGGGATTTTCATCTGGCGGAGGATGTTTTTCAGGAGGTGTGCGTGAAGGCCGTGGCGCGGGCTGAAACCTTCGAATCACCTGCGCACGTCATGAACTGGGCGCGCCTCGCAGGCAAAAACCGGGCCATCGACATCCTGCGGGCCAGAGATGGCCGCTACATTGGTCTGACCGATGAAATGCTCGCCATCCTTGCGAATGAATGGCCGGAAAAATCGCGCATTGACGCCATGCAGGAAGCACTGGGAAACTGCATCGAACAAGTCACCCCAAACAACCGTGAATTGCTGCGACTTCGCTACTTCGAGCGGCGCAACTGCGCTGACGTGGCCGCCATCATGGGTCGCAAGATCGAAACCATCTATCAAGCGCTCGCCCGCCTCCACAAAACCCTCGGCGACTGCATCCGTAATCAACAGCAAGCCCAATCGGCCTCATGAACAACGACGACTTTCTCGCTCAAGCCATGCGCTATCAGGACGGCACGCTCACGTCCGATGATCTCGCTGCGTTCGAGGTTGCGATGCGCGATGATCCCACAAAACGCCAAATTTTTGTCGAGACCCAACTCCGCTCAATGGCCCTGCACGATCGCTTTCGGCAGGAAGCCTTTCAGCATGGCTACGGCTTCAGCGGCGAAACTAAACCAAAACGTATCCCCTGGATCAGCCGCCCCATCGCCGCGATGGCGGCCGGGCTCCTCATCGGCTTGTTCAGCGCATCCCTCGTCTGGGCCATCTCCTCGCCAAAGACCACGACGGAACGTCTCTTTTC